>CAZDHT010000011.1:0-43090 GCA_964505325.1 uncultured Planctomycetota bacterium | reverse complement strand
ATCACGAGCAACTACGGGCGCGGCTGCGCGCTGCTCAAGATCTCCGGCAAGCAGGTGAGGCCCGTCTGGCAAAACAAGACGATGCAATCGCACTTCAGCACGCCCATCCTCCTGGACGGCTACCTCTACGGCTCGACCAGCAGCGGGCAACTGGTCTGCATGGACTGGAAGACCGGCGCGACGAAGTGGCAGACCCGGGGGTACGAGAAGGGCGGAGTGGTCGGCGTGGACGGCGCGCTGATCGCCGTCGACGGGCGGCGCGGCGGCATCACGATGTGCGAGATGTCGCCCGACCGGTACAAGGAGCTGGGCCGGCTGGCCGGGCTTGGCGGGCAGAGCTGGACGGCGCCCATCGTGGCGGACGGCAAGCTCATCGTCAGGAACAAGAGTTCGCTCGCCTGCTTCGATCTGAAGTAGCCGGCGAACGGAACGCGACACGGGGAGTTCGTCGAATGTGTTTCCTGCACTCCGCAGGGGCCGCCGGCCGTACGGCCGCTTCACTTCTTCGGGAGGGAGCTTCCTTTCTCGCCCAGGCAGTAGACCGCGCCGTCGTCCGTGCCTATGACCAGGCGGGCCCGCGATACGGCGGGTGAGGCGCTGATCGCGGCGCCGGCGGCGAACTTCCATACCTGCTTTCCGTCGGCCAGTCGGAGCCCGTAGAGATTCCCATCCGTCGAGCCCACGTAAACCGTCTTACCCGCCACCACCGGCGACGAGTCGATCTGACCTTTTGTGCGGGCGGTCCACAGCTCCTTGCCGTCCTTGCGGCTGAGGCAGAACACCTTGCGGCCCCGTGATGCGAAGATGACGGAATCCCCCGCCAACGCCGCGCCGGCAAAACAGGCGCCGCCGTCCTTGTCTTCCCGCTTCCACACGATCTCGCCGTCCTTACAGCGCACGCAGAAGTACTGCCCGCTCATATCGCCGGCGAAGACGTGTCCGTCCTTGTACGCCGGACACGCGGCGAAGTTGCCGTTCGTGCGCGCCGCGGCCAGTTCCTTGCCGGAGTCCAGGTCGATCATCCGGACGTCCCCGTCGCAGCCGGCGATCGCGACGAGCTTCCCGCCGACGCACGGCGAGCAGTGCACGTAAGAGTCGGCCTTGAACGCCCATTTCTTCGCGCCCGTCTTCGCATCGAGACAATACAGATGGTTGTCGTAGGATCCAAACAGCACCACGCCCGGCGCGGGCGTTGCCGAGGAGATGATCTCGCCCTTCGTTTTGAACTGCCACAGCTTCTCGCCGTTGGCGGCGTTCAGGGCGAAGAAGGTCCCGTCCTTGTCGCCGACATACGCCACCCCGCCCACGACACACGGCGAGGCGGAGATCGTGTCACCGGCCTTGAACTTCCATCGGCGCTTCCCGTCTCTCAGGTCCAGGCACAGAACTTCGCCGTCGTCCGTCCCGACGAATACCCGGCCGCCGACGATTGCAGCGGTGGAGGTGACCGCCGAGCCGGCCTCGTACGTCCAGAGCCGTTCCAGCTTGTCCGGCAGAGCGGAATGCGCCACGCCGGCCATGTCGGGCGTGCCGCGGAACGACGGCCAGTCCTCCGTGGCCTGGGCGCGCCCGCTCGGTGCAAGCGCGACAAACATAACGGTCAGGACAAGGAGTGCAGCGGGAACCCTCATGCTCGGCTCCTCCTCGAGTCGCCCTATTCGGCCCTCAATGCCCGGATCAATCTCCCCCTGACGGTCGTCGCGGCCGTGGCGGCGCACGAGGCGACCCCTGCCACCATTATACCAAGCAACAGCGCACACAGCGCCGCCCAGTTCACCCGAGACTCGACGGAGGCGAGCTGGGGCGCGACCGCAGCCAGCGCAGCAACCGTCCCACACAACAACCCCGCCACCAGCAGCCCGGCGTTTTCCACGATCAGCAGGCCGGCCAGGTACGGCCTGCCGAATCCGGTCGCGAGCATCAGCGCGAATTCCCCCCGCCGCTCCAGCGCGTTCCGAAGCAGCACTACCACCAGACCAACCGTGCCCAGCAACACGCCCAAGCCGCCGAGCGCAAGGAACGTCATCAGGTACGTGTTTTGCACCCCGATCAAGTCGTTCAGTATCTCGCGGGTGCTGCGGACCTCCACGCCCGTCTCGCCCAGGTTGCGCCGCAGTGACCCGGCCACTTCGTCCGACATTCCGGGCGGAGTGTCGATCAGGAAATAGCGCGGCGCGGTCTCCGCGGGATACATCCCCCTGAAGTTGTCCTCAGACACCAGTAGCTCGCCCGCCAGAATGCTGGCCGACACCAGTCCCACGAATCTCATTTCGACCGGCCTGCCTGCCTCGTCCGGCACGGTTCGGACGTCGCCCAGGCCCTTGTGAAGCTGCCACCTTACGCTCTCGCTGTCGCCGAACGCCGGGATCGGGAGCACCCCAGGCTCTGCCAGAAGCGTCCACGGGCTTTTCGCTCGTTCCTGCTTCAGCACTCTTACGGAGAAGCCGCCGCGCTCGATCATCCGCTTGCGCACTCCGAGGATAGTCGGTGCGGAAGGCTTCGCCAGATTCAGGCAACTGATGTCTTCGCCGGAAGACATCAAGAAGGAGAAGACCTGTGCGCCCTCCCATATCTTCTCGTCTTCGGCCGGGAAACCCAGCGCGGCCCGGCCGGCCTTGGTGCCGAAGTCGTAATGCACCGGCAGCGCCGACACCGCCCGCAGCGAGAAGCCGCCGGTTCCGGACAACCTGTTCGCCACGTCTGTTTGCCCGAAGTCGCGCTCGTTGGCGGCAACCGTTACGACGACGAACGTCGCGCAGCCGAGCAGCCCGACCGCGAGCATGCTCCGGCCCCGGTGGGCTGCCGCGTTCCGCATGGCCAGCAACACCAACGATAACGAGTTTCCATGCTGATGAAGCATCCGGACGAGCAACAGGTAACATCCGGACAGACCTGCCACCAGCAAGGCCGCTCCGCACCCAAAAAACGCTCCGGGCGGCTCGATTGTTGCCGTGCCCACGGACAGGACCACGAGCGCGGCGGCCGCCGTGAGCGCGACGGCGAGAAAAGCCACGGCGGCGCGCCGAGCGCGCTTATCCGTCGGCACTGCTGCCATCGCCCGCCAGCCGGACAGGAGCTCGAGGACGCGCCGGCCGCGCAGCCGCCGCACCCCCCACCACACCGAAATCAGGCCGGCCGCGAGCCCGCACCCGAAGCCGATCAGGATGGTGCCTGGCTTCACGTGCAGCCAGAGAGCCGGCGTCCGCACCGCGTCGATCCACCACGTTCGCAGCGCCTGGATGATCCCGTGCGCGTAGAGCACGCCGAGCGGCACTCCGGCGACAGCCCCGACGAGCGACAACGTGGCGCCTTCCCACAGCACCAGCCTCGCCGCGGCCCGGCCACGGAAGCCGGAGGCCAGCATCATCCCCATCTCTGCTGCACGGCGTTCGACCGCCAATCGCATCAGCATTCCCGCCAGCCCGGCGCCCGAGAACACCAGGAACATGCTCATTCCCAGGAAAAGCCATGCGAAATCGGTCGATCCTTTGGCCGCCTGCTCCGCCAGCCGGCGCACGGGCCGAAACGCCAGGCCCGCGTCGTCGGGGGTGAGCCGCTTCAGAAGTGTCGCCGCAAACTCCTTCTCAAACGCCTGAAGATCCTGGCCGTCCGGCGGCGCGATTCGAACGGACGTGACCCAGTTCTCGCTCCAGCCGGCCTTCCAGATTGCCCGGGCGACCTCAAGAGACACGAATGCCTTCGGCGTGGTGCGATATGCCAGCCAGTAGTCATCGTCGAGCTTGGTCTTGTGTTTCAGGTCGATGGGGAAGGGCGGGTCCCACTCATCGATGGTCTTGGCTTCTGTTATGCCCTCGAAGCGGGGCACGAGCTTGGGGTCCGCGGCCGGCCCTTTCAGGTCGACGACGCCGCGAAGCGTGAGCGAAAGGGTCTTGCTCGTGTACGAGCCGTCGCGCTCGGGGACGCGATACAGCACCTCCAGCCGGTCCCCCAGCTTCGCCCCGAGGTCCATCGCCGCCCAAGTGTTGAGCAGCATGAACTCATTCCCCAGCTCCCCGCCCCAACCGTGCTTCATCGGCAGCGGCTTCAGCGGCTCGACACCGGCGATGACGGCGTAGGCGATGGAACGCTTCTTCGAGTCCCTTATTCTAATCGTGTCCGCCAGGTACACGCTCGTGCGCGCCGATCGCGCGCCCGACTGCTTGGCAGCCTCAAACGCCTGCTCCACCTGCCGCTCGACGAGAACCAACGCCTCGCTCTCGAGTGACAAGTAGCCCTGCTTCTCATTGGGCACGATCCTCAGCCCGTGGTCTGCCAGGGTGCACACGGATCGGAGCGCCGACCTGAGCGGGCCATCGTTTCTATCGCGCGCGGCGGGTGACGACTGAACGAGCACCCCGTTGACGTGCCCCGCCTTGTCCAGCCGCCGGGCCAGCCAGTCGCGCGAGAGAAAGAGATTCCTGGGCGTGGCTGTGCCCGGGGCCAGTGAGAACGCCCCCCCGGCCGGGTCGGGCAGGATGGCTGCCAATTCGAGCCTGAGGGTCCGAACCGTGTCCTCGCGCTCGCGCCGCCCGAAGAGCGTCTGAGAGGCCACGGCGCCGCGGCGGCCGACCGTCAGGAGGATGTCGCTCCCCCGGTGAAGTCCGAGGTCAGAGGCGAGGGCCTCGTTCACGGCCGCCCGGCGCGTGCCCAACGCCGGGCTGGCCCCGCCCGGATATAACTGCCAGAAGGCGCTGCCGATGCCGATCACGTTGACGATCGGCAGGACGCCGCCCGTCTCTTCGTTCTTAAGAGCCCCCTGCTCGAGGATGACGGGAACGATTCGACGTACGCGGTCCTTCGGCTCCACGGAGGCGGCGATGTCCTTGACGAGGGACTCTCTGCAGAAGCGCGGTGAAACGAGCGCCGCGTCGATCTCCCCGAGCCTGGTCCGCGCGACCCTTCGGACGCTGCCCGTCACGGAGTCGCCGACCACCAGCGAGCCGAGGATGACGGCTGTGGCCACGGCGACGCCGAATGCGACGACCGCACCCGTCTTCCAGTAGTGGAGCACGCTCCGGATGACAAGCCGTCTCGCCTTCAAGCGATCCCTCCGCTCAGCGCGCCGCCGGCTCTGTCCCGGTGAGCCGTCCGCCGCGCAGCTCCACACAACGCGAGAACTCCCTGGCGAAGTCCAGATTGTGCGTGACCATCACCACGGTAACCCCGCTCTCGGCGGCCATCTCGAGGAACAGCGAAACCACATTCTCGCCGGCCTCGCGGTCCAGGTTTCCGGTCGGTTCGTCACACAGGAGCAACTTCGGTTCGTTGATCATTGCCCGGGCCACGGCAACCCGCTGGCGCTCGCCGCCCGACATCTGCGCGGGGAGAGATTCGGCCTGGTCGGACAAACCGATCCGCCCGAGCAGCTCCCGTGCTCGGGGCGTTGCGTCCCCGCGGCTCGCCGCGAGAGAGGGCAGCAGTACGTTCTCAAGGGCGGTCAGTTGAGGGAGCAGATGGTGATCCTGGAAAATGAAGCCGACTTCGTTCGACCGGAACGCGGCAAGCTCGTCTCCGGAGAGCCCGGCAATGTCGATGTCTCCCAGCGCCACAGTCCCCGAGGTCGGCTGGTCGAGCGAGCCGATGATGTTGAGCAGCGTGCTCTTGCCGCAGCCGGACGGACCGACGACCGACACCGTCTCGCCGGGCCGCGCCGTCATCGAAACGCCCCGCAGCACTTCGTGGGCGGGCACATACGTCTTGGTAACGCCCGCCAGGATCAGATCACCACCTGTGCTTGCCATGGCCGCTCCTCGAAAAGCTGTGAGCCTCAGCCCACGTCCATTCTACACGGGAGCCTTTTCCAATGAAACGCGCAAGCCGAGCGGGGCCTGGTGCAACGCGCACCGCTTGACTGCGCTGAAGGCCGACGCTACGATTCCCGCGTGGGAACCAAGCAGCAGCACTATGCAAGCCTGGCCGCGGAGTTGTCCGCGCTGCTCGGCGGCGAGCGGGATTTCTTCGCCAACGCGGCGAACTTCTCGTCATTCATCTTCCATGCACTCCAGGACCTCAACTGGGCGGGGTTCTACGTTCGGAAAGACGATGAGCTTGTCCTGGGGCCGTTTCAGGGCAAGCCGGCATGCGTGCGCATCCCGGTCGGACAGGGGGTCTGTGGGACCAGCGCCGAGAAGCGGGCGACCGTGGTTGTCGAGGACGTGCGCAAGTTCTCCGGGCACATTGCGTGCGACAGCGCCTCGCGGTCTGAGATCGTGGTGCCCCTGCTCGTGGACGGCAACGTCATCGGCGTGCTGGACCTCGACAGCTCTCTGCTCGCCCGCTTCGACTCCGAGGACGAAGCTGGTATCGAGAAGCTGGTGGGGGTGTTCCTGCAGAAGACGTCCGTTGCCGGGATGATCGGCTAAGGCGACCGGATGCCGGGGCTGCTCTGCGTGCCGCGTGTCGCGACATAGTCCCGCAACAAAGCGACCACAGCCACGCCGTAGTATGTGTACTCGATGTCGGCGTCCGGGTCGGAGTCGCAGGACCGGAAGCCGCCGGCTGGTTCGGCCAGCGACCGGACAAAGCGCCCGGCGGCTGCAAGGTCCGCCCGGTCCAGTGCGGCGAGGTCGGAAAGCGCTGTCAGAGCGGTGAAAGTGGATAGCAGATCCGGCTCCGGCGCGGCGGCGTGAGCCAGGAAACCGCCGCCACCGGTCTGCATCGCGGCGAGAAAGCTGACCGCGGCTTGCGCCGCTTGGCCTTGGAGCGCATCACTCATGGTCAGGAAAGCGATTGCGGCCGACGTGGAATTGGTCTGACCGGTCGTCGCGCCCGACACCTCACTGAACCCGCCGTCGGGGCATTGCATGGCCGACACCTCGGCCGCCGCCTCCCGATGTCCGGGCATCTCAGTTCCCAATATGTCGCAGCACAACGCGGCCAGGAAGGCGTTGTAGGGGGTCGTTCTTGCCTCCGCCAGCGTGGCTGTGATCGGGGTCGTGTCGAGTTCGACCGGGCTTCCGTGCGCTCTCAGCATACGGAGACAGTTCAACAGATTGAAGCACTCCGCCAGGTCCGCCGGCTCGCACGGCGAGGACGACAGGTATCCCGCCACAGGCGCCAGATCCACGCTCTGTGGCCCTAGCAGCAGCAAGGTCCGCAGCGCGAAGTCCGTATAGTAGATGTCCGATCCGCCCAGGCGGCCGGAGAAGCCGCCGTCGGGCATTTGCCTCGAGCGAACGTATTCGCTCCGGCTGCGCGCGAATCCTCGACTCAGGCGGGCCGCACCCGAATGCAGTCTTTCATCGAGGAGTTCGAGGTATCCCTTCTTCACGCTTGTTCACACGACCGTGCGCACGATGAACAGCAGGAGGTCCTTCAGGGCGGGGTCTCCCAGCGATTCGGCAAGTGCGATGGCGCGGCTCCGGAGCTTCTCCGCCAGGGCTTCGGCCTTCTCAAACACCCCGAATGCTTCGTAGATCGACCGGATCTTGTCGGCGTCTCCATGGGCGTCAGTGAGCCTGCGCTTCGCGCCGGCCTCGAGCGCAAACGCGCGGAGCAGGGTGGGGTGCTCCACGGCCACGTCGCGTCCTGACACAACCTTGTTGCCTTTGTGCTCGCGCCAGTCTTGCAGGTCGTTGAGCACCTGGTAGGCTTCACCCAGGTAGACGGAGAACTTCTTGATCACGCCCTCATCCACGTCGGCGTCCGCCGCCCGGAGCCCGGCATACAACGCGGCCTCGAACGCGGGAGCGGTTTTCAGTGCGTAGGCCGAGAGCGCATCGACGGGCTTCAGAGCGCTTCCGTTGTCTCGCCAGAGAAGCTCGGCGCCCTGCCCGCGGCAGAGGTCCAGGTGCGCGGCCGAAAGCTGGGCGAGGATGTCCGCAACGCAGTCAGCTCCCAGCGTCTCGGCTTGCTTCGAGATCAGCCGATATCCGAGACCGACCAGGAAATCACCGACGTTGATGGCGGGTCCGGTGCCGTGTGTTCGGTGGATGGTCTCCCGCCCGTACCGGAAGCGGTCGCCATCCTCGATGTCGTCATGCACCAGCGAAGCCTTGTGCAGGACCTCGATGGCTACGGCGATGCGTTTCACGGACATCGGGATGAGATCGCCGAGGTCTGCGTCCGCCGAAAAGACGTCCTTTCCGTGCTTGCCGGCCGCGTAGGCGGCGAGCGTGACGAACGGCCTGAATCGCTTGCCGCCGGCGCCGATCCATTCCAGCGCAACGGACTCCGTGGTTGACATCCTGTCGGACACAGACACGCAGTCCGACAGAAGCTGGGCCAGGCTGTCCGGCGCGAAGATCCGCACGCTCTCGCGCAGCAAAGGTACATAGGTCCGCGACCTCGTCGGTGACACCGGGCCTGCCGCGCGGAGATACGACCGCACGAGATCCGTCTCGACGGCCGTATTCACGCAGCCGTCTCTGAGTAGCGGCACAGCGATACTGGGGACCCCCATCTGGTTCGCGGTGTCGAACGCCTTGTCGAGCGAGTCCAGACAAGCCACCCCGAGGATCGCGTCGGCGGAGCATTCCGTCAGTTCAGAGAGCACAGGCGGCGTGCCCTCGAAGATGAGGACGCGGTAGCCGAGGGCCTCAGCGGCTTCCTTCATGTCTCTGACCACACAGTCTCGGCAGCCGACGCAGTTCAGCAGGCCGCGGCTGTCGAACTCGCCCTGGCAGGCGTCACGGTCTCGCAGGCAGTTTGGCAGGAACAGCAGGCGGCGGTCGAAGCTCACTGCCTCGAATTGGGGTCGCCAGAAGGCGCTGCTTATGGCGACCATCGTGAATCCGAGGTACTTCTCCGGCAGGGAGAGCCGGTCAAGGATGACGAGCGCCTGGCGCTGGAGCTCCTCGCGCAGCGGGGGCAGCGTCTCATCCATGTCTTTCACTGACGCTGCGGCCAGTTCGCGGACGGCGTCACGGACCTTGCCGTCCTGCGGCACTTGTTTGGTCTCGGCTGGCTGTGTCTTAGTCGATGCCGGCGCACTTCTACCCATTCGGGGTCCTCGTCCCCCCCGTGACTCGCCCCAGTGCTTCTACCATCCAAATGATAGGATAAAACCGCTCCGAATACCAGAGGCTGGAGAAATAAAGCCCAATTGGAGTGGCCCGACACCACGTGCCATCCTCTATCCTCCGCAGAAGATACAGCGCTCCCCGCGACAGCGCGGCGGTTGTTTCCCCGGCCTCCGGCGCTTGTGCCAGGGCGGACACGACAGCGGCGGTCTCTTCGATAGACGACTCGACGCCCTTCGCTCCGCCCCATCCTTTGTCAGGATTCTGCACGTCGATCAGGTATGTGATGCCCCTTGCCGCGGTGTCAAGCTCGCCCAGTTCACACAACGCGGGCAGAACGGCGGCCGTTCCGAAAACCGGATTCAACTTGCCCGGCGTGAACTGATTCCCGAACCAGAGCGGAACCCACGAGCCATCGGCGCGCTGAGCTTGGCGGAGGTAGTTGAGGCCGCGGCGTACGGCGGACCGCAGTCGGGGCCCGAGTTCGCTCCATCTGCTCGCATTCAGCGCCTGTAGAGCGTGCGCGGTGATGTCGGGCGAACTCCGGTCGAACGGCAGCTTCCCCCAGCCTCGGCAGAACGTGGGCCAGCCGCCGTCGCCGTTCTGGAGGCGAAGCAGCCAGTCGAGAGCGGCGGAGACGGCCGGTGCAGGGTGTTCGCCTGCACGTGCGGTTCGACCTCGCTCACCGCCCTGAGCTTGTCGAAGGGCAGGCGAACACCCTGCGAGGTCAGCGCGTGCCGCTGTTCTCTCGAGCGCGAGGATCGCCCGCGCCGTGTCATCGGCGTCTGGGACGCCGCCCGGGAGATGTGTCCACGCCCAGCCGCCTGGCGCGGCACGGGTGTAGGGATGGACGCTACGATGTTGTTGCCCAAGGAGCCAGCCGCGGGTCCGCTCCGCGTTGATGTGGGAAAGCGCTCCGGCCGCGTCGAGGGCGATCAGTGCGTTCGTCGTCACCCAAACCGAGAGGTCGCTGTCGATAGGCCAGCTTCCGTCGGGCCGCGCCGACCGGACGATGAAGTCCAGGCACTTCTGCGTGACCGGATGGTCCGCACGCGATGCACTGGCGAGGCTCATTGCCACGAAGCTGGTGAGGGGTGTCGCCTCGAGGAACCCGCCGCTCGCCGGCTGGATGGCTTCGAGTCTCCGGAGCGCGCCGGGCTCGGCCAGCTTGCGGGCGACACGGGAGAGCGGATTGCGCGTCGGATTGCGGTGGTGCAGGGCGATCCCGATGGCGATCAGTGCGGGCAGTGCGTAGCTCACCACGTGCAGGCGGAGGAGCCTGTACGACCCGTGGGGCAGCACGGCCAACTCGAACGGCAATCGCGGGATTTGCCCCCACGGTACCAGCCCCGCGATGGCGCAGTTCAACAGGATGGGCACGGCGAACGTGCGGTCTTTGCCGTAGCTGTCCTTCAATGCTGCGATCCATTCAGGCGGGGACGCGCCGGCGTTGCGTGACAGGTATTCCCGCCCCCTGCCCAGCGCGGCCCGTGCCGCCTCGATGGGCGAGTGTTCGTCTATGCGCACAGACGAACACGTTGCCGGTGGCCGCCGGCCGGCTTCGGCGGCGAGTGTGAGCGCCGCGACGGCAAGCAGCGTGGTGGACAGGTTGCTCGGGCTTTGCGGGCTGTCGCCCCAACCGCCGTCGCCGTTTTGGTCTTTGACGAGCCAGGCGGCGCCAAGGTCGATGAGTTCGCCGAAGCGGTCACGGTCGTTGACGGCGAGGGCGCTGACCGCCGTCGCGGTCGCCAGGGCTGACGATGACAGCTCGCCCTCCCAGTAGCCATCGGGGTGCATCTGGTCGAGGAGTTGACCGAGCGCGGTGTGCAGCGCGGCCCGGAGCCGGCCGGCGTCAATCTGCTCCGGCATCGCGGCCCCTCCTCGAGCGCCAGGCGAGCAGCACCTTCCACAGCAACGCCTGCCCGCGGCCGAGCACCTGCATCAGACACCGCCTTGCCAAGCCCACCCGGGCCGCGCGCTGGCTGTCCCAGTACATTCTCGGAATCCGTTTGAAGTTGAGCCGGTAACACGTCCGGATCAGTTGCCACTGGAGCCGGCTGAGGCTTCGGGCCGTGGGCGGAGGTGTGCCATTGATGGGCGCGTAAATCAGCGGGAAGATCGAAAGGTTCTCGTCCGACATCGACCGGACCCACGCCACGGTGCGGCGGATGTCTTCCTGGGTCTCTCCCGGCAGGCCGACGACGATGCTCGCTATTGGGCAGAACCCGGCGCGGCAGAGCCGCTTCAACTGCGTGGTGCAGGCGTCGGCCCACTCCGCCGCGGAATACAGCCCCATCTTCGGCGCACATCCGTTCGCCTCAAGCAGAGCGCCGGAAGCGGTTTCAACGCCCAGGTTCACCCACGGGTGCTGCTGGCCGGTTGATCCGACAAGGAGGTTGCGCACCTCGGCGAGCTCGTCGTCGGAGTACTGCGACACACTCACGATGTTGCCGTGGTCGGTCTGAATGATCCCGAGCCCGTCAATCCCGCGCAGCCGGGACAAGAGCGAGATGAGCGCCTGTGGTCTCGCCTGCAATCCTTCCGCTCCGTAGCGAAACAGGTCCTCGCTTATCACGCAGATGTCGTTCAGGCCGGCGGCGAGGTTCGTCTCGACGTCGGCAACGATGGTGGCTTCCGGCAGATGCTCCATCGGCGTGTGAGCTATTGTACAAAACGAGCATCCCAGCCCGCAGCCGCGGCTGATCTCCACAACGCCCATCGTGCTGGCGCCGCGCATGCGCGGGATCTCTGACGCGGGAACGCCCTCACCCGAGATGACCTCCGGCAGGCTGTCTCCCTGGCTCAGCGCCCGGAACACGTCCGCCACGTTTCCCTCGGCGTAGCCGGTGATCACGTGGTCGATGCCGAGCTCGCGTCTTCGGTCGGGCCGCCGCACCAACTGCCATGCGCCCGGCCCGCCCGCCACGACTTTTGCACCGGCGCCGCTCGCCTCGACGGCGCTGCGTACGTCCTTCATCAGGCTGGAGAACATCACGGACGGGTACGCTTTTCCGCCGGCAATCGCGCGCACCGTCGTCGTGCTCATCCCGATGCCGGTGGGCTCACCCGTGGACACACCGACGGCGCGCGTGCCGCGGCCGATGACCTGGGCCAGGTGGTCTTGGTCCGCCACAGCGACTTCGTGCGCGCCGAAGCCGCCGTCAAGCAGTGCGGCTTCGACCCGGCGCAGGCCGAGCGGCGCGACTTGTCCCCGCATCTGTCCGCGCCGGGCGCGGGGGAGCAGGAAAGCGCGGAGAATGGGGGAGGGCGTGGTGGTAGTCTGGCTGGCGGCGAGGATCCCGTCGAAGAGCAGCCGGTAGTCGGCCGTGAGCGTTCGGTCCGCGGTGAGCACCACGGCAGGTCCGTTCGGCGCGCCCAATTACGGTGTCCCCTCAGTGAGCCGGTCGAGGTCGTCGATCAGCGCGTCGAGGTCATCGGCGGCTTGGGGCTGTGGGTGCGGGCGGCGCGTCCGCTTCTCGAACTTCTTCTGCGCGGCTGCGTGCGGGCTGACGAACTTCTGCGGTGCGCCGGCGATGGCCTCGTCCTTGTCGCACAGTGGGAACATGATGGCGCCTTCCGGGCAGATCCGTGCGCAGGCGGGGCAGCCCGGCTTGCAGTTGTCGGGGTGCGTGGCCCGCACCGTTTCCGCGGCGTCCAGTTCGTACACCCCGAACAGGCAGAACTGCATGCACTGTTTGCAGCCCGCGCAGCGGGAGTAGTCAATCACCGGATACCAGCGGCTGGCGGGCGGGGAGCCGAGGTCACGTATCATCCCCTTGCCGGGCGCCGGCTCGAGGTCTTTGGTGGCCGCCTCGAAGCACACTTGGGGTCGGTCGTAGGCGCCCATGTCGAACGTCCGCAGGCCCGCCTGACCGAGCCCGTGCCGCCGAAGCAGCCACTCCGCCGGGCGCGGATACAGCCAGGCCAGCACGAGCAGCGGTCCGCCGGCTCGGGCCAGCTCCGTCCACACCGCGTCGTCCTCGGCCAGGTGGTAGAGGTGCGGGACGATCAGCACCGACGCGCCGGCCCGCTCGGCGAACAGCCTGGCGAGGGCGTCCTCGTAGGCCGTCTTCTCCGGATCGCGGGGGTGGCTTCTTGAGATGATGCTGGTCATTTGCTGCCTATGCAGTACAAGTGGCTGACCGTCCGGATGTAGATTCGGTCGGCGACGCAGACGATGCTGGCGCGGAACGTCTCGAGCTTGTTTTCCGCGACCTGCTTCGGCTGACGGCTTGGCTCGAGGACGACCGTCGTCCCGTCCTGCCGGCTCAGGAATATGAACTTGCCGCCGAGCGTCACACTCTGGTAGGCCTGTCCTCTCTTCCCGAAGTTGAGCGGTTTCTGGTGAACGACCTTGCCGTCTTTGGCGTCGATGATGCTGAAGTGCGTCTTCTGGTCGATCGTGTAGATCAGGCCGTCGTGGAGGACCGGGGAAGCATAGTACCGGTCTTTCTTCGGGCGGGTTGTCCAGAGCGGCTTGACCGTGACCTTTCCGTCCGCCGCAGCCGAGAGCTTGGACGCGCGGCCCCCCGCCTGGATGAAGTACACAACGCCGTTGTTGACAATCGGCGCGCAGTACGTGAGGCGCCCGAGACCTTTTGCCAAGATCTTGCCGTCCTCCGTTCCTACGACATCTCCGCCAGGGGTCACGACCACGTCCGCTCTGCCCACGCGCGTGACGACGGGGGAGCCCCAATTGGCGCGGCATTTGGCGCGCCACACCTCCTTGCCGGTGTTCTTGTCGAGGGCGACCAGGTCGCGGAGGTGGATGAGCAGCTTGCCGCCGGCCAGCGCGGGCGAGGTGCTGTGGCCCCAGTTCGAGGGGTTCAGCGGCTTCTCGATCCACCGGCCCCACTTGCGGTTGCCGTCCAGATCGTAGCACGCCGCCACGCCGTTGCCGTACAGCGCGTAGACGTGCCGACCATCGCTTACCGGCGTGCAGGAGGAATAGCCGTTGGTCTTGTTCGTCGGCGGTCTGAGATACGTCGCGACGGCGTTGAACTGCTTCACGAGCTCCGGCATCTTCGCCCTGAGGTCGGCGAGCTTCTTCTTGGCCTCGGCGTCATCGCGCTTCTTCCTCAGGGCCCTGGCGAGCTTGCCCATCTCCTTCCGGGTCGCCTGGATCTCCCGCTGGACCTTCTTGGCCTTCGGAATGTCCTCCTGTGCTTGAGCCCACACCTCCGGCGGCAGTACGTCTGCGTAGGTGTTGGGCTTTGTCCATCGGATTGTGCCGTCCGCCGCATTGACGCAGACCAGCGTGGCCGGCTCGGAACAGACGAAGATTCTGTCGCCCACCACCACCGGCGTGGCGTTGCTCCAGGACGGCATCCTGGTTCTCCAGACGACGTTCTTCGTTGGCGACCATTCGGTCGGCGGCGTGGCTGAGGGGTACTTGCCCGTGCCGTCCGTTCGCCAGCCGACTGCCTGCTGCCCCGCCGCGGGCGCGGCCGCCGCCACCACGATGATGCACAGTGCGCTGCTGAATACCCTCATCATTCTCCTCTCCTGCGCAGGCCGGCATAAAGCTCGAGAGTCCTGTCCGCCATCGCGGCGGCCGAGTAGTGTATGCGAATTGCCCGGCGCCCCGCAAGGCCCAACGCATCCGCTTTTTCGGGATTGTCCATCAATGCTGCCAGTTCCTCCGCCATCCGCTCCGCATCGCCCGGCGGAAACAGGACCCCGCCGCCCGTTTGTTGGATGATCTCCGGAAACACGCCCAGATCGGGAACGACCACCGGCACGCCAACCGCCATCGCCTCGATCGCCGCGGTCGCGCGGATCTCCGCGGACCTGCCGGGCTGCGCGAAGGCGCTGCAGCCTTGAAGGAACGCGACCTTGCTCCGAAGATCAGGCGCGTCGGAATACGAGAAACGCGCCGTCAGGCTTGCTCGCTTGACCGCAGCCCGGACCCGTCTCCAGAACTTGCGATCCACGATCTGCCCGGCAACGTTCAGCCGGACGTTCCTCTTCTGCTCCCCCACGAGGATTGCCACCGCCTCCACCAGGACATCGAGACCCTTGCCGGGCGTGATGCGCGAAAGGTACCCCACCGTGAACGGATCGCGCGGCCGCGACGATGCGGAGGGGTACTTGTCGACATCGATTCCGGTGGGCACGACCTTGATGGTGTCCCGTGGCACGTCAAGGAACTCCGCCATTTTCGTCACATACGCCCCGCTGGGCGAGATGAACAGTTCGATCTCACGGGCATTCTTTCGCATCACGTCGCGGACCTGGGATCGGTACGGCTCGGGCATATCCCTCACGAAGTCGTCCTCGCCCTGAACGGTGCACACAACGGGAACCGGGAACCGCTCCTTGAGCGCCGGGACAATGCCCGAAAGGAGCATGTTCGTGATGTTGACCACGTCCGGGCGGAGTGGTGCTTCCAGGAAATTCAGCAGTCGTTCCAGCTCTTTCCGCTGTCGGCCTTGTTCGCCCCGAAGCATGGACAGGGTCATCGGCCCCAGCGCCTCCGCTCGGGTCTGCACGGCGAACTTCGAAGCCCAGTTCAGCAGCGGGCTGCTGTCCAGCAGCCGGTCGAGGGGGCGGGGCGTGTGGCGGAAGATGGGGATGTGTTGCTGGAGGTAGACGTTGATCCCGCCGAAGAAGGTCCGGGTGGTTCCCGGCGGCGCATCGCGTTCCAGCTTCAGCGGAGTGTACAAGGGGATGAATTGAACGTCGCAGCCTCGCGCGACCAGCTCGTGGGCCAGGTTGGCGTCGCGGCAGCATGCTCCGCAGTACATCCCGCCGGCGCCGGCCGTTATGTAGGCCACTCTCAAGCGCTAGGCCTCCTGGGTATCGTCTTTGAATGCGAGCGCGCCGGTCGGGCAGGCCGCCACGCATTCCGCCGCGGCGCGGCGCAGGCCTTCCTCGAGCGACCGGTCAAAGGGAACGGCCACCTTGACGTTGAAGCCTCGGCCGATGAACGTCAGGCCCAGGGGTTCGGCCGCCTCCTGGGTGATTTGAACGCACAAGCCGCATGCGATACACTTCCCCGGTTCGTAAATGACGTTCTCGGGATGAAAGGCCTGTAGGAACCGCCGCCGCTCACCTTTGTACTTGGCCGGGCTTGCGCCGTAAATGGCGGCGTACTTCCTCAGCTTGCAGTCCGTCTGCCTGCGGCAGTCGCAGTGGAGGCAGCGAAGCGCCTCCCTGCGAGCCTCGTCCTCGGTAAAGGACGCACCGTTTGCGGGCCGGACTCGGTTCTCCTCGCTCGCTCCGGCCATGAAGTCGCCGATCTCGGCGGGGTCTACGCGGCCGATGTGGACCGAGAACTGCTTCTCCGGTGTCGCGGCAGGCACCTGCGTGCCCGGCCCGGAGGCGCCGGCGACCCAGCATCCGAGCAGGCGGATTGAGACGGCGGCGTCCTTGACGGCGCGCCGGCAGACCTTCTCGCACGGCGCGTGGCAGGTGCGGCAGCGGTCCGTCGTGCCGGCCGCGATACGCCGGCCCGCGGCGATCTGCCGGATCATCAGGGGGATGTCGATGTGCGCCGGGCACGCGGCCTGGCACGGGGCGATACAGTCGCCGAGGTGGTCGCTCAGGAGCAGTTCGAGCGCCGTCCGCCGGGCATGCCTGACCTCGTCACATTCGCTTTCCACCCGCATGCCGTCCCGCACCCTGGTGGCGCAGGCCGGGAGAAGCTTGTCGTCGCCGTCGACCTTGACGAGGCAGACCATGCACGAGGTCTGAGGCGGATGGCCTTCGAGGAAGCAGAGCGTGGGGATGCCGATCCCGAGTTTCCGGGCGGCGTCGAGGATCGTCGCACCCGGCTCGACCTGGACGGGCGTGTCGTCTATCGTCAGCTTCGGCATGCGGTTCCTATCCGAGAAGACTCAACATCCAACACTCAACGTCCAACGCTCAACATCCAAGTTCACTGCTTCGATCCCTTCCTGGCAGTTCGGATGTTGCTGAAGAAGATAGCGATCAACTCGTCGGTCTCTTTGATGATTGGATCAAGTTTGCAGTGGGACTTGACGAGCGGCACCCTTTTGCAGAGCAGCAGCCATCGATACACCTCTCGGAGTTCCTTGTGACAGATTCTGAGCTTGTGCACGAAGTCCTTCCTTGACTCAGCCGCCTGGGCTTCCGCATGATTGGGCAACGGCGACGTCCCCGAGCGAAGCAACTGACTCGCCACGTGGTTCCCCGCTCGTGTGTTGGGCAGGCTCTCGGCGAGCCGGATGATTCGCGCGGCGAACTCAAGCAGCCTCTCCTCCAAGTCAAATTTCTTTGCCCCCTGAGCCATCTTGTGCTCCTCCGTTGAACGTTGGACGTTGGACGTTGAATGTTGAGCGTTGTTCATCTTTCACTCGACCTTTATTGCATCCACTGGACAGACCTGCCGGCACGTATCGCACCGGATGCATTTCTCGGGGTCGATTTCCTGCTTCTCGTAGGGCTTCATCTCGATCGCGTCGGCGGGGCAATGCTGGGCGCAGCGCGTGCAGCCGATACAATCGTCGGTCACCGAATACGTGATCAGTGCCTTGCACCTCCCCGCCGGGCATCGGCCCTCGAGGTGCGCTTCGTACTCGTCGCGGAAATACTTCAGCGTGGTGAGGACCGGGTTCGGCGCGGTCGAGCCCAGCCCACACAGGCTGCCTTTCATGACGGCGTGGCACAGCCCCTCCAGCAATTCCAGATCGTCCCTACGGCCTTGACCGGTGCAGAGGCGGTCCAGGATGTCCAGCATGCGGCGAGTCCCGATCCGGCAAAACGAGCACTTGCCGCAGGACTGGTCCTGGGTGAACTGGAGGAAATAGCGGGCGACGTCCACCATGCAGTCGTCTTCGTCAAGCACGACGAGCCCGCCGGAGCCCATGATCGCGCCGACCTCGGCGAGGTCTTCGTATTCGATGGGGATGTCGGCGAGGCTGGCGGGGACGCAGCCGCCGGACGGCCCGCCGATCTGAATGGCCTTGAAGCGCTTGCCGTCCGCGATGCCGTCGCCGATCTCCTCGACGATCTCGCGGATGGTAACGCCCATCGGCACCTCGATCAGCCCGCCTCGCGCCACCTTGCCCGCGAGGGCGAAGACCTTGGTGCCGCGGCTCTGCGGCGTGCCCAGGGCGGCGAACGCGCCGGCGCCGTTCCGAATGATCCACGGCACCAGCGCGAACGTCTCGACATTATTGATCAGCGTCGGCCGGCCCCACAACCCGCGCTCGGACGGGTAGGGCGGGCGGAGCCGGGGCATTCCGCGGCGGCCCTCGATGGACGCAATGAGCGCCGTCTCCTCGCCGCAGACAAACGCGCCGGCTCCTTCCATGATGTGGAGCTCGAGGCCGAAGCCGCTGCCGCAGGTATTCGGCCCCAGGAAGCCTTGTTCCTTGCACTGTCGAATGGCTTCCCGCAGCCGGCGCACGGCGAAGGGGTACTCGGCTCGGACGTAGATCGTGGCGTCGTTCGCGCCGACGGCGAACGCGCCGATCGCAATGCCCTCGAGCACACGGAACGGGCACGACTCGAGCAGCATCCGGTCCATGAACGCGCCGGGGTCGCCCTCGTCGCCGTTGCACACGACGTATTTCGTGTCGCCGGGCGCGGCGCGGACGATCTCCCACTTGAGCCCGGTCGGGAACCCCGCGCCGCCTCTGCCCCGAAGCCCGGAGTTGTTGACCTCCTCGATGATCTCCTCGGGCTCTTTTTCTTTGAGGCATCGTCGCAGGGCGTCGAAGCCGCCGCCCCGGACGTATTCGTCGAGGCTGATGGGGTCGACGCGGGCGGAGTCCTCGATGGCGATGTGCTTCTGCGGCCCGATGAACTTGGAGATGGGCGGATCGCGGACGTCGACGGCGTAGCGGGCCACCGGCTCCCAGGCCTCGTCGGTCAGCAGCTTTTCGAGAGCACTTGAGACGGCGAGCGACGTTTTCTTGACGATGCCGGACGGCTCGAAGTGCCGGAGCAGAATCTGCTCGGCGTCGTCCGGCCGGACGCGTGCGTAGAGGATCGGCTGCCGGCCGGGCAGAGCCAGTTCGACGAGCGGGACCTGGTGGCACATGCTGACGCAGCCGACGCGCTTGACGACGGCGGGGACACCGGTTCGGCGGATGGCCTTTTCGAAGGCGTCGTAGACTTTGCGCCTGCCGCCGGCGACGCAGCACGAGTCGAGCGCGATCCGGACTTCGGCAAGCCCGTGCGGGTTGTCGAGGGGGCTCTCCGCGGGTTGTTCGAGCACGCCGAGCTCTTTCAGCCTCAAGAAGTCGCCGAGCGCGTCGCAGACCGTGTCCGGCGTGAGGTGGCCGTAGGTCAGCCCGTCGATCTGCATCACCGGAGCCAGGGTGCAGCAGCCGACGCAGGCGACCTTCTGGATGGTAAACACGCCGTCCGGGTCGGTGTCGTCATCTTCGGGGATGGCCAGATGGCGGTAGAGCGCGTCGGTGACGCCCTGTGCTCCCTTGACGTGACAGGCGGTCCCGTGGCAGACGTTGATGACGTGCTCGCCGACAGGCCGATGGCGGAACTGCGAATAGAACGTGGAGACGCCGGCGATGTCGGCCGGTGTGATTTCAGTGAGTTCGCAGACGCGCACCAGGGCTGCCCTGGGCAGATAACGAAAGCGGTGTTGGATCGCCTGGAGTATGTGGATGAGATTCTCGCGGCCGGGTCCGGTCTCTTCTACGATCTGATCGACGCAGGCCAGGTCGATCTCTTCGGTGTCGGGCGTCTGCTCAGTCACCGTCATCCGCGTTCCCTATGCAGAACAGGTGTTTCGCGCCCCGGATGTAGACGCGGCCGTCCATGAACGCCGGGCAGGTGCTGACGTCTTCGCCCACGCGGGCCTGGCCCACCGGCTCGTATTTCTCTCGGTTGTTCGCCTTGAAGATGTGCATCACGCCTTTCGCGTCCATCATGTAGACGAGGTCGCCGACAAGGCTGGGCGAGGAATAGAAGCTGTCTTCGAACTCGTGCTCCCAGAGGAGCTTTCCGGTCCTGGCGTCGTGACAGGTCAGCGCCGGGCCGTTGACCAGGAAAGTGAGCGTGCCGGTGCCCAGCGGGCTGGCGATATCCGGCATGTAGTCACTGATCTTGTAGACGATGTGGGTCTGGGTGACGTCGCCGCGTCCGTCCGGTCGTATGCCGACCAGGTGGGACTCCGTGTTACAGGCGATGACCAGGCCGCCCGCGAACACGGGCGAAGGGCCTATGTCGATGTCTTCCTCGAAGGCTTTCGCCCTCCAGATCTCTTCGCCGGTGGCCGGGTTGTACGCGATGATCCACGGGCTCCCGCAGGCGATGATCTGCTCCCCCTTTTCCGCCCGGATGATGATCGGTGAGCTCCACGAGTTGTCGACGGGGCGGTCTCTGGTCTCCCATACGGTTTCCCCCGAGGCGCCCTTCAACGCCAGGATGTACGAGTCGGCCTCGTCTTTCGACTTGCCCCGGTCGAGTTGGATGATAAGCAGCGGCCCGTACGTGGTGAGCGAAGCGGCATGGCCGTACATGTTCTCGGTGGTGTCGAAGTTCTGAGCCCACAGTTTCCGGCCCACGAAATCGAACGCGGCGAGATCGCCGTTGGTGAACATGGCGTAGACGCGGCGGCCGTCGGTCGCCATTGTCGGCGCGGCGTATCCGGTCATGTTATCGATTTTGGGCGGCTCCTGGGGACTGCCCGGGACGCCTTCGACCGGCCTTTGCCAGAGCAGTTCTCCGGTGTCCGCGTCGAAGCAGTAGACCTCCCGACGTGTCTTGTTCGCGCCGCACAGAAACACGCGGTCTTCCCACACAATGGGCGAATTCTGCCCCGGCAGCGGCACCCTCGTCTTCCAGAGGATGCCCTCGCCGGTCGTGCCGTCCCATTTCCTGGGGATATTGGCGTAGGCCGAGATCCCCAGACCGCCCGGCCCCCGAAAACGGGGCCATTGCTTGGCCGGATCGGCCAGGCGGCGTGCTGCTTCCTCGGGCGGACCCGGGGACGTCAGCCCGGCCGTGATGCCCGCGATCAGCAGCACCACGGCGGCCGCCGCCACGGACCACCGGGCGCGCGCGGCGAGTTGCAGGCCTTCGCCACGGTCGCCGGACTTCGGCGGCGCGGGGAGTTGCTTGCGAAACGCGGCCGCATACAGGAGCGCCGACAGAAAAACCACGCTTCCGCCCAGGAGCAGCCAGGAGCCTTGCCGCGCGAGCCGGGTGTTCCGGACAAGCGCCTTCCGCAGAGCCAGGTCATACGAGTGGGCCTGATCCCGGAGTTTTTGATCCTCGGGGCGCGTGACGACATCCGCCCTCAGCGATGCGAGATGGCTTTCCTGCGGCGTGCCGAGGATCTCCTTGCGAAGCACTTCACCTCGGAAGTAGTTGTCCGCCAGGACACCCAGGACGAGCAGACAGAAGCCCCCTGCAACGATAGCCGTTCTGACGGCGGCCCGATAGGACGCCCGTCCGTAGCGCTGCAGCTTCTGTTCTGGTATGTCTTCTTTGCTCACGTGGTCTGTCCGCCCTTGGCGCCGGGCAACTCGCCCCGAAGCTCCTTCAGGCGCAGATGTTCCCTGGGGCAGTACGCGAAGCACCGGCCGCACGCGACGCACTGGCCCGGATCGGCCTCGTGGTCCGTCCGTTTGCGCCGGACGGAAAGCGCGATGAGCTTGACCCCAATCACCAGCCCGACCCACGCCCCCAGCACCGAACTGCCAACCTCGAACTGCCTCAGCACGCTCGCCTCGATCGCATAGAGCTGTTCGGGCGTCTTTCCGGTCCTCAGCAGCGCCAGCGCGCTGGGGTCCTGCTCTTCGTCCGATGTTTCCTTCATGGCCTCGTCACGCCGAACCGCCCACGCCTGGCGCACGGTGGGATGCATTCCGGCTAACGCGCGACTCGACGTGTGGCCCAGCAGCACGCCGAGCGCGATGATCGCGGGCAGCGCCAGAATCAGCAGCCCCAGACGGACCTTCCCCGTCCCACGAGGCACGTGGGGCGTGTCTTCAGTCGGCTTTCGGATCGCGCCGAAGGGACACGCATCCTCGCAGAGCCGGCATTGGACACATTCGTCGGGCGTGATGGTTGCGTGCGACAGAGAGACCTTCGAAAGCAATCTCAGCAACACGCCGTATGGGCACAGGTAGCGGCAGTAGGGCCGTCCAATGAACATCGCGATCAGCAGGAAACTTGCGCCCAGCACCAGCATGTTCATTGTGCCGCTGAGCCGGAAGAATGCGACGAAGGGATCGTACATGCAGATCACATACCCCGCGCCGGTCGCGGCGAACAATACAGCCAGGCCCAGATAGACGTACGCAAAGAGCCCCAGCCCGTGCTCCAGCCAGGACGGGACCTGCATCGGACGGATCAGCACCAGATCCTGCGCCGTCCCGATCGGGCAGACCGATGAACAGAAGACCCTGCCGACGAAAAGAGCGAAGATGAGCGGCAGCACGAAGAACAGCAGGACCGTGACGGGGATGAGATAGCCGGCGTGGAACAGGGCCGAGACCACGTGCTGGATGGCACCGATCGGGCACACGCACCCCCCGCGATAGAAGCCGAAGTAGGCGAGCGTGAACAGCATCAGAACAAAGAGCCCCCGGCGTGAGCGCCTCTTGAGCACAAGATAGGCAGCCAGCGCCAGCGCCCCGAGCAGCACGGCGGTGTCGATGTATTCGTGCGTGGTGCCGCGCGGGCCCGGGTATGCCGTGACGGGCTCTGCGTATGTGCGGGGGAGTTGGGGGCGCGGGAACCGCTGGGGCGGGGCTTTTGCGTCTCTGGCCGTCTCCGTCCGTTGGAAGTGAAGCGAGACCCCCAGCCCCAACGCAACGCCGAGCAGCGCAATGAATATGAGTAAGAGGCTCAGGAACGACTTCCGCTTCAACTGGCTTTGTCCCTCGGCTGGGCGTCGCTCGGCTTGATCTTGGGCCTGATGTACGGGGTGCTTGCCGGCACGCGCACAAACGCATGGGACGGGCAGGCCTCCGCGATGGAGCACTGGCTGCAGTTCAGGCAGCGGTCGTGCCGGACCTGCAGAAAGAGCGAACTGTTGCCCTGCACTCGGCATCCCTTGACGCATCTTCCGCAGGCAATGCACTTCTCTTCGTCGACCGTGTATTCGTGGTACTGTCCCTTGACGTGCTTGCGGGTGAGGGCGGCCGCCGGGCACAGCTCGTTCTCCGCGCCGCTGGTGTACTCGGCCGGTTTGGCGGCGAAGAATCCGAAGCAGCGCTCACAGTACCCGCAGACTCCGAAGGCGTGAACGCACTTCACCGCGGACGGCTTGAGGACGCAATGCGTCTCGCAGTTCCCACACTGGATGCACTTGCCCGGGTCGATCTGCCACACCATATCTTGCTTGGCGCCGCGTTCACCAAGAGACCCGAGCCCCGCGCCGAGCGCGAAACACGCCGCGCCGCACGCTCCGGCCTTGATGAAGTCGCGCCGGGTCATCTTGTCTTTTTCTTCCGCCATCTTGGCTTACCCGAAACGGGAACGCACTCGCGTCACCTGAGCGTGGCGCGTTCCGGCTCGCACTTGGGTGGCGAATATTCGCTCACCGGGCAACTGTAGCATCGGGAGCAGTCGCGGCAATCGTGGTGATTGATGCACCGGTCGTCGGTCACACCTTCGCGCCGTTTCGACAACAGAAGGGCACTGCCCCCAGTCAGCGCGCCGAGCGCCACGTAGCGAAGCAGACTGTGGAAGAACTGGCGGCGGGTCGCTTCCCGCTCGTGGCCTTCACTCATCTCTTGGTCTCCGTCTTTCGCACGAAGATGCGGACCTGACGGGTTGCCGGATCGAGCACGAGGACGCGCCCCCGGCTGTCGACCGCCAGGTCGAGCGCGTTCCCGCTCGTGCAGCCGGCGGTGGGGCACCTCAGCGCCACAAATGACTCTGTTCCGGCGACCACGCAGTTGAATCTGCCTTCTCTCGTATACACCTTGACGCGCGGAAACCCCTTCTCGCTGGTGACGATGCTCCCGTCAGGCAGTGCCGCGATACGAACGGGATTGCAGCAGCCAATGAAGCGATCTATCTCGGGGCCGCCCTTGCCCCATGATTCCAGGAGTTCGCCCTGCGAGGTATAGACGTCCACGCAAAGGCGCCCGGGGTCATTCGCGCGGATCAGCCCGTCCACCCCGACCACTACGTCGAAGTGCGCGCTCGGCATCATGACGCCATCGATGTCCCTGGTCGGGTCCTTCTTCCGGATTCGCTCGATGAGCTTGCCGGCTGGGTCGTACCGCAGGATCTCGCGGTTGCCGGCGTCTGCGACCAGCACGTGCTCCTCCGTAACGGCAATGGAGGTGAAGATCGCCTTGTCGCCCGCGCTGTCCCAGGACGAACGACGCGCGGGATCGATGGGATAGACCTCGACCCGGTCCATTGCTCCGACATAGACCGTGCCGTCCTTCGCGACCGCCAGACAGCGCGGGACCGACGACGTTGCGATGTCCCTAACGTGGCGGCCCGTGCTGTCGAAGACCCGAACCCTGTCATCACCCGCGACGTAGATCCGGTCCGAAGGCCCGACGGCGACCGCTCGCGCTTCCTTGAACCTTGTCCGGACCTGTTGGGTCTCGGCATACTTGAGCAGCGACGGGTCGGTCTTGGCGAACTCGTCCATGTCGGACGTGGGCGGTCTCTCTGGGCCCCTCACATTTGTGCTCACGACCGTGTAGGCGGCCACTGCCGCGGCCAGCGCCACCACGACCCCGATCAGGACGGCAGCCGGCTTCGAGGGCGGCATGGTCACTTCCTCCTTACGTCCAGACAGGCCAGCGTGTTCAGGTTTCGGCAGATCAGCCGCCCTCCCGCCATCGCCATGGGCCCGTACACGTCGGGGCCGGGGAGAATCTTGGCTCGGGCCAGTTCTCGATAGCCCAGAGGCGTCGCCTCGATCAGAGCGAGCGCGCCCTTCTTGTCGTCCATCACGTACAGCAAACCGTTCGCGACCAGATAGGGCCCGCGGCCGCTGCCGAACCTCTTGGTGCGGCCGCTGGCCCACACGGGCCGGCCGGACAGGTCCAGGCAGGCGAGTTGACCGCCCAGCGTCACGCCGTAGATGTACCCGTTATAGAAGATCGCCGTGTGCTGTTCCGTGCCGAAGACGCGCTGTGTCAGTGTGAACAGCGTCTCCGTCGAGATGTTGCCATCTTTTTCTTTCAGACGCAGCATCCGGCTGCCTGCGCCGTAGCCTCCGGACAAGAAGATCCGGCCGCCGTCCAGGATGACGGGGGAGGGCACATTGGCGAATGAGACTTGCCAGCTTCGATCTTCCCACAGAACGCGTCCGTCCTCGGCAGACACCCCGACGATCCCGCCGCTGGCGCAGTACAGGTACATCCGCCGGCCGTTGAACTGCATCGGCATGATTGAGGAGTGGGTCATCTCCCACTTCCTCGGATTCGGCGTCTTCCAGGCGATCCTGCCCGTCTCGCAATCGACGGCCATCATCAGCACCTCGCCGCGGCCGACGGCGATGATCGCGTGGTCGTCGTCGATCAGCGGGCATTGTCCGGCGTACCAGGACGGCACCTTCGCGTTGAACTCCCCGACCAGGTCGTAGCCCCACTTGAACGCGCCGGTCTTGGCGTCCAGGCAGATCACGTGGCACTTCGGACCGAAGCCCACGACGTACTTCTGCGTTACCGCGGGCACGGTGCGAGACATTCCGTAGAGCCGGTCGACCTCAACCGGGTACGAAAACCGCCAGATCTCCTTGCCGTCCTCCAGTGAGAGACACCGCAGGGCGTCGCGGCGGGCGGCTTCGTCGTAGTCCATGAGGTAGACCCGACCGGCCAGGACCGCCGCCCCCGCGTGGCCTTCTCCGACCGGGACGGACCACAGGACCTCGGGGCCGTTCTTGCCCCAGCTTCGGGCCAGCTCGGGCTGATCCGCGGCGACGCCGTCGAAGCTCTTGCCGCGGAAGCGCGGCCAGGCGCCAGGCAGATCGGCGGGGCGACCGTCCGACTTCCTAAGCCTGCCGACCTCCTTGATGAGTATCCGGGGTTCTTTCGGTCTCCCTCCGGAGCCCTGAGCCGGCGGGCGCCGCTCTTGCAGCCCTTTCACCTCGTCCCCGCTCAGCCAGAGCACAAGGAGAACAGCGCCCACGATGGCAAGAGCGCCCGGTATCCATCTATCCATACTCAAGCGTCATGCCCTGTCCCACCCCGGTTCCGCCTCATTATATCACACCGGTCGTGGCCGAGGCCGAAAAAAAGGACATGTGCGGCCGCGCGAAGGTCTTGCGGCGGGTGGCGCCTCACTGGCTGTAACGTCCCTCTTCACGCCACACCCTCAGGATCAGCTCGTAGCGTTCCAGTGGCATGCCGGTGTAGACGCAGTTGCTGGTGGAGAAGACGTAGCCGCCGCCCGGCATGCCGTGGCGGAGGGCGTAGCGTGCGGATTCGATGCACTCCTCGTCGGTGCCCGTCTGGAGCAGGCCGCAGTTGACGTTGCCGATGAGGCACAACTCGTGGCCGTGGAGCCGCTTCACCTCGGCGATGTCGACGCCCGCTTGCGGGTCCAGCGAGTGGAGGGCGTGGGGCCGGCACTGCACCAATTGATCGAGGATGGGCATGATGTTGCCGTCGGTGTGTTTGATCACGTAGTAGCCCTGCTGCCGGTAGCCCTCGATCAGGCGTGCCAGGTACGGGGCGACGAACTCGCTGAACTGGCTGGGGCTGAGGAACGGGCCGACGTTGAGGCAGTAGTCGGCGCACAAGGCAAACCCGTCCCAGATGCCGCCTCCCATCTCCCTCTCGGCCCGGGCGAGGGCGTTGTCCACGCGCTCCGAGGCGTCCCCGCGGACGCCCTCAGGGTCGTCGGCGAGGCGGTGCGCGAACTCGACCATCCGCTGTCCGTCGGGGATGCTGAAGGTGGCGTCGCCGTGGCGCATCAGGAAGAACTCGTCGCCGGTCAGCTCGCGGATCTTAGTGGCGGTCAGCCACAGCGCGGCGGGGCTGCCCTCGAAGGCGTGGACGAAGATCGCGTTGTGGCCGTAATGCCTTGCGGTCTGGATGAACACCTCGGCGCAGTCGGTCACCTGGAGGTCGCGCTCGCGGTCGCTCATCTGGTCCCACTGGGTGAACCTGCGATGGCCGGGGAACACTCTCCCGAACGCCTCCATCGTCAGGAAGAAGACCAGCTCAAAGGTAGGCACGTGGCCTTGCGGCGGGCCGAGGGTCAACGCGTTGATGAACTCCTCTCGCGGCGTCATGGCCTCTTCTCGGGCTGGGATAGACTCCGACAAGATAGTGCTTGCGAAGGAACATGCAATGCTTTTTTCGAGCGGCTTATGTATAATGCCCCGCGTTGGCGTCAGTGAGGGGACGCGATGGAGCTGAAAAAGCCGCTCGGCGCGCTGGACGTGTTTTGCATCGCCGCCGGGGCGATGATCAGTTCCGGTCTGTTCGTGCTGCCCGGGGTGATGTTCCTCAATGTCGGCCCGGCGATGATCCTCGCATACGGGCTGGCCTGCTTGCTGATGACGCCAAACGTGCTTTCGGCGATGGAGCTGGCGACGGCGATGCCGAAGGCGGGAGGTACGTATTTCTTTATCGAGCGGAGTCTCGGCCCGTTTGCCGGGACGTTCGCCGGCTTCGCCGAATGGTTCTCGACGGCGCTGAAGGGGGCGTTCGCGCTCGTGGGCATGGGCACGTTCGCCATGCTCCTGTTCGGTGAGTTGCCCGAGTTCCAGATCGATCTCATCGGGGCGGGCTGCTGCGTCGTCTTCGTCGTGCTGAATCTCGTGAGTGTGAAGGGGACGGGCCGGTTCCAGAGCATCATGGTCTTCGCCCTGCTGGCGATCCTGCTCGGCTACGTCGGACTGGGCGCCACGCGGATTGACGTCGACCACTACAAGCCGTTCATGCCCAAAGGGCCCAATCCCTGGGCGGCGGTGCTGATGGGCGCGGGCATGGTTTTCGTGTCATACATCGGCGTGACCAAGGTCGCGAGCGTGAGCGAGGAGGTCCGCCGGCCCGGCCGGTCGATCCCGCTGGGGCTGCTGTCTGCGTTCATCGTGGTGAGCGTGCTGTATGTAGCGGCGGTAGGGGTGACGGTGGGGCTGGGTACGTTGCAGAGCGGCGAGCGAACGCTGACGCCGATCTCCGATGCGGCGCATGTGCTGCTGGGTGGGCCGGGCATGGCGGTGATGGCGGCGGCGGCAACGCTCGCATTCATCACGACGGCAAATGCCGCGGTCCTCGCCGCGTCCCGATCACTGCTGGCGATGAGCCGCGACCAGCTCATTCCGAGCCGTCTGGCGGTGGTCAACCGCCGGTTCGGCACGCCGCACGTCGCGATCCTGCTGACCGGGGCCTTTATGATCTGCGTGCTTCTCGTCCTTACGCTCGAGAACCTGATCAAGACCGCGTCGACGCTCATGCTGCTCCTGTTCGTGCTGATCAACGCGTCCGTGATCGTGATGCGCGCCAGCAAGATCCACAGCTACCGGCCGCGCTTCCGCTGCCCCGGCCATCCGTGGACGCAGGTGGCGGGCATGTGCACCTGCCTGTTCCTGATCGCCGAGATGGGCGCGGTCCCGCTCGCCATCAGCGCCACCTTTGCCCTGCTGGGGCTGGCCTGGTATCTGTTCTATGTTCCGAGACGGGTCAAGCGTCAGTCGGCGCTGGTCCACGTCGTCGAGCGCATCGTGGACCGCCGTATCGGCACGGCGACCCTCGAGAGTGAACTGAAAGACATCCTCGTCGAGCGCGACAACATCATCGAGGATCGATTCGACAAGCTGATCAAGACCTGCACGATCCTGGACATGGAAGGTCCGACCGATTACGAGGAGTTCTTCAAGGCGGTGGCGTACCACACGTCGCAGCATCTCCACACGAACGCCGACAGCCTGTACCATCAACTGGTGGACCGTGAGAAGGAATCGACCACCGCGATTGCGCCGGGGCTGGCCATCCCCCACATGATCATCCAGGGCAAGCAGAAGTTCGACATTCTGCTCGCCCGCTGCAAGCGGGGCATCCGGTTTCAGGAATCGGGCCCGCCGGTTCACATGGTGTTCGTTCTCCTCGGCACGCGGGACGAGCGAAGCTTCCATCTGAAGTCGCTGATGTGGATCGCGCAGATCGCCCGCAGCCCGCAATTCAAGGACCGGTGGATGAACGCCCGCGACGAGCAGGAGCTGCGCAACATCATCCTGCTCGCGGCGCGCGATCGTGACGTGCAGTAAGGAGCGAACCTTCGATGGACGACGGGACTCGGGGCAGAGCGCCGGTCGGATGGGCGGACACCGCGGCGGTCGGGAGCGCGGCCGAGCGATGAAAAGAACGCTCGCGGAGATGATCAGGGAGTTTCGGCAGCACTGGAAGAACTACGTCCTGCAGAGCGTCCTCGCCACGCTGACCTTGTTCGTTGCGCTGCACGTGTTCAGCTTCGAGCGGGCGATCGTGGTCGCTTCGCTGGGCGCCTCGGCGTTCATTGTCTTTGCCATGCCCGACAGCCTGACGGCGAGGGCGAGCCATGTCGTCGGGGGGCACTGTGTCGGGCTGGTGTGCGGCCTGGCGTGCCTCTCCATTGCCGGCCCGGTGGCTAACCCGCCGGCGGCGTATGCGGTCGCCATCTGCGCGGTGGCGGTGGGGCTCTCTATCTTCGTGATGGTGGTGACGGACACCGAGCACCCGCCCGCCGCCGGCACGGCCCTGGGGATTGTGATGATGGGCTGCTCGTGGCGGACCGCGTTGGGGGTGATCGCGAGCGCCGCCCTGCTGGCCGTGGCACACCGCGTTCTCAGGCGGTACCTGAGAGACCTAGCGTAACGGCGGCTTGGACGTTCGGTACTCGCTCTACAGCCCCGTCGCCAGGCCAAGTGCGACCTTGCACCCGCCGATGTACTGGGAGAGCACCAGCTTCTCTTTGACCGTATGGGCGCCGAGCGTCCCCGCGCCCACCGTCGCGGCGTAGATGCCATGCTCCGCCAGCCAGTTGGCGTCGAGCCCGCCGTTGCTGTATTCGAGGGTCGGCTTCATGTGGAGCCGATGGAGCACCCGGATCACCTCGTTCACGCTCGGGCTGCTCCTGGGGAGCTTGAAGGCTTCGTATTTCTTGGTGCGCTTGAATTGAGTGGAGCCGCGCTTTCCCTCGCTGGACAGGAGCTTTCTGGCGGCGCGCTCGAACGCCTTGCGGTAGGCGGTTGCGATCCGCTGGCGCAGCGACCGGCTGAAGCTGCGGCACTCGCCGGTCACGTGCAGGTGATCCATGACGACGTTCGTCGCCTCGCCGCCGTGAACCGTGCCGATGTTGGACGTGCCCCGCACGCCGTGCTTCATCACCAGCCCGAACCAGCCGTTCTTTTCGAGGTCGGCCATCGCGGCCGCCGCAATCATGGCCGCAGAAACCCCCCGCTCGGGCCGGCCGCCGGCGTGCGATGGGATGCCTTTGACATCGATCTCCAGGTAGTAGCCGCCGGTCGCACCGATCTCCACGCAGTTCGGGGGCCCGCCGTCGAAGTTGAAGGCGAGCTTCGGAGAACCGAGCCGCTGCGCATCAACGTACCGCGCACCGACGAGCCCGATCTCCTCCTGTATCGTGAAGAGCAGCGTGACCGGCGGATGCGGGAGCTTCTGGGCGAGGATCTCGATTGCCGCCACCACCAGCGCGCCGCACCCGCTCCGGTCGTCCGCACCGGTGCCGGTGCCCTTCCGCGCGGACACGATGGCTCTGCCTCGCCGGACGGGCTTCGCGTTGCGGCAGGTCGGCACGGTGTCCATGTGCGCCAACAGCAGGCGTCGCGGGCCGCGGACCGTGCCCGGCAGCTTGATGGTCAGGTTGCCGACGTTGCCGCCGTGCGGGCTCTTCCGGTGGGCGTCGTCGAACCGGATCGCGTTCCGAGGTACACCGTGCCTGGTGAGAATCTGCACGATCTTCCTGGCGATGTCGCGCTCCTCGCACGACACACCGGGCACCGAGAGCAGTTCCATCACCGTCCCGATGGCTCGCTCTTTGTCGATGGTCAGGGGCTGGCTCTTCTTCTTCACGCGGTCCCTCCTTTGTTCACTCTGTCTCGGTAGCGTTGGATGAACGCCTGGTAGTCGGCGGGGGTGTCTATCCCCAACGCTTGGTAATCGGTCTCTACGACTTGGATGATGTACCCGTTCTCGATGGCTCGGAGCTGCTCGAGCTTCTCGGTTCTCTCGAGCGGCGTCTGCGGCATGCGCGAGTATCCGAGCAGGAACTCCCTTCGGTACGCATAGAGCCCCACGTGCAGCCAGTACGACGGCTCGCCCTTCTCGTCGCGCGGGTAGGGCACCGGAGCGCGGGAAAAGTACAGCGCCCGTCCGCCGGCGCCACATACGACCTTGACCACGTTGGGGTCGGCCGCACGTTTGGGGTCCGTCGTGAGATGCGCGAGGGTGGACATCACGGCTTCTGGCGTGTTGACCAGGGCGTTGACTGCGGCATCGATGGCGCTCGGCTCGATCTCGGCTTCGTCGCCCTGGATGTTCACCACGATCTCACAGTCGAGCTGGGCGGCGACTTCCGCCACACGGTCGGTCCCGGTCTGGTGGGAGGAGGCGGTCATTCGGGCGTCGGCGCCGAACTCCTGCGCGGCGCGAAGGATGCCGCCGTCGTCTGTGGCAATGATCACCGCGCTGAGCGAGGACGCCTGGCGGGCCCGCTCCCACACGTGCTGGATCAGGTATTTCCCCGTCTCTTTGAGGAGGGGCTTACCGGGGAGCCGGGTCGAGTGGTACCTGGCCGGTATGATTCCCACCGCTCTCATTGGTCTGCGACGAAGGGTCCTCCGTGATGACACGCTCTACCAGTTTGGCGGACATTGTACCCCACTTGGTCTTGGCGTCAAGGCGCACCGGAAAGCGCTTCTCCTTGTCCAGCCACAACTCCGATCGGCTCAGCCAGGTGGGCGGGTCTGCATCTTTGATCTCTTCCTCGGTGGCGACGATGGCCGCTCCCAGCACGAGGGCTGTCCGCCGCTCGCCTGAGGGCGCCACATAGTCTTCCTCGCGGACTACGGAGAGCTTGACGGTAATGTCCTTCTTCCTGTCGGAGATGGTCGCGGCGAAGTCCGTCCCGAGCTCGAGCGGAACGCTGCGGATGAAGTACAGCAGCGAGGTGTAGTGATGGGCGTCGCTGGGGATCTTCCGGGGCTTGCGCCGCAGCTTGAAGCCCTTGTTCTCATCTTTCTTGCGGTAGTGGCGGAGCTCGTTTTTAGCCCGGTCGTATACGTACCTGCGGTGTCTGGTGCTTTCCTTGAACAACGTGCCTTTGGTGAACTTCTCTTCGTACTCGATCGGCAGGAGGGTGGCGGCGTCGATCAGCACGCTGATGTGGCCGTCGACTCTGTAGACCGCGCCGACGGCTCGGACGGTCTTCACCTGGTAGCTGACGCGATACGCGCGCGAGCCGTCCGGCTGCGCGAGCAGCCCGCTGAGGCTCACGGTGACCGTGCCCGTTTTGGTCGTCCCGTACAGGACGTCGTACGTGAGACGCTCCTGCGGGAACAGCTTGAACAGGGGCGTCGGATCCTTCTTGCGCCCTTGGCGGATGTAGCTGACCGCGTAGAGTCCTCCCAGCAGCGCCACCAGGGCGGCCACCGCGAGCACCCCCCGGCGGAGGAATTTGCGTTTTCCCATGCTTCTATCCTGCCAGCCGGTCTAAGTTACTGGCAACATGCAGGGTATCAGAGTCACGCGCGTGTGTCAATTCAAGCTTCGTCCGCGCGACACACGCCGCGCCCAGTACTTCTTGCCCAGCCAATCCCCGAGCCAGTAAGCGATGATCCCGACGACGATGCCCGCGCCGAGGTCGACGATCCAGTGGATCCCCAGGTACAGCGTCGCCAGAATGACCGACAGAGCCATCAGAGACATCACGACGCCAAACGCCCTTCGTCCGCTGAACCAGGCGAACAGAGCGACGGTCACCACCAGCGAGGTGTGGAAGCTGGGGAAGCAGTTGTCGATCCCGCTCATCGGACGCAGGACCTTCATGATCGCGGGGTGCGCGTCATCGAGCACCAGGCGGAGGAACGGCTCCCCGCCGGGCCTGAATTCGTGACACTCCCGCACGGGGAACAGGAAATAGAAAGGCAGGACAAGGATGTAGTTCAGGAAGTAAGCGATGAGCAGCGAGACGTTCTTCCGCGCCTTACCGAGGTAGTCGAACACCATCATTGCCGATGGTACCGTCACCGGAAACACGACGATGTACGCCCACGCCATGTACCAGGTCAGCCCCGGCCAGGTCCACCGCTGGAAGTGCTTGACGAAGTCTCCCTCGATCTGCCAGATGAGCGAGGTAAAGTCCTCGCCGCGCCATTTCACGATCGCTGCCGTGAAGTGATGGTCCAGTGAGGTGAGGATGACGTCAATAACGATCATCGAGCAGCCGATCGCCACGAAGACGGCGTAGTTCCTGCGGGTCAACGTGCGCCAGACGGGGCGGAACGCCACGGCCAGGGGATTGGCCCTGGGCAGTGACAGCCAGACGAGCAGAATGGTGGTGATGACGTACAGCGGCGGCTCGACCAATTGAACAAACAGGACGGGGTCCATCGCGGCGCCTTACTTCACGTCGAGTTTGAGGAAGAACTCGTGGTTGCCCTTACGGCCTTTGATCGGCGACTCCGCCCACTGCGAGACGCGGATCCGCGCCGCGCCGAGTTCGTCGATCACGCGACTTGCGATGCGCGGCGCGGCCTCGGCCCGCACCACGCCGCGCTCGACTTCGTCCGGCGCGGCCTCGTACTGCGGCTTCAGCAGAGACACCACCACGCCCCCGCTTTCCGCCAGTCCGACCGCTCTCGGCAATATCGTACGCTGCTTGGTCCACCCGACGTCGATGGTGACTATGTGCACCTTCTCCGGGAGCTCCACGTGGAGCGCGTTGCTTCGTTCGAGCACCACCACGCGTTCATCCTGCCGCAGCGTCCATGCCAGCGTGCCGTAGCTCGTGTCGACGGAATAAACCCGGGCAGCGCCGTGTTGAAGCAGGCAATCGACGAACCCGCCAACGTGCGAGCCGAGATCGGCGGCGATCCTGCCCGAAACGTCCACCCCGAATTCCCTCAGGGCGAACTCGAGCTTCTCGCCGCCGCGGGTGACGTACTTCCCCAACGGGTGCCTCCCGGTCAGTCCGGCTTGAGCAGCGAATTGGGCATGCGGCGCTTGAATTCAGACGTCGCGATGAGCGCCCTGACGCGCGCCACGAAATCGGGCTCAAACCCCATGGCTTCGAGCCGGTTGTCGCTCCTGCCTTTATCCAGCATGTTGAAGAGGAGCCAGTCGGCGTCATCGTAGCTGAACCCGAGTTCGCCTTCGTCGGTCTGTCCCTCCCACAGGTCGGCGCTGGGCGGCTTGGTGAGGATCCGCTCCGGCACGCGGAGGTATGCACCGAGCTGACGGACCTGGCACTTGTAGAGGTGCGCGATGGGCTGGAACCCGCAGGCCGAGTCGCCGTGCAGGGTGGTGTAGCCCAGCATGGCTTCCGTGCGGTTGCCGGTGCCGGCGACGAGCGCCCCGTGCGCCGCCGAGCGATCATACAGCACGACCATCCGGGTGCGCGCCAGGACGTTGCCCATCCGGATGCGGTCGTCGGTGGCGAGCATTTCCCGGAGCGCGTCCGCGGCGGGCGTGATGTCGATCATCTCGCGCCGGACGCCCAGGAATTCGGCCACGTGTCTCGCGTCGGAGGTGTTCTCCAGCGAGCTTGTCCTGTAGGGCATCACAAGACCCAGCACGTTATCTTTGCCGACCGCACGGGCGCACAAGAAGGCGACAACCGTCGAATCCAAGCCGCCCGACAACCCCACCACGGTCTTGACGAGCCCAGCCCCCTCGAGCTCGGATCGGATGAACGACGTGATGTGATCCGTCTCGCGGGCGGGGTCGGCCTGCATTTCCTCGAGCATAGACATGGTCTCAGCCCCACAACCACCAGATAAACAGATACGCCGGCACCGTCGCGGTGATGGTAAACGGCAGGCCCATGCTGACGAACTTCCAGAACCCGACGTCGTGGCCGTTTCGCCGCAGCAGGCCCACGCCCACGATGTTCGCCGACGCGCCCACCGGCGAGATGTTGCCGCCCAGACACGCCCCCACCAGCAGTCCGAACGCAAAGAGGATGTGCGTGCCCGTGAACGTCTCTGAACCGGTCATCTTGGTGGCGATCTGAAGCACGGTCGGCAGCATCACGGCCGTGTACGGGATGTTGTCAATCACTGCCGAGAACACGACAGACATCCACACGATGACCGTGAAGGTCAGGAACTTGCTGCCGCCGACAATGCCGCCGATCCACTTCGCAATCTCGTTGATGAAGCCGGTCTCTTGGAGTGCGAACGCCAACGCGAAAATGGCGGCCAGCAGCGCCACGGTCGAGAGGTCAAGACCGAAGAAGAGCTTCCTCGTGCTGCCGCCGCGCCCCCGGTGCCAGAGCAGGCCGATGATCGCCGCGATCACGCACACGGCGCCGTTGACGAACTTCTCGCCGTGCGGGACCTTGACCGTCGACATCGCGCTCAGCGCAACGACCATCGCGACCAGAAGCAAGGTGGGAAACCAACTGGTGACCTTGACCTCCTCGGGCGCGGCCGCCGGCTGTCTGTACTTGCGGAAGAAGAGCATCCACAGCGCCAGCATCGAGCCGACCGCCCCCAATTGCACGGCCCAGAAGATGCTCGGCTTGCCCTGGTAGAAGAAGAAGTCGAGAAAATCCAGCCCGAGCCCATTGGCGAGAATCAGGCTGGGCGGATCCCCGATCAGCGTCGCCGTGCCCTGCAGGTTCGACGATACGGCAAGGCCGATGATGAGCGGCACGGGCGACGCTTTCATCCGCTTGGCGAGCACGAGCGCGACCGGCGCGACAATGAGCACCGTGGTCACGTTGTCGATAAAGGCCGACAGGAAGCTGGACATCGCGCACACGCCCAGCGCGGCGCCGCCGACCGTCTTCATGTGCCGGACGATGACGTCTGCGAGCAGCACGGGCACCTTGGACTCGATGAACAGCTCCGCGACGGTCATTGCGCCCGCCAGGATCATCAGCACGTTCCAGTTGATGTGGCGGAGCAGGTTCCACGCGCCGGCCGGCATCCCGCCGCCGTCGGGCCGATAGACGCCCAGCACCAGCAGGATGACGACGCCGATCCACAGCACGGTCGCCCGGAACTTCTTCGACGCGCAGATATAGATGTAACCGACGAGAAAGACGAGCACCGCCGGGGCGTAGGTCTTGTCCAGGAAGTCGTTGACGAACTGCATGCCGTCTCCGCTCTATAGTTGGCGACCAATGTTACCGGATGGCGCGCGGTGGTGTCAATGTTCAGCGGCGCGCCGACCGTCGCTTGGCGTCTCACAAAAGCTTTGCGGTATGGGGCGACGGGGCATATAATCCACGGTCGCGAGGGTGGGAGATCACGTGCGGTGCGATCCGGCTGATCCCGTTCGGGGCTGTAGCGATGTCGAATGACTCCTCCGCCGGCAACTCGGGCTCGAATGCCGGCAAGAAAATGGTCGGCGGGTTCGAGATCCTCGAGAAGATCGGGCAGGGCGCCATGGGGGCCGTGTTCAAGGCCCGGCAAGTCTCCGTGGACCGCATCGTCGCCCTCAAGGTCCTGCCGCCGAAGTTCGCCAAGGACGAGGCGTTCGTGACGCGGTTCCTCCGAGAGGCGCGGTCCGCCGCGAAGCTCAGCCACCCGAATATCGTCGAAGCCATCGACGCTGGTCAGGCGGCCGGCTACTACTACTTCGCGATGGAATTCGTCGACGGCCGCACTCTGAGCGACATCGTCAAGGCTGAGGGGACGCTGCCCGAACGCCGCGCCCTGGAGATCGTGCGCGATGTCGCCCGCGCGCTCGACTGCGCGCACGAGGCGGGGCTGATCCATCGCGACGTCAAGCCCGACAACGTGCTTGTCACCGCCGGCGGCGTAGCGAAGCTGGCGGACCTGGGCCTGGCGCGCGAGGTAGAACGTGGCAACAGCACGTTGACCAAGGTGGGGACGGCGCTGGGCACGCCTGACTTCATCTCGCCGGAGCAGGTCCGCGGCGACGCCGACATCGACGGCCGCACCGACATTTACTCGCTCGGCGCTACGCTCTACCACCTGCTGGTTGGATCCCCGCCTTACACAGGCTCGACCGTTACCGAGACGATGTCGAAGCATCTGACGAAGCCCGTGCCCGACGCCCGGCGGGCAAACCCGCAGGTCTCTGTGGCGGCCGCCGGGATCATCCGCACGGCCATGGCGAAGGATCGCGACCGGCGGTATCCGGACGCGAAGCGGTTCCTGCGCGCCGTGGAGAGGCTGCTCGCGGGTGGCGCCGCCGCGGCAGCGAAGCCCGTCGCCCCGGTGGCGCGCAGGCCTGCCATCGAAGAGTCGAAGCTGCTCTCTGCCCGTGCGAAGCGCAAGCCGAGAGTCCCGTGGCCGGTGCAGCTTCTGATCTGGCTTGGTGTGGTGGGTTTCGTTCCCTTGTGTGCGTGGTTCTTCAGTGTTGTGCTGGACCTGGCGCCGGCGGTGGCCGGGCTCCGCAGCTTCGCCGCCGGCATTTTTCCGGCAGCGAAGCACTTCGTGAACGAAGTGTCGATGGCCGCGTTCTTCGGCGCCGTGGCGGGCATCCTTGCCAGCGCCCTGACGGCCTTCGTGTGGGTCAACCTGCGCACGACCCGGCGCGGCAGAAAGGTTCTGTGGTGGGCGCTCGCCGTGATCATCGTCTTGGCGGCAGCGGGAGCGGCCGCAGGGCTGATCGTCGCCAGCAGGAACGCCACCCGAAGCGAGCGGCCGACGGTCGAGAGCCCGGGAGCAGGAAGAGCGCGCCAGGGCGACGAAAAAATCCGACAATTTTGCTTGACACGGCGCATAGTACCGGCTATATTGCGTTCACGGTAGGCGGGAGCCACTTCCAAGCCGCCGCCATTTCCGTGTAACTCCGTCTGGGTGATCCCTTGTTTGCATGTCCCCAGTTGGCTTCGTGACGGACTCGCAAGTTGCATGGACTAGCCTCGAGTAACGCCAATAGGACGGGGACCCCCTGAAGCCCCACAGGTCGCCATGAAATGATATGAGCCCTCGCCCGGGCGCCTCCCGGGGACCGGCGGGAGGTCGTCTGCTGCGGCAGGTTTCCCAGTAAAGCCGTGACAGACCGCAACTGATCGGTCCGATAAACGCCCGGCGCGGCTCGGCCCACTCAATGTGTTGGCCCCTCAATGACCCGGAAACTGTTCCTGATTGACGCCCACTCCCACTGCTATAAGGCATTCTATGCCATACCACATCTGTCGAGCCCCGACGGCAGGCCGACCAATGCCGTCTATGGCTTCACCCGCATGCTGCTCAAGGTGCTCAGGCAGCAGAAGCCGGACTATCTCGCCGTGGTTTTTGACGAGCCCGGGCCTACCTTTCGGCACCAGGAGTTCGCGGACTACAAAGCCCAGCGGAAGCCCATGCCCGACGAACTCCAGCCGCAGATTCCCCTCATCAAAGAGATCATCGAAGCAGCGAACGTGGCGCTGCTCTCGATGTCTGGTTACGAGGCCGACGACATCATCGGCACCCTCGCCAGGCGCGCGTCCGCCGAAGGTATCGATGTCTACATCGCCACCGGAGACAAGGACGCGCTTCAACTGCTTGACGAACATGTTCGGACCTACGATACCAAGCTCGGGAAAGAGTACACCGCGCGCGACCTGGAGGCAGAGAAGGGCATTCGCCCCGACCAGGTCATCGAGATGATGGCGCTCTCGGGCGACACGTCTGACAACGTACCGGGCATCCGGGGCGTCGGCCCCAAGACCGCGCTCAAGTTGATTCAGGAATACGGGACGCTGGACAACGTGCTCGAGCAGGCAGACGAGGTGAGCGGAAAGGCGTTGAAGAAGCGCCTCGTCGAGGGCGAGGCGAGCGCGCGGATGAGCCGCTCTCTCGTCACCATCGACGCCGACGTTCCCGTCGACATCGAGCTTGACAACTGCAAGGTGCGCGAGCCCGACGGAGAGCGCCTCGGGAAGCTGTTCGCCGAGCTCGGTTTCAAGGGATTACTTCGCGACCTGGGCGGCGAGGTGGCGGAAGCGGCGGCCGAAGCGGAGCCGAAGCTGGCGGGGCGCGGCACGGTTCAATACCACACTGTGGATACCCCGGAGGCGCTGAAGACGCTCGCCGCTCAGCTCGCGAAACAGGAGCGCATATCCGTCGACCTCGAGACCACCAGCCAGCATTCGATGAAGGCCGACATCGTCGGATTTTCCTTCGCGTGGAAAGAGTGCGAGGCGTACTACGTCCCGGTGGCCGGTCCGCTGGGAAGCAGGATCATCCCCCCGAAGCAGGCCATGCAACATCTCGGGCCCGTCCTTGAGTCTGACCGGCCGGCAAAGATGGGTCAGAACATCAAGTACGACTACGTGGTTCTTCGAAACGCAGGCGTCCGACTGCGGGGCATCGTCTTCGACTCCATGGTCGCCGCGTATCTCCTGAACCCGGACCGAAGACGCTACAACCTCGACGACCTGGCCATTGGTTATCTCGGCTTCAGGAAGATCCCGCTCTCCGAGCTGATCGGAGAGAGGCGCCCACGGCTGACCATGGACAAAGTCCCGATCGAAAAAGTTGCTGAATACGCCTGCGAAGATGCCGACACTGTCTTCAGGCTTTTCGGAGTATTATCCCCCGAGCTTGAGAAGTACGGTCTGGTCGACCTGGCCCGGGACCTCGAGTTTCCTCTGATCGAAGTGCTGGCCGAGATGGAGCATACGGGGATTAAGGTCGACGCCGGGGCCTTGGCGGAGATCTCTCAACAGCTTTCCAGGTCGCTCGAAGAGATCGCCGCACAAATCTATGAGGAGTCGGGAGAGGAATTCAACATCGACTCGCCCAAACAGTTGTCGGGCGTTCTTTTCGGCAAGCTCAATATGCCGGCCACGAAGAAGACGAAGACAGGCTTCTCAACGGACGCGGGCGTCCTGGACGAACTTGCGTACCGGTACCCCATCGCCGCCAGGATCGCCCGGTACCGCGCCTTGAAGAAGCTGAAGGGCACGTACGCCGACGCGCTTCCCAAATTGATCAACCCGGCGACCGGGCGCCTCCACACATCGTTCAACCAGACCATGACGGCCACCGGACGCCTCTCGAGCAGTGATCCAAACCTGCAGAACATCCCGGTGCGAACAGAGGAAGGACGCGAGATCCGAAGGGCGTTCGTTCCCTCCAGTCCCGACAGGCTGCTGCTCTCCGCCGATTACTCGCAAATCGAGCTCCGGATTCTGGCGCATCTCTCAGGCGACAAGGCCCTGCGCGAGGCGTTCCATTCAGACCTCGACATTCACGCCTTCGTCGCGGCCGAAGTCCACGGCGTGGGCATCGACGACGTCGACCGGGACATGCGGCGCCAGGCCAAGGCGGTCAACTTCGGCATCATCTACGGCCTGACCCCGTTCGGCCTCTCGAAGGCCATCGGTGTCTCGGTTGCCGGGGCAAAGGAATTCATCGACTCGTACTTCCGGCGGTACGGTCAGGTGCGGCGTTTCATCGATGAGACATTGGAGCTCGCGCGGGCCCGGGGGTACGTCACAACCATGTTCGATCGGCGCCGCTATCTGCCCACGATCGATTCGAAGAACGACGTCGAACGCAAATACGCCGAGCGCATGGCCGTGAACGCGGTCATCCAGGGCACGGCCGCCGACATGGCCAAGATCGCGATGAGCCGCATTCATTCGCGCATCCAAACGGAAGACCGGCCGTCCGCGATGTTGCTTCAAATTCATGACGAACTGCTGTTCGAGATTCCGAGCAGCGCCGTCGACGCGGAACGCGAGATGATTGAGGCCGAGATGGCCGGGGCGGTCGAACTGGATGTGCCGATCAAGGTCAACGTCGGCGTCGGGCGCAACTGGCTGGAACTGAAATAAGCATGGGCGCACAAAAGAAGGAAAACCTGGCGGCGGCGACGGCCGGACGCCGGTGCGCTGTAATCGGGATCATGGGCGGAATTGGAAGCGGAAAGACCACCGTAGCCCGAATGCTCAGCGAGAGCGGGGCGAGACTGGTCGACGCGGACGCGATCTCCGCCGAGCTCCGCAAGACCCCAGAGATCAGACAAGCCATCCGGGATAGATGGGGCGACGCGGTCTTTGACGCGAACCGCGAACTCGACCGATCGAAACTGGCTGCCATCGTCTTCAACGACCCCCAGGAGCTTGCGGCGCTGGAGGAAATCATGCACCCAAGGGTGGTCGAACGGATAGAGAGGGAGGTCGCAGCGTGCCGCGCGGGCGACGGCCCGGCGACCTGCGTGATCGACGCACCGCTGCTGCTGGAGAGCGGCCTCGCCCGGCTGTGCGACGCCACCATGTTCGTCGAGTGCGATCGGGGCACGCGCGCCCGACGCCTCATCGACAGCCGGGGTTGGGCGCCGGCCGAAATCGAGCGGCGGGAGGCTCACCAGCAGCCGCTCACCCGCAAGCGCGAAATGGCGGATTTTGTCGTTGTCAACGACGGCGATCTCGCCGCGAGCAGGAAACAGATCGAACGGATCATTGCACAAATCGAGCACAGTGGAGTTTAGAAATGGCTGAGAAGAAATCCAGGAAGCTGTCCAAGCCCCACGCCAACGGCAAGAACGCCGGCAAGGGTGAGAGGGCGAACAGGCAGAACGGGAACAACGCCCAGAACGCCAAGCCTCGGAAAGGCTCGGCCCACACTTACGAACAGGTGAAGAAGGGCAGTACCCACATCGGCCAGCTCAAGAAGATGACCATCGCAGAGCTGCACGACTTCGCCAAGAAGGAGGACGTCGATGGCTACACCGGCCTGAAGAAAACGGAGCTCATCTTCCGGATCCTGGAGCACCGCGCCCAGAAGAGCGGACTGATGTTTGGCGAAGGCGTGCTCGAAGTCCTGCCCGAAGGCTTCGGGTTCCTGCGCTCGCCCGACTACAACTACCTGCCGTGCCCGGACGACATCTACGTGTCGCCGTCGCAGATCCGCCGGTTCGGCCTCCGCACCGGCCAGATTGTCTCCGGCCAGATCCGGCCCCCGAAGGACAGCGAACGATACTTCGCACTTCTGCGCGTCGAAGCCGTCAACTTCGAGGACCCGAACATCCTGACCGACATGATCGTCTTCGACGACCTCACCCCGCTGCACCCCGAGGCCCGGTTCCTGCTCGAGCGCGAGCCGGAAGGCATCGAGATGCGAATCATCGACCTCGTCGCGCCCATCGGCAAGGGCCAGCGCGGCCTGATCGTTTCGCCGCCGAAGGCCGGCAAAACCGTCCTCCTCAAGATGATGGCCAACAGCATCACCGCTAACAACCCCGAGGTGGAAGCGATAGTCCTCCTCATCGACGAGCGGCCGGAGGAGGTCACCGAGATGGCCCGTGGAGTCGACGCCGAGGTGATCAGCTCCACGTTCGACGAGCCCGCCAGCCGGCACTGCCAAGTCGCCGAAATGGTCATCGACAAGGCCCGCCGCTTGGTCGAGTTCAAGAAGGACGTGGTCATTCTCCTGGACAGCATCACGCGGCTCGGCCGCGCCTACAACACCGAGGTCCCCCACTCCGGCAAGATCCTGTCGGGCGGAGTCGACGCCACCGCGCTCCAGAAGCCCAAGCGGTTCTTCGGCGCCGCGCGCAACATCGAAGAGGGCGGCAGCCTCACCATCCTCGCGACCGCGCTGATCGAGACCGGCTCGCGCATGGACGAGGTTATCTTCGAAGAATTCAAGGGCACCGGCAACATGGAACTGGTGCTCGACCGGAGGCTCGCGGACCGGCGCATCTATCCGGCAATCGACGTCAACCGGTCGGGCACCCGCAAAGAGGAGCTTCTGCTCCATCCGGACGAGCTTCAGCGCATCTGGATCCTTCGCAAGGTGATCGCCGAGATGAACGCGTTCGAGGCTATCGAACTGCTGCGCGAGCGCCTCCGCCGCACCAAGAACAACGCCGAATTCCTGCTGAGCATGGGCGAGCGATAGCCGCGCTTCCGCCGCGAATCCTCGACTCATCAGGGCGTGCTGCTTGACGACCGGCGCGCGCCCGAATATATTATTCAGGCCAAGGCACAGCGGCTTTGTCAGGAGAGGTGCCTGAGTGGTCGAAAGGGCTGGTCTCGAAAACCAGTGAGGGCTTTTGTCCTCCCAGGGTTCGAATCCCTGCCTCTCCGCCAGTGAAGCATCGCCCTCGGTAAGCGGCTAATACAGACCGACTTAC
>CAZDHT010000010.1:6542-44093 GCA_964505325.1 uncultured Planctomycetota bacterium | reverse complement strand
TTCCTGCGTCCCTTCGCTCCGTACCCGTTACGGCACTTCATCGCTACTGTGGGCGCTCTGACTCCTGCCCGGCTCTCCGTCGCCGGACAGGTCTCCCTGCTTCACGTGCACGGCCTTCCGACCTGCCTACCGCCAGGCAGGCCACCCCGCCTCGCGGTGGCGCAGTTGCAGTTGGTTACAGGCCGGAGAGCGCATACCTGGAGACGATTCTCACCTCTCCGACCATGCACGCTCGCAGGCGCACTGGCACGGGCATCTTGCCCGTGGTATCACGGCCAGGATGGCCGTGCCACGCCCGCACACGGGATTTAGACCGAGCACTGCTGTTTCCCCGCTGGCCATCGCAGGCGCTCTGCGTGTCAGCCGCGTGCGGGAATGCGAGCAGGTTTTGATGGTCAACCCGCGATTGTGGCGGCAGAAGTTGTAGATGCCTTGCGTGAAATAGGTCGCCGCTTCGTGGAACAGCGGATGCTTGGAGAAGGAATAGACCTTCCTGGCCTTCCGCGAGTTGAGATGCCTGTCCGTCGCGTTGTAGCGTTCGACGTAAGCGATGTTGACGTGCTCGGAGACGCTGGAACAGTGCAGTGCTGCGCAAAGTTGTTCTTCGGTCCCAAAAACAACTCGGACGCTGACACGGACGACTCGTCCCTTGCGGCGGACTTTGTGCACGACGGCATACACCATTCCGGGCGGTGGAATCCGCCGCGGCTTGGGCGGGCGGCCCGCCGATGGCGGCGCTTGACCGGTTTCTTCTCGCCGTACACTTCCAGCAGAACGGCTCGATACGGCTTATACGCATCACTCGTGATGAGTTCAGGCGGTACGCCGCGCGGCTCTTGGCTCTGCGCGGACGAAATCGTTGGGGTGCAGCCGCAGGCCAGCGTGAAGCCGCAAGCCACAGCCCACTTGATCGCTTGCCTCATTTGGCCGACTCCCATTCGAGGTCGTCCGTGCGGCGGACCCGCCCGCGCTGCGCCAGGTCGATGAAGAACGCGAGCACGGTCGTGACGGCGTAGCCCGGCGGCTGTGTGACTTCGAGGTCGAACAGGGCGCGGAACGCGGCGCGCGCCGCGTTCGGCACGCTGATCGGCGACTTTGCGCCCAGCGTCTCGAGTAGCGCCGCCTCGATGTTGTCCAACCGTGCCACGGACGCAGCGAGGTTGGCCCCGACGTCCGCACCGTGATGTGGGACGCGATGGCCCCGGAACTCCCACGCCGGATTCAGCTCGGCGACACGCCGCAGGCTGCGCCGCTGCGCGGCGACGTCGTGGAATAGCCCGAGCCAGTTGCCCGAGTTGTCCATCCCGCCCTGCGGCAGGTCGCCGACAAACGCCAGCCGCCGCTCCCGCTCGAATAGTGTGATCAGGCCGCGCTCGTGGCCGGGTGTGTGCAGCACCTCGAACGTCAGGTTCGCGTGCTCGACCGCATCGCCCTCCCGGAGCAGACGGTCGACGCGCACCGGGCCGCGGACGCGTTCGCCGCTCCACGCCCCTGGCGCGATCGGGATCCTGCGAGCTTGGCAGCGCGGCGCGAGCCGGATACAATAGGAAAGCCGGTTGCACCACACGTGAAAGGAACGAGCAATGAAACATGTTGTCCCGCTGCTCCTGGTGGCGAGCCTCTTGCTTGCTTCGGCGTACTCAGCGGCGGGCACCGTGCCGTCGATCGCCGAGCAGACGCCGAACACCTGGGTCAAGCGCAGCCCACTTCCCGGCGGACCGCCCTCCCCTCGGCTTGGGTATGAGTCGAGCTGGGCCTACGATCCCACGCACGGCAAGATGATCCGCTGGGGGGCGCACGACCCGGGCGGCGGCGGGCCGCAGCTCTCCGAGACCTGGACGTTCGATATCCAGACGTGCAAGTGGGAATTCCATCGCACCAACAACAACCCGCCCGGCAACTGCTGCTGCCGAGAAAACGTCTTCGACACCCGCCGCGGCCTGTTCGTCCGCTTCAGCTACCCGGCGTTCGGGCACGGCTGGTACTGGGACCGCGGCCGCTTCCTGCGCGAAGACTCGGTCTGGACCTACGGCCTGGGCAGGAACAAGTGGACCAACATGCGCCCCGGCAAGGAGCCGGCCCTCAACGTCGGCAAGCCCGGGTTCTACGATCCCAAGCGCGACATCATCTGGGTCTACGACACCAAGCTGCGCTGCTACGACCCCCACACCAACACCTGGCGCTCGGTCAACCAGAGCCCCCAGATCAGAAAGCGCACCTACGCCGGGATGGCGCTGGACACGGTGCACGACAAGATCGTGCTCTTCGGCGACCACTACCAGAGCGACGAGCGGACGTGGGTTTACGACATCGCCAAGGACAAATGGATCGACATGAAGCCGAAGGTCAGCCCGCCGGGGATTCGCAGTTGCCCGACGATGGTCTACGACTCGCTGACCCGCAAGATGATCCTGGTCACCCTCGCCGGCCGCTACGATACCAAGGACGAGTCGAAGCGGCGGATGGAGACGTGGACCTACGACCTCGGCAACAACCAATGGACCAGGATGAACCCGCCGCAGGAGCCGGACTACAGCGGGACGCGCGGGCGACTGATGCGCTACCTGCCCGACCGCAACATCGTAATTCTCGAGGGCCGCACGCGCAAAGAACAGCAGATCTGGACGTATCGATTGGGTGCGCAGAAAATCCTCATGGCGCTCAGGTGGCTCAGGAACAAGCAGCCGCGGATGCATCCAACCGAGTTGACCGCGGAGACCCAACCGGGCGGCAAAGTGAAGCTTGCGTGGAAGGGTGTTGGCGGCGCGGTCGGGTATCACGTCTACCGTTCGCACACCAGAGAGCCCTGGCAGGTGGCGTTCGGCAAGCTCTCCAAGGAGCCGGTCAAGGGGACGACGTTCGTCGATACCGAACTCGGCTCAGGCGAGGTCTACACGTACCGTGTGACGGCGGCGGTCCGCGTGGGCCCCGCAGTATACGTCGGCCCGGGGCCAATCCCGCTGAAGCTAGTCGAATCAGAGCCGAGCCGCGCCGTTCGCACGCAGCCCCACCTCATCATCAACTCCCGGGTCGACGTGCTGGCGAAGGACAAGGTGGTCTTCTCGTGGGAGAAGTCGAAGGACCCGGACGTCGTCGGTTATGTCGTCGAACGCGCGGTGCTGCGGCCGATCTCGGCGGCGCAGAAAATCCAGACGGTCAAGCAGTACGCCGCGGGCATCGACCTCGGCGCGATGGTGGAGAAGGCGGCGCTGGGCCAGTTCGTCCGCCTCACCCCCAAGCCGGTCAAAGCGACGTCGTTCACCGACACGGTCGACCTGTCAAAGCCGGTTACGATCAAAAAGATCTCGTGGCAGCCGTGGTTCGGCAGAGGGGGCCTCGAAGGCGCGACCAGGACGTACGACATGAAGAAGCCCGGCTGCCCGTTCACCCTCTACGCGTACCGCGTCCGCGCGGTGAGCCAGCTCGGCGTCGAGGGCGGCGACAGCCCGTACCAGATGACCGTGCCCAACGAGGTCGAGAACCTGTGGAGCAAGGAGGAGGGGGCCGGCGTGCGGCTGCGCTGGTCACCGAGCCCGCACAAAGAGATCCGGGGCTACCTCGTCTATCGCCTCAACGACCGGTTCCTCACGCCCGGTTGCCTTGTTCAGCTGACGCCCAAGCCGATCACCGAGACGACCTTCCTCGACAAGACAGCGGGCAGCCGGTCGCGGCGGTACTACGTCGTGGTGGTCGACGCGCTCGGCCAGCAGGGCCTCCCGTCACACGCCGCGTGGGGGTTCCGTCCGTGGCGCGGTCACTACGCGCCGTGGCTGCCGAAGGATGGATGGCACCAGTAGATGCTCAGAGCCGCTCCGCCCGCCTGCGGCCGGCCGGTGGTCTGCCCGTCAATACACGCATTCCTTGGCAGCGTCGGCGAAGGCGCGGACGTTGGCCGGGTCGCCGGTGAAGAAGTGGTCGGACGGCGCGATGATGTAGCCGGCCTGGTCCTTCGTCGCCTCGAAGCACTCGTGGACCAGGCGGCGGGCGTCTTCGGGCGTGCCGTTCTCGAAGCCGGCGTTCTGGTCGAACCCGCCGATGAAGAACAGCCGGTCGCCGACGCGCCGCGACGCTTCCGCGAGGTCGCAGTCTCCGCCCATCGACGGCGGCGTCATCGTCTCCATCCCGTCGCAGCCGTTCTGCGCGACCAGATCGAGGAGCGGCATCAGGCCGCCGCAGAGGTGATAGACGACCTTGAGCCCGACGGCGTGGAGCGCTTCGTGCTCGCGCCGGTCGTACGGCAGGCAGAACTCCTCGTGGAGTTTCGGGCTGATGACGGTGCTGGAGCCGGCTCCGCCGCCGGTCTCGATCATGTCGGCGGGGATGCCCTGCCACATCTCGATGACGCGGAGGATTTTCTTGAGCATCTCTTCCAGCGCGTGGTGGACGAAGCCCGGCCGGTCCATCGCCAGCATGATGGCGGGCACGGAGTCGAACAGGATGCACAAGCTCTGCCACGGGCTGCCCTGGCCGAAGGCGTAGGGATGGACGCGGATGATGCCGCGGTCGCCGAGCCGCTCCCGCGCGGCCTGCAGCGTGTGGAATTCCATCTTGGCGGGCACGGGCACGAACTCGTTCCAGATGGCGAAGTCCTGCTCGGTCTTGAGCAGCGGCTCGGTGCGCCAGTTGGTGATCTTGTTCGAGGCGCCGGCGCTGTGGAGCGTCCCCTTGGGCGTGGTGATCGTCTCCTCCCAGCGGTTGTTGCCGTCCGCATCCGTGCCCAGATCGACACGATCGACGGCCCAGTTCGCGAGGGCGCCGTCGTCGAACACGTAGTCGGGGCCGACGTAGATGGCGAAGTCCATGCCGGACCATTCGTAGGCATCCCACTGGTCGCCGCCGTCGCGATACAGGTCGAGCCAGTTGCGCATCCAGCCGTGGGACTGGCAGGGCAGGCGGTCGGGCCGGCCGTTCTGTAGAGCGATCATCATTCGTTCGCGCGAGGTCATCTTCGATGCTCCGCATCGCCAGTGATCAGTAATCAGCCACCAGTCATCAGTAACCGCGTGCAAGCCGTCCACTGATCACTGCCCACTGGTCACTGGTCACGGGTCACTGGTCACTGCCCTTCTCCAGCCAGGTGAGCTCTTCAGGCGTGAGCTCGATGTTCAGCGCCGCGAGGTTCTCCTGGAACTCCTCGGGTGTGCAGGCGCCGACCAGGGCGAAGATGTTCAGCGGGTAGTCCAGCACATACGCGAGGGCGACCTGTGCGACGGTCAAGCCCTTCTGCGCGGCCAGCTCAAATGCCCGCTCCAGCCGGTCGAAATTGTCCGGATAGCAGAATCCCTGCCGGCTGCATTCCTCGAGGATCGAATCGTCATCGCGCGTGACCTTGCCGGAGAAGAAGCCGCGGGCGATGCTGGACCAGGTGATCAGCGGCAGGTTGACCTCTGCGTACCAGGCGCGGGCGTCGGCGCCGTCCGGTCCCGAGATGCCCAGGCAGTCGGTCCACACCGGCTTGACCTGGACGGCGAGGCTGAAGTGCGGGCTGCTGGCGGCGATCGGGGTCAGGCCGTTCGCTTCGGCGTACTCGTTCGCCTCGCGGACCCGTTCGTGGGTCCAGTTCGAGCCGCCGAAGGCGTGGATTCTCCCGGCGTTCTTGTGCTCGTTCAGCAGGTCGATCACCTCGCCCACGGGGAGTTGCGGATCGCGGTGGAGGATGTAGAGGTCGATGTAGTCGAAGCCAAGCCGCTCCAGCGACTCGTCCAGTTCGCGGGTGATCTGCTCGGGCGGCACCACGGTCTGACCGCCGGTGGGGTGTCCGCCCTTGGCGAGCATCACGATCTGGTCGCGGATGCCCCGGTCGTTGACCCACTTGCCAACGCCCCTCTCGTTGCCGCCGCCGCCGTAGATGTAGGCGGTGTCGTAGAGGGTGACGCCGCCCTCGAACGTCGCGTCGAGCAGCGGCAGGCACTCGTCAAGGGAGTCCACGTGCACCATGATGGTGCCCTGCGCGAGTCGCGACACCGGCTTGCCGATTCCCGGGATTTCTCCGTACTTCATTTCGGCCATCTTCTGCGGCTCCTATTCCATCGGGTATTTGAGGCCCCATTGTTCGCGAATCTTGTCTAACGTCTGCATGATGGTGAGGGTTTCGTCGAGCGGCATCACGTCGCTTTCGCGCTTCCCGGCGCGGAGGCACTCCATGACTTCAGCCGCCTCGTAGTTGTAGCCGTTGCCTTCGAAGGGCGCCTCGATGCGCTGTTCCTCGCCGCCGGCGATGAGCATGGCCTCCTGCGGGTGCCAGAATTGCGGGATGGTGATGCTGCCCCCGGTGCCCATGATGCGCGCCTGGTGCGCGGTTTGCGTGCGGATGGCCGTGTAGAGCACGGCCAGCTCGCCGTTCTCGTGGCCGAGGATGAACGCCGACTGTTCGTCGACGCCCGTCTCGCCCAGAGTGGCCAGCGTGGCGATCTCCGCTGGCGGCGCCCCGAAGACCATGGACGCCAGCGACACACAGTAGACGCCCACGTCCAGCAGCGCCCCACCGCCCAGCTCGGGGTTGAACAGCCGCCCCTTCGGGCTGACGCCGGCGCGGAACCCGAAGTCGGCGGCGAGCATCCGCGGCTCGCCGATGGCGCCCTCGGCCAGCAACTCGCGGACCTTGCACATCACCGGAGAGAACCGCGTCCACATCGCCTCCATCAGGAAGACGCCGCGATCGCGGGCGACGCCGATCAGCTCCTCGGCCTGGGCGGCGTTGATGGTGAACGGCTTCTCGCAGAGCGCCGCCTTTCCGGCCTCGAGGCAGAGGATGCTGTTCGCCTTGTGGAAAGTGTGCGGCGTGGCGACATAGATCGCGTCCACGTCCGGGTCGTTCGCCAGCGCCTCGTAGCTGGCGTGGCGGGTCGGCACGTCGAACTCATCGGCGAATGCGTCGGCAGTCTCCTGCTTCCGCGAGCCGACCGCTACCAGCTTTGCGTCGTCGAGAGCCGTCAGGCCGGTTGCGAACTTCTTCGCAATCGAGCCCGTGCCCAAGATGCCCCAGTTGATTGGGTCCTGCATGCTTCACACTCCGCTGTTATGTCGCCCCTTCAGGGCTCCCGTGGTTCTATGCCCGGTTTCCCAGGGCTTCGCCCTGGGCTAGTGAATGTCGCCCCTTCGGGGCTGAAGTCAAGCTGACCGGCAATACCGGCTCGGCTCTCAGTGCTCACTGGTCGCTACTTACTGCTCGCTATTCACTTTCCATGGCTCACTGCTCACTGGTTCCTCAGCGAGCACCGTTCGATCGGCACGCTGGCCACGCACGCTACGTGGTCCGCTGCGCCATAATACACCAAGTACCGGCCGTCTTTCTCGACGGCGCCGCACGCATACACACAATACGGATACAGCCCGCCGCTGGTCTCGTACTCCGCCTCCGGCTCGAGGATCGGCTCTTCCTGCACGCGGAGAATCTTCGACGGGTCGTCGAGGTCGAGCCACATCACGCCGAGGCGGTACTTGTTCGGAGCGCGGTCGTCGCGTCCGTGCCAGAAAAGCAGCCACGCATCGTCCTGGCGGATGGGCGTGCAGCTCATCCCGAGCTTCATCCCGTACCACGAATGCAGCTTGGTCTCGAACATCAGCTTGGTCGAATGCCACGTCTTGAAGTCGGGCGTGTAACTGATCCACATGTTGGGCGCGTAGCGAAGCAGGAAGCAGTAGTCGCCGCCGAACTTCTGCGGGAACATTCCCGCCGTGCGCATCTCGTGCTCGGGCTGGATGAAGCCGACGCGGTCGAACGCTTCGAAGTCGGTGGTCTTGTGCAGGATGAGCCGGTCGCCCCAGCGGCTGACTGTGGCGGACGTCAGGTAGTAGGTGTCGCCAATCTTTGCGATCCGGGCATCCTGGATGCCGTGCTCGCTGAAGCCGTCGCGCGGCTCGGGGCCGAGAACCGGCTGCGCGCGGCGCTGGTCAATGTGGAATCCGTCGCTCGAGACGGCGAGGCCGAGATACGTGACCGGGTACTCCTTGGTCGTTTCCCACCGCTTCTGGTCGCTGCCGGCGCGGTAGAGGATGTAGACCTTGTCGTTGTAGATCGTCGCGCCCGGGTTGGACGTGTTCGTCGCCTCGAACGAATGCTCGGGGATCGGCTCCAGGATTGGGTTGCCTTCGTACCGCGTGAGCTTGACCATGGCGACGCCCTCGGGCAAATGGCGAACGTCTCGTCGGAGGACGATAGCGCCGGCCCGCTGCGGCGTCAAGGGACAACGACAGATGAGGCGGGCCGACGTGCGAGTCGAATGCTTAGAGACCATCTTAGGAGGCTGTTTGTGCTCGTGGCACGGGCGTCTCGCCCGTGAGAATCACGGCCAAGATGGCCGTGCCACGGTTTTGAGATAGCTTCTTAGTGCCAGCATACGCAGGAGGACGATGCCGGTTCGGCGGGAGCGCCAGTCGAGGCGGCCCGCACAGACTCTTCGCTATTCCTTTCCGCCGTGCTGACGGAGAAGGTCGGCCATCTCCTTGCGGCCGTCCATGATCGCCAGCGCCAGCGGCGTGAAGCCTTTCTTGGTCCTGGCGTTTACGTCGGCCCCGCGGGCCAGCAAGACGCGGGCCACGTTTCCACTGTCATGCTTCACCGCGACATGCAGGGGCGTCATCCCCTCCGTGTCTCTCGCGTTGGTGTCGGCGTTGCGGGCGAGAAGGAGTCCTGCGATCTCCCGCTCACCTTTTGCCGCGGCGAGGTGCAGTGGTCTCCAGCGCCGCTCCTTGACATGCGGCACCCGGCTCCACTTGCTGGCCGCATTGGACAGGTGGGGGTAGTTTTGCAGCGCGATCCTGGCCGCAGCGATGTCGCCGCGATGGATCGCCCAGAACAGCAGCATTGCGATCTCCTCGTCTTCCGTGATGGGCTTCGGGCCCTTGATATCGTCCTCGCCGATGTCGAGGCCGAACCATCCGAGGAGGAAGTCGACTCCTTCCCCCGGGCTGAGTCCCACCCTGGCGCCGATGACGATGAGCGCCACCCCGATGTCCACGTCGAAGGCGTTCATCCAGGGCGCGCGGGGGTTCACGATGTGAATCCTCGGGCGGCCCTCAGCCTTGAACTCGTCGCCCAGCAGGGAGCGGATGGCGGTCGGATAGATGAGGGAGCCTCGCCTCTCGCCGTCGTGTTCGCCCGGTGGCCGGGCGGGCGGGTGCTGGTCATACAGGACCATTCTTCCGAGGAGCAGCGCCGCGCCGAACTCGTTCCACGTTTTGAACTCCCGCCTCGTCAGGCCGGATTTCGCCATTCGGTACACGCCGAGGCCGGATTGTGAGAAGGCGGTGAGCTGCATGTCGACTCCGACGCCCAGGCCGTAGCCGACGTCCGCCCACACGACGTCGAGGAAATCGTTGCCGCGGTTCTTGAGGTACGTGCATCCGGTGCACAAGGCAAGTCCGAGCAGGCAAGCCAGGCTGATGCCAACAGAACGCCACCGGACGTCGCGCGTCATCGGATCCCTCCCAGTCTCACGGGGCTACGTCCCGCATTGCTCATTATACTGCGCTTCGATCGTTGTGACGGATTGTTTCCAGCCCGCGGGGTCGATGAAGGGATTGGGTTTCTCGCCGTTCTTCAGGCGCTCGTATTTCTCAAACGTCCCGTTCTGACCGGGGTGCGCGCCGAGCCAGACGGCGACGTCCAACGTCTTGAGGTACTCGAGGCTGCGCGCGAAGTCCTCTCGGTTGCCCGGATAGCCGTTCTTCTCGCGGTGCTCGTCCAGCATCGTCCACAGCCCCGGCCCGCCGAACATGCCGGCCGTCATCCGCTCGCCCTCGAGCTGCGTCTCGAACGTATAGGTCATCACGCCCGCCGTGTGGCCCGGGGTGTGGTGACAGGTGATGACCGTGTCGCCGAGGTCGATCTGGTCCATGTGGCCGAGCGGCCGGTCGACGGTGAACGTCTCGAAGCGGTCCATCCCGTACCACGCCTCCGCGCAGGTGAGCCAGGTACCGTTCTCGACGGCCTCTACGTCCTGCTCGCTGAGGGCGGCCGCCGCTCCGGTCAGCTCCCTCATGCGGCGTGTCGCGCCGCAGTGGTCCACGTGGCCGTGGGTGTGGGTGATGATGTCGATGTCGGCAGGGTCGACGCCAACCGACCGGATGCTTTCCGTGAGGAGGTACGCGGTCTCGGCGAAGGCCGTGTCGATGAGGCAGATGCCGCCGCTGGCCACGATCAGATGGCACGAGACATCCGTGTTGCCGACGTAGTACAGCCCGCTCGCGATTTCGAAGGCCGGCGCCCGGAGATTCCACGGCCGCTGCCATACTTTGGTCTCATCAGGCATGTCCAACTCCTGGTCTTGCTCCCCGAAGACGAACTTTCGGAGTGCAGCGGCACGGTGCCGCGCTTGATTTCCGATTCTACTTGGTCAGCAACCCGCGAGTCTTGAAATGGAGGGCGGTGGCCAGCCACTTGCCCTTCTTGAACTCGTGCATCGTGATGCGTACGGAATAGACGGCGCTGTAATCGTTCGCGTACCAGACCAAGTCGGCGGTGTGGCCGAACGGCGAGACGGCCGCCCGGCGCCAGCGCATTTTCCCGCCCGACTCACGAAGGGAACGCGCGGCAACCGACAGGAAATCCTTCTTCGGGATCTGCCCGCCCGCCGGTGGGCCGTGCCACCCTTCGCCGCCGCCCCTCGACGCCCAGCACACTGTCCTCGCCGTGGCGCACGCGTCGAGGAGCTTCATCGATTCCTCCCTGATCGCCTGCTCAACGGCTGTTACGAGAGAACGTTGTTCGGCGGCCAGCGCCCGGTAGGCGGTCGTGTCCGGACCTTGCTCCGGCGGGCGCTTCGGCATTTCAGCGGCGCCGGCGCTCCCCTGCAACATCAGCGCCAGACCCAGCCACGCCCATCCCCGGACCAACCTGAATCCTTCGCAGTACCGCATCGTCGCCTCCTTCTCACCCGCTCTCGATCTCGTCCAGCGAAAGGCCCACCTCAAGAACGCTACGCCTGCTCCGCCCCCAACAGCGGCGCGATTGCCGCTTCAACATCGTCATCGGTATCGCCGAGCGTTACGTCTTTGAAGAGTTGCCAGCGCTCGGCGTGGTCGGCGGACTCGCCGGGCTCAAGATAGAACACGGGGCCGAGCGTCTCGACTTCGACGAAGCTGCCGGCGGTGTAGGTCTCGCAGTTGCAGCCGCAGTCGGGGTAGGCAACTCCGTCGGAGAACGCGAACCGCTTGACGAACAGCGTCCGCCTGCGGGCATAGGCGGCCCATCCCTGCTTGTTGGCGATGCCGACCTTCTGCGGCTCGGTCAATGCGTCATCAACGGCAAGGCGGATGTACTTCTTGCCGAAGGTCCAGCGCGGGTCGCTCAGGTCCGTGTAGTGCCAGAGCACCATCGGCCGCGCCGGCAGCAGGTAATCGTCGTGGGAACGATACGGCTCCTGCGGGAGGATGACCGTCCCTCCGCCGGTGCCGTTCATTATGGTCAGCCCCCACGGGGCCAGGTCGATGGGCCACAGGGCGCAGTTGGTGATGGTGTGCTCGACGGTCACGCCCGTACCGTCCGCGTCGAGCGTCACCGTCATCTCCTTCTGCAATCCGGTCGGCCCCTCGACCGGCTGGATGAGCCGCACCGCGCGGTCACCGAGTTCTTCATGTTCGATGGGCGAGTTGTCTGGCACGTAGGTGCGCGGGATGGACTCGGGGGCGGCCCACAGGCGGTGACCACCCCACGGCTTCCAGTCGCCAAGCTCGGTCGTGACCTTCTCGTCAGGCACTTCGCCGAGCATGTTCTCTTCGTCGGCGAACGCGTAGCGAATGATCCTCGGCCCGATGTCGGTGGTGACGATGACCTCGGCCGTCCCATTTGAGAGCTTGAGACAGTGGGGCTGACCGAGGAACTCGACGGTCTCCATCGCTGGCTCCTCCTCAGTCTTCGACCACCGGCGTGTTGGTCCGGAAATGGAACAGGCCGCCGACGTCGCGCTGGTAGAACGCGTGCTCGCCGGGATGCTCGGCGTCGATCTTGTCCCGGTGTCCGCCGCCGGTCAGGGGGAACCGCGCCCCATCCATCTGCGGCACGACGTAGCGCTCGAACCACTGGTGCAGCCGCCTGCGGAGTTCGTGGAGCGTGTCTTTGTGCTCGTCGTTCCCGAACAGGTTGGTCCGCTCGTCGGGATCGTTGACCATGTCGTACAGCTCGTGCGGTCCGTACGGATACCGATGCACATACTTCCATTCCTTCGTGCGGATCATCCGGACCGGGCCGTACTCGTCGTAGACCACCACGTCCTCCCGGGCCTCGTCCGCGGCGCCGACGAGCACCGGCGCGAAGCTGACGCCGGGCAGCGTCTCATCCTGGACCGGTGGTAAGCCGAGGTAGTCGAGCAGCGTCGGCATGAAGTCGTACTGGCTCATCATGGCCTCGGTGACACGGCCGGCCGGGATGCGGCCGGGATGGCGAACGAGAAACGGTACCTTGACCGAGTTCTCGTACATGTTGAGCGGGAACGTTCCGTTGCCCTTGCCCCAGAAGCCGTGATGCCCGCACGAGAAGCCGTTGTCGCTGGTGAAGACGACGAGCGTGTTCTCGCTCAGGCCGAGCGTATCGAGCCGATCGAGGATACGGCCGACGTTGAGGTCCATCGCCGTCACCGCGGCGAAATAGCCCTTGAGCATCTCGCGGTTGCCCAGGCACCGCCGCCCGAGCGGGCCGATCCACGGGTGAGCCATCTCCTGCGGACACGACTTGAACGCGCAGTCGTCGTAGCTGTCGACGATGTCCTGCGGGTGGCCGGTCCACGGCGAGTGTGGCGCGGTGTAGTGCACGCTCAGGTAGAACGGCCCGTTCTTGTGGTTGTCGAGGAACGCCAGCGCGTCGTCGGTGATGACGTCGGTGACGTAGCCCGGTGCGTTGATGGCCGCCCCGTCGCGGACCATCGGCGCGTTGTTGTATTGCCCGCCGCCGGACTGGTGTGCGAACCAGTGGGAGAACCCGTGCTGCGGAGCCAGGCTGTCGCCCAGGTGCCACTTGCCCGAGAGGCCGCAGACGTAGCCGTGCTCGGCGAGCACGTCCGTGGTGCAGGTGAAACCCTCGATGTATTTCTGCGGGTCCGGCGGCATGTTACGGTCGCGGATCCAGTCGTGCACGCCGTGCTGGGAGGGGATACGACCGGTCATCACGCTGGCGCGCGCGGGCGAACAGACTGGCGAGGTGCAGAAGAAGTTGGCGAACCGTGTTCCGGTTGTGGCCAAGCGGTCAACGTTCGGGGTGCGGATTTCGGGGTTGCCGCAGCATCCCGCCGCCCACGGGCCTTGGTCGTCGGTCAGAATGAACACCACGTTCGTCCGGTCTGCCATGGTGCGCTCCACACAAAGTATCAAGAGTGACGGTTTCCGGCAATCTACCTGTTCGCCGCAGGTTCCGCAAGATGTTTCCCAAGAGTGGGCGGCGCTCTTGGTGTTGGCGGGTGGCCTGAAGGGAGTTGTCCGGGCCATCCGCGTGGGGTACAATATCGCCGAGCCACATGGGACCTTCGCCGGGGGACCGGGAGAATGCGCAATCTTTCGGAGTACGTGGGCATCGGGGTGTTTGGGCGGGCGTATCAGTCGATGTTCGAGAACGATTCGCACGCGCCGGGCTCGGTCGATTGTGCATTGTTCGATCAGATGATCCGGCTGTGCGATGAGACCGCCGACTATTTGTACGGCGAGTACAGCCCGCTCGAGGTCAAGTACCAGCCTGGCGACCGGCCGGTTCTTGAGCGCCACGTCGCGCAGGCCTGCCCGGATCGGTCATCCGATGAGGCCCGCATCAAGGGCGTCGCCCGGTTCTGCGCCGGGCTGGGCGCGGAGATGGATCCTGATGACCTCGATAACATGCGCGTGGGAGGGACGGAAGAGCAGATCATCGAACGGGGCTCGGACTGGTGCACGGACGTCGCCCGCGTCGGCTGTGCGATGTGCCAGATAGCCGGCTTGCCCGCGCGGCTCGTCATGCTGGCCAACATCGGCCAGGCTTACAGCGGCCACGTTATCATTGAGGTCTACCGTGGCGGTGTGTGGGGCGCCGTCGATCCGACCACCAACGTCATCTACCATCACCTCGACAGCCGGGCTTCGACGAGTTCAGCCCCGAGGCCCGCGACCACGCACGACCTGATGATGCAGCCGGACCTTGTCAAGGCGCACTACCGAGACGAAACGACCCTCTACACAGTACCGGGCCAGTTCCGGGAAGCGGCGGTCTCGAACTACTTCGTCTGGGATCGGGGGAAGTACGATTACGCGGCGAGCGGCCTGAACGGCTACTATCGCTCCATCCTCACGATGTCCTCGCAGGGATGGCCCGGCGGGCTGCGCTGGCTCCATGGGGAAGACGGACGGGCGTAGAGGGGCGTAACGAGGCCGGCGATAAGTTCTTGACTATCAAGGCGGCTTGCGTATCATAAGAACTCAGGAGGCGCCGCACGTGGCCTGCCTGGCCATGCGTGCGCGCGGTCTGCCTGCCGTGGGGCAATCCCTGGGTACTTCTCCGTGCACGGGGTGTTTTCTCCGCCGTGGAGGAACCGGCAGAGCGGGCTGTTGGAGCATCTAACGCATTGGGAATCGGCTTATGTCTACTGGCAAAGACCTGATCAAGGAACTGGACGGGGACAAAGAGGAAATCGAACGCGAGGTCGAGGCGGCCTTCGCGGACGCCCACGAGAAGGAAGACGGCGAGAACCAACTGTATGAAGCCTCGATGCAGAACTTCGAGGTGAACAAGATCATCAATGGTCGTGTCATCAACGTGCACGGCGATGATATCATTGTCGACGTGGGGTACAAGTCCGAGGGGATCATCCAGGCGTCGGAGTTCGAGGGACCCGTGCCCGAAGTGGGTGCAACGATTGAAGTGCTGCTGGAAGGCGTGGAGGACGACTCCGGCCTGGTCGCTCTGTCGAAACGGAAGGCCGACCGCATCCGCGGCTGGGAGCGGGTCATCGAGACGAACTCGGAAGGAGACATCGTCCGGGGCCGCGTGATGCGTAAGATCAAGGGCGGGCTGCTGGTCGACATCGGCGTGCCCGTGTTCCTGCCCGCATCACAGGTGTCGATTCGCCGATCCGGCGACATCGCCCGCTACATCGGGCAGACCATCGAGTGCAAGATCATCAAGATCGACACGTCCCGACGCAACATCGTCGTCTCCCGCCGCCGCGTGATCGAAGAAGAGCGGGAGAAGATGAAAGAGGCGCTGATGGAGGAGATCGAGGTCGGCCAGCTCCGCAAGGGGCAGGTGAAGAACATCACCGACTTCGGCGCCTTCGTGGACCTGGGCGGCATCGACGGCCTGCTGCACATCACCGACATGAGCTGGGGCCGCATCAGTCATCCGTCGGAGATGGTGGCGATCGACGATGAGGTCGAGATCATGATCCTCAACATCGACCGGGAACGTGAACGCATCTCGCTCGGCCTCAAGCAGAAACAGCCCAGCCCATGGGAGGACGTCGAGGTCAAATACCCCGTCGGCAGCAAGGTCCGCGGCCAGGTGGTGAACGTGATGAGCTACGGCGCGTTTGTCAAGCTCGAGGAGGGGGTCGAGGGCCTGGTCCATATCTCGGAGATGTCGTGGACGCGCCGTGTCACCCATCCTTCCGAGGTGGTGGCCATCGGGGACATGGTCGATGTCGTGGTGTTGGGCATCAACAAGGGCAAGCAGGAAATCTCGCTCGGCATGAAACAGACCGAGGTGAACCCATGGACGCTGGTGGAGCAGAAGTATCCGAAGGGCACCATCATCAAGGGTCGCGTCCGTAACATGACCAACTACGGGGCGTTCGTGGAGATCGAGGAGGGCATCGACGGGCTGCTGCACGTGTCGGACATCTCGTGGACCCAGAAGATCAACCATCCGTCCGAGGTCGTCAAGAAGAACGAGAAGGTCGAGGCCATCGTTCTGTCGGTGGACCAGGAGAAGAAGCGGGTCGCCCTGGGCATGAAACAGCTTACGCCTGACCCGTGGCTCGACCGCATCCCAGGCAAGTTCGTGGTCGGCGATGTCGTAAAGGGCAGGGTGACCAAGGTGACCAACTTCGGCGTATTCGTCGAGTTGGAGAAGGGGCTGGAGGGACTTCTGCACGTATCCGAGCTGGCCGACAGAAAGGTGCAGACTCCCGAAGAGGTCGTCAAGACGGACGAGGAGATCGAGGTGCGGATCATCCGGGTCGACCCGAAGGAGCGGAAAATCGGGCTCAGCATGCGAGACGTCGCGGCGGAGGGGGCCGAGGCGGGCTCGGTCCAGGAAGCGGGCGAACGACCCATCCCAGAGAGCGCCAAGGCCGCGCCGTTTGGCCAGACCGTCCTACCGCCGTCCGCCAGCGCGCCCGAGCAAACCGCCGAGCCACAGGCAACTGCGGCGGAGCCGCCGGAGCCAGAAGCGGTCCAGCCGGCGGAACCACAGGAAGCAGAGCCCGAACCTCTTGATTCGCAAGCAGATATGGGGGAGGCAACTGACAAAGAGACCGGCGGCCCGCAGGCCTGAGAGCGGCCGGCGCACATCTGGGGCGTAACATCCGTTGCTTCAAGCGCTTTCGGGCGTGGTTCTCTCTGGCGCGCTCGCGCGCGCGTGCCGCAAATTATGTCTCCGGTTCCATTTGACGAACGGGCGGTCCGGTGCTATAATTAGTTGGCCTGCTTAGACTTGAGAGCGAAATATCCAGTCGGTCAGTGCGGCCCTTTTCTAGAGGGGGAAATTTCATGGCTACGGTGACCAAGAGAGACTTGGTGTGCGCTGTGGCCAAGAAATGTAGCTGCCAGCAAAACGCCGCCCGCGACGCTGTGCAGTCGTTTCTTGACCAGATCATCGAGGAACTCAGTCAGGGTAACCGGATTGAGCTGCGGGACTTCGGTGTGTTGGAGACGCGGACGCGCGGCGGCCACAAGGCAAGGAATCCGCGCACCAAAGAGACGGTGGATGTTCCGCCCCGCGCGTCGGTCAAGTTCAAGGCCGGGCGGGTGATGAAGGAGAAGATCCAGGCGCTCGCGTAGGGCCCGCCCGTCTAGCAGCTTCTGCGCCCGGGTCAGTCGCGAGAATTGGGGGGAGACACGGGGAGACTAGCCGTGCTCCTGGTCGGTTCACAACCGTCGGCGTCTGTTCCTGCCAGCCCATAGCACAGGACAAGCACCTCAGATGTCTTGGCCGCCCGCCGAGAGGGTACACAGCCTCCAACTTTGCAGGGTAGTGTTTGTCGGCTCGCCTGTTTGACTCCGCCTCTGAGCCGTCTTATAATCCACATGATGAAGCATCGCAAGCGCGTCGATCCGGATCGGCGCAAGGAGCGCGTCATACTGCTCGGCCTGATCCTTCCCGGCTCCGTGGCGGACCGGGAGAATCCGCTCGGCGAGCTCCGCCTGCTGGCGGAGACAGCGGGGGCGGAAGTCGTCGGGGTGGTGTCCCAGCGCGCCGCGCACTTCAATGCGGCGACTTATATCGGCTCCGGCAAGGCAGAAGAGGTCCGCTCGCTCATCGCCGCCACGGAGGCCGACGCGGTCATCTGCGACCATGACCTCACCGCGGCGCAGGTCCGGAACCTCGAGCGGCTGCTCGACGCCAAAGCGATCGACCGTAGCGAACTCATCCTGGATATCTTTGCCCTGCACGCGCGAACCAAGCAGGCGAAACTCCAGGTCGAGCTGGCCCAGTTGGAATACCTCTTTCCGCGCCTCGTCGGGTTGTGGACGCATTTCGAGCGGCCTGAGGGCGCCATCGGAACCCGTGGGCCTGGTGAGACCCAGCTTGAAACCGACCGCCGGCTGGTCCGAAGGCGGCACGACAAGGTCAAGCGCGACCTCAAGGCCATCCAGAAGCGTATCGAGCGGCAGGTCAAGGCCCGCGAATCCGCCTTCGCCATTTCTCTGGTCGGGTACACCAACGCAGGCAAGTCCACCCTGATGAACGCACTGACCGGCGCCGGGGTGCTCGTCGAGGACCAGCTCTTCGCCACGCTGGACACCAAGTCGGTCCGGTGGGAAGTGCAGAAGAACCGGTTCGCCGTGCTGAGCGATACCGTCGGCTTCATCCGCCGTCTCCCGCATCACCTCATCGCGTCCTTCCACGCCACCCTGGAAGAGGCGACCCGCGCCGACCTGCTCCTGCACGTCGCCGACGCCAGCCACCCGCACTGCGAAGAGCAGATGGAGAACGTGAAAGAGGTGCTGGGGGAGCTGGGCTGCGCCGACCGGCCGCAACTGACCGTCCTCAACAAGATCGACGCCGTGGACGACCCGGCGCGGCTGCTGGCGCTTCAGAACCGGCGTCCTGACCACGTACTGGTGTCTGCCCTGAAGCGCAACGGGCTCGACAGAATCCGCGAGCGAGTCGCCACGTACATGTCGCATCGGTTCGCCGAGGTGAGAGTCTCTGTTGGCCCCGGCGACGGCAAAGTGCTCTCTTTCATGCGCGGCAACGCAAACGTCATCGAGGAGGCCGAACGCGACGGCCGAGTGGAAATCGCCGCGATGATCGACCGGCAGTTGCTCGGACGGCTCAAACGGATGACGGAGTCCGTCGACATCAGAGATTAGTCTACAGTTCGTGTGCGCGAGCACCGAGCGGAAGCAACACGACACTCGAAGCCTGGGGCATGCTGAGTTTCAATCCATCCTGGTCGATCCTGTTCGACGCCGGCGTCTGCGTCGCGATTCTCTGGCTCTCGTACATGCTCTCCCGGCGTCGGCCGTTCAGCGCCCTCGGCCCGCGGCTCCTGATCGGAGCCGGTGTGATCGCCTGCGCGCCGGTCCTGGTCCTCGGTAAGGTCTGGAGCCTGCTCGCATCTCTGGTTGCCGTGCCGTGGCTGGTGATCGAGGCATACAAGGACACGGAACAGCCGCTTCCCGGGAGGCTCCGCGCGCTGCTCGCGGCGGCGCGAATAATCGTCTTCTTGCTGATCATCGTCTGCCTGTTGCGGCCGCGGCTGGCTTTTGAGCACGTCACCGAGTATCAGGCGTGCGCCGTCGTTCTCGCCGACATCTCCACTTCGATGGAGGCCAAGGACTGCCCGCCCGAGGGTTCTCGCTACGAAGCCCTCAAAGCAATTCTGGACGACAACGTCAACAGGATCAACAAAATCAGGCAGAAGTGCGACTACCGTTTCGCCACTTTTGCCGGGACGTTCCAACGGGCGGAGACCAGGCCCGAAGCGCCCTCCGGAGCCCGGACTAACCTCGGCCACGCGTTCGCCGAGGTGATGCGCGACCTGCGCGGCGCGCCGACCGCGGGAATCGTGCTCCTCTCCGACGGCCGTAACAACGGCCAGGTCGACCCCATCCGTGCAGCGAAACAACTCGGCGTACCTGTCTTCGCCGTGTGCCTTGGCGCGGCGAAGGGCTCCTCCGTCTTCGCCGACAGCTCCATTCAGACCTTCGATTGCCCGGAGCGCGTCTTCGTCGACAACATCGCCGTGGTCACGGTCCGGGCCGCCTACGACGGGCCGGAGGTAAACGCGCCGATCAACGTGACGCTGAAGGCCTATGACAAGAGCGGCGAGGATTCCGGCGCCAAGGGCGAGCCCAGCTTTCACCGGACCCAACAGATCACCACGCCAAAACCCGGCAAGACCGAGGACGTTGAATTCGAGTATCAGCCGGAGAGGGAGGGGATCAAGCGACTCGTCGCGACCGTGACCCCGGCGGACAAAGACGCCAACGTTCGGAACAACACCAAGGAGATCTTCGTCCGCGCCTCCAAGTCCGCCCTTCGAGTTCTCCTGGTCGAAGGCGAGGTGCGGTGGGAGTACAAGTTCCTGCGGCGCGCGATCGCCGCCGCAGCCAACATCAAGCTCATGGCGGTCAATGCGTTCCTCGCCGGCGAGTCCGACAGCTCCAAGCTCCTGCCCGGACAGGAGAAGGACTGGGCCGACCTCAGCCTCATCGTGCTAGGAGACATTCCCGCCGACCGGTTCACGCCGTCGCAGTTGGCGCGGATCAAGAAGTTCGTCGCCGACGGCGGGGCGCTCCTGATGATCGGAGGCTTCAACACGCTTGGGCCCGGCGGCTACGGCTCGACCCCCGTCGCCCAGGTGCTGCCCGTCGACGTGAAGGAGAGCGACGCTCAGACGCTGGACGCGCTGCGCGTCGTGCCCACCGAGGACGGCCTCGAGCACAACATCCTTGCGTTCGGCCCCACCGAAGAGACCAGGAAGATCTGGGAATCGCTCCCGCCTCTCTCCGGCTACACGAAAGTGACCGGCGTCAAGCCGGCCGCCCGGGTGCTCGTCCGGACGCCCGGCAACGATCCCATCCTGGTGGTGCAGAACTACGAGAAGGGCCGAACGGCGGTGTTCGCCGCTGACACCACATGGCGCTGGATTTTCAACCAAGGCAAGTTCGCGCGATATCACAAGGCGTTCTGGCGCCAGCTCGTGCAGTGGCTCACCAAGAGCGGCTACGGAGGCGTCGGCGGCGGAATATGGTGTGAGACCGACCGGCTGCGCTACCTCACCGGCGACACCCCCGTCCTGACCGTCCGGGCGAGCGGCAAGAAGGTCGAGAACGCCAGGATCTCCGCTGTCATCTCGGGGCCGGGCATGAAGATCAACATGCGCATTGCCGACCGCCCAGGACAACACGTGCTCGGCCTGCCCGAGCCGATGAAGAAGAGCGGCGCGTACGAGATCACGGTCACCGCCCGGATCCCCGAATCGGCCAAGGCCAAGGGCGAGAAGGACCTCGAAGCAAAGACGAGGTTCGTGGTCCAGGAAATCGACATCGAGAACGAGAATCCAGGGGCGGACCCGAAGCTGTTGGCACAGGTGGCCGCGGTCACCGGCGGCGCGTCTTTCGAAAGGGAAGACGCTTCTCAGGCCTTCCAGAAGGTCCTTGACGGCGCCGACATCGGCAAGAAGGTGGTCGACACGTACAGGCGCCTGTGGGACAACATGTACATGTACTTCGCGCTGGGCGGGCTGCTCTGTGTCGAGTGGATCGTGCGGAAGCGAAAGGGTCTCGCTTAGGCGGAAAGCGGGAAAAGGGAACACGGAAAAATGAAAAACCGGGGAACGCGGGGAAACCGGGGACAGATAACTTTCTTTCGCCGGACAACGGACAAGCATTGCGCGGAGCGGATTCGCCCGGCGAAAAAAGTTATCTGTCCCCGCTTTCCCTTTCTCATATCCACCCGAGGTCATCCGTGCGTCAGTTTCAACTCTTGATCAAGCCGGTCGGTGATCGCTGTAACCTGCGGTGCAGGTATTGCTTCTACTCGGGCACCGAGAAGTTGCTCGAGGGGCGGCTCGACGCACGGAAGCGCGCCGCGGCGACCATGCCCGACGACATCCTCGAGGGAATGGTCGGTGAGTTTCTCTCGTACCGCATGCGCGAGTCGGTTTTCTGCTGGCAGGGCGGCGAGCCCACCCTGGCAGGCTTGGACTTCTTCCGTCGCACCGTCGAGCTCCAGATGAAGCACGGCGCCCGCGGCCAGGTGGTCGGCAACGCCTTCCAGACCAACGGCATTCTGATCGACCGCGACTGGGCGAAGTTCCTCGCCGAGTACAAGTTCCTCGTCGGCCTCTCGCTGGATGGCCCCCGCGACGTGCACGAGGCGATGCGCGGCAGGTCATTCGGCGCGGTCATGCGCGCCGCGCAGCTCTTCAGGCAATTCGGAGTGGAGTTCAACATCCTGTGCGTCGTCAGCCGCGCCAATGTGCGGCGCGGGCGCGAGGTCTACCGCTGGTACGTCGCCCACGGCTTCAACAACATCCAGTACATCCCGTGCCGTGAGCTGAAGGACGACGGCGGCCTCACGCCGGAGAGTATCACCGCCGAGGAGTTCGGTGACTTCCTGGTCGGCGTCTTCGACGAGTGGTGGCAGCGTGACATTGGGAAGGTCTCGGAACGCAACATCGACAGCGCGCTCGCCTATTACCTCACGGGCACGCCGACGATGTGCACCTATCAGGCGCGGTGCAGCGACTATCTCATGATCGAGCGGGGCGGCGAGGTGTTCCCGTGCGACTTCTTCGGCCGGCCCGAATGGCTGCTGGGGTACCTTGGCGAGCGACCGATGGCTGAATACCTCGAGCAAGTGCGCGAGGAGAGATTCGGGAAGTTGAAGGGACAGGCGGCGGCGGAATGCCGCGAGTGCGAATGGTGGGCGATCTGTCACGGCGGATGCCCGCGCGACCGCGCCGCCGACGGCAAGAGCCACTACTGCGAAGGCTACCGGAAGTTCTTCGCGGCCACCGCCACCCGGCTCCGGCAACTTGCCGCCAGCATGAGAAGGAGATAAAGCGCGACCCCGGCAAGAATCTGTTTATAATCCCTTCGTACATTTTGCGCTCCTCTTGGCGAGAATACTATGAGTGAACTGAGACTTGGCACCTGGGAGATGCCGGCCGGCGGGGTCGGCCAGGCCGACCCGCTGCCGCGGATGCAGCGGATCCATGGACCGCACAAGAAGCAAGAGCCCAGCACGGCGGTCCAGAAGAAAATGCGAAAGCTGTTCCAGTACGGCGCGGTCCCAGGGTGCCTCCCCTATCGCGTGCAGTACGGCTACGACCGGGTGCTCAAACCCCGCACGTTCAGAACGGCGGTCCTGGAGAACGACATCCTCCGGGCCACGTTTCTGACCGAGCTTGGCGGTCGGCTGTGGTCGCTTGTGCACAAGCCGTCTGACACCGAGTTGCTTTACGTGAACCGGGTCTTTCAGCCGGCGAATCTGGGCATTCTGAACATCTGGTTCAGCGGCGGCGTGGAGTGGAACCATGGAATCCGAGGCCACACGCCGTTCACGTGCGAGCCGCTGTTCGTGGCGCGGGTTGCCGGCGACGACGGCGCGCCCGTCCTCCGCATGTACGAGTGGGAGCGGATCCGCCGCGCCCCGTTCCAGATTGACTTCCTGCTCCCCGATGGTTCGCCGTTCCTCCTGGCTCGGGTGCGGCTGACCAACCCGCACGACCACGAGGTCCCGATGTACTGGTGGTCGAACATCGCCGTGGACGAAGCGGAAGGCGCGCGGATCGTCGTCCCAGCGCACAGCGCATACAAGTTCAGCTACGACGGCGGCATCCGGCAGTTACCCATTCCCGTTCACGAGGGTATCGACCGGACCTACCCGGCCAACCCGTCCCCCGCCGGTGACTACTTCTACGCGATCGACGACCATCCGCGCCCCTGGATCGCGTCGCTGGGGCCGGACGGCCGCGGGCTCGTGCATGTGTCGACTCCGCGGATGCGCGGCCGCAAGATGTTTCGCTGGGGAATGGGCCCCGGCGGGCGCCGCTGGCAGGAATTCCTCTCGCCCCCGGGTGACAAACCGTACATCGAAGTCCAAGCCGGCCTCGCCCGGACACAGGCCGAGTGCACGCCGATGCCGGCGGGTGCGGAGTGGACGTGGCTCGAGGCGTACGGCTTGATGGAGGCGGATCCAGCGACGATACACGGAGAGGACTGGGACGCCGCCATCGCGGAGGTTGAGGGGCGGCTGGCCGATATGCTCCCGTCCACGTACCTCGAGGACACCCTTGCCGCTGCCGCGGCCGCGGCCGACCGTGAGCCGGCAGAGCTGATCCAGCGCGGCGCGGGATGGGGCGCGCTCGAACGCCGCCGCAGGGAGCGGAACGGCGAAGAGCCGTTCTGTTCCGGAGCGCTGGTCTTTGGCGATGAAACACTCGGCGCCGAACAGGCCCCGTGGCTGGCGCTGCTCGAGGAGGGCGAGCTTCCTACCGATGATCCCGCCGACCCGCCGGTCTCGTGGATGGTCCAGCCCGAATGGCGCCAGCTACTGGAGGAAGCGGTCGGCGAAGGGCGCGGCGCCCACTGGCTTTCGTGGTTGCACTTAGGCGTCATGGCGTACTACGCCGGCGAGGCGGACAAGGCCAGAAAGGCCTGGGAGAAGTCGATTCAGATGGCCCCGTCGGCGTGGGCCTACCGTAACCTGGGCCTCTTCGCCATCGGGCAAGACCGGTCGGCGGACGCGGCCGACTTCTACCTGAAGGCGAGGCACATGGCCCCCCGCCTCCAGCCGCTCGCCGTCGAGTGCTTCAAGGTACTGATCCGCGCTGAACGCTACCCGGAGGCGGTCGATCTGGTGGATGAACTCCCGGAGCGGGTCCGGAAGATGCCGCGCATCCAGGTGCTCGAGGCCCGGGCCGCGCTTGAGATTGACGACCTCGACAGGGTCCGGCGTCTGCTGGAGAGTGACATCGTGGTCACCGACATGCGGGAGGGCGAGGTATCGCTGTCGGACTTATGGTACCGCATGCACGAGAAACGACTGGCGGCGGCGGAGAACATCTCCATTGACGACGAATTGAAGGAGCGCGTCAGGCGTGAGTTTCCCCCGCCGAAGCGTCTTGACTTCCGCATGCACGCGCATCGGAGCAAGCTCGATGCGCCTTCCGCAGCCAAACGGACCGGCGTCCCGGGGAAACGAGCCGCAGGGGGCGACGGCCAGGGAAGCTGAGGCCGGCGGGAAGGTGGCGGACAGCGACCCGTCTATGCCTCTTGTAGCGGCCGAAACGTCACCGCATCGGCGAAGACCTGGCCGGTCGAGCCGGCGGCTGTGACCTCCACGAAGCCGTCCGTCCCCTCGTCGAATTCAAACGTGCCGATGACCCGTGAACGAGCCGGCTCGACCCACACGGTATCGTCGCCCGAGCGGTGCCGGACGCGCACGGCGAAGCGCGTCCCTTCCTGGAACGGCGTTCGGTCGCTGAACGCGATCTCATAGCAACCGGCGCGGAGGTCCGGCGTGAAGCGGGCGAACTCGCCTTCCGTCGAACGGCCGCCGTTGGTGAGGTAGCGGCCACCATAGCCCAGCTCCTTCCAGTGATTGAACCGCGGCCCGACCCAGAAGTACGGCGTGGCGTAGAAACCGTCGTCGAGGTCGTCCACGGTCACCTGCGCCTTCGGCGGTTCCGCCGGCACGTGGAGGATCGCGCGAAAGCGCTGAGGCGAGTTGACCGCGCCGGGACAGTCCGCGCGGATAACCGCCGCGTACTTCCCCGGCTCCACGCCCGTCGCATCGACCGACACGGCCAGCGCCTGCTCGTTGCCGCTGCCCCGGATCGTCACGTTCAGCCAGCCGGGCGCCCCGGCACAGTCGATTGATGCGCCATCCAGTGTCCCGCCGCCGGCGTTCTTCAGGAACACCCTTTTCGGCGCCGGGACCGGCCGTGTGTCGGGTCGGGCGACGAATTCGAGCGTGTGTGGGATGTGTCTTGGCGGCCGACCAAAGACGTCCATCGCGTGCGCCGGCCTCGGACGGAACATGAACTCGTCGGGCGCGATCAGCACCAGCGCGGGCGTCTTCACGGCCTCGCCATCCATCGTGACGTGCTGCGTGCGGGCGGCGACCCGGCGTCCGTCGTTCGCGGTCAGGGTGACCGGATAGATGCCCGGCTTCGCGAACGTGTGTGCCGGGTTCTCCTCGGCCGAGAAGCCGCCGTCGCCGAACGTCCAGTAATGTTTCAGGTTATCGACGCCGCGCCCCTTCCGCACCTGGGCCGCGAACGTCACCGGCTCGCCGGTTGTCGCCGGGCCGAGCGGTGCCATGTCGACCACCGTCCGCTTCCACAGCGGCCGGTGCTGCGGCAGCACGCGCGAGCCGCCCGTCCGCTCCTCGTTCTCGAAGATCTGCCGGAACAGGATCCACGGGTCCAGGTGGAAGACCCGCCCGCGGTCCTTGACCTTGAACACGAAGTGGGTGTGGTCGTGCGAGCCGACCCATACGCCGGCGGCCTCGGCGTAGTGCGTGCCCGCCTTGATCGGCCTGTGCTCGGGGACGAGCGCCCGGATGACGTGGTACGTGCCCAGCACCCACGTCGAGCCGTCCGGCCAGCGCCGCACGCCCTCCCAGCGGTTGTTGTTGGCGCCACGGGCGACGCACGCGTAGTAGTGGCCGCAGTCGAAGTCGATGGGCGCCCAGAGCGGCGTGCCGCGCGGGTGGTTGATGTCCATCCCGCCGTGCGCCGTGCCGCCGAGGTACGGCCCCATCCACGGATCGTCGCCGTTGTAGCAGTCGCCCACGTCGATGAACTGCCCGTCGATCGGGCACCACGCGGCCATCTCCTGCGGACAGATGGGCAGCGCGGCATCCTGCACCGCGAACCGCGCGTGGCGGTTCGGCCGGCACGGCCCGTGGTTCTCCATCGTGAAGTCGAAGATGTCCTGCACGCCGTCGAACCATACCCGCATCCCGTTGATGACGTACGGCTCGTAGAAGCACTCCTGCGAGCAGACGTAGCGTTCCATCGTCATCGGGTGGCCGTCGATCCGCACGCGCGCGGTGAAGTGGTAGATCGTGCCGCCGTCGGGCTCCTCGACGCGGGTGTCGGCGCAACTCGACAGCAGAACGGCGGCGGACGTTTCTTCGAGGACGAACTGCCGCACGCCGCCATTTCGCAGCTTGAACGTGAACCCTTCGCCGTGGTTCAGCTCGACCGGGGTCAGGGTGTCTTTCGCTTCGAGTTCCAGCATCCTTACCTCCGCCGGCCTGCGCGGGCGCCCCGGCCGGCAACTCGCGCGCCGAGAGAGTATACTTACGAAAAGGCGTTTGCCAAGCCGAAGGCGATTCTCGCGCGGTCTGTTCGCGTTTGCAATCGGTTGGGGCGCGTGCTATACTCGGGAAAACGCCGGCGGGAGGGTCTCGAGTGCTGTCACGGAGCGCGGTAATCCTGAGCCTGGCTGCCGCTGCGCTGGTCGCAACGGGCTGTGAGCCAGAGCGCCGGCGCCTCGATGGCCCCCCCATTCCGCGTTCGGGGCCGGCGACGCCGTTCAAGCACCCCACCGGCATCAAGTTCGTCCTGCTGCCCGCCGGAAGCACGGAGACGTCCGCCTACATCCTGGAGATGCGGCGGCCGCTGCTGATGGGCGCCCACGAGGTCACCAACGCGCAATACGAGAAGTTCGCGCCGGATCACACTCGCAGCAAGGCTTCCCCTGGGGACGACCACCCGGTCAGCAACGTGACCGCGAAGCAGGCCGAGGCGTTCTGCAACTGGCTCACGAAGAACGACCCGCTCGGCCGCAAGTACAAGATGCCCGACCCGGTCGAATGGGAGTACGCGGCTCGCGGCGGCCGGGGCGACAGGATTTATCCGTGGGGCAACGAGATCGACAAGGAGAAAGCGTGCTACGAGGCCGAGGGCACGACACCCGTCGGCAGCTACGAGCCGAACAGGTTCGGGCTGTACGACATGGCCGGCAATGTCGGCGAGTGGGTCCGCCTGAAAGGCATCCCGCCGTACGAGCTTCGAGGCGGGGCGTGGCGCGACAAAGCTCCCGGCTTGCGACTGACCGCGCGTCAAGCAGCGCCGGCAGACGGCGCTGACCTCGACCATCACGGGTTCCGCGTCCTTTGCGAGCCGCCGCTCTTGAAGTGAAGGCCTGAAGGGGTGAGGCCGCCATGGCTACCGGAGACCAGGGCTCCAACAGTCTGATCCGCTGGATGCTCGACGCGCCGTTCGGGCGGCTCTTCAAAGGGGTGATCCTCCCGCTCGCCCTCCTGTTCGGCTTTATCGCCTTTCTGCTGCTGGTCAATTTCGGCGTCAAGTCCGACGTGGTCTACTACAATCCCAAGACGAACAAGCCACACGACTCCCTGGCCAAGATCCCGAAAGACCAACGGCCCGATGCGCAAAAGCGCGTCAGGATCACCTACTGGGAGAAATGGTCGGGCTTCGAGGGGCAGGCGATTCAGGATGCGGTCAACGCCTTCAACAGGACGCAGGACAAGATCTACGTCGAGCTGATCGTCCAGGGCGACATCACACAGAAGACGAAGATTGCCACCGCCGGCGGCGATCCGCCCGACTTGGCGGGCCTGTACTCTGTCGACGTGCCCGTGTTTGCTTCGCAGAACGCTCTGGTCCCGCTTGACGAGATGTTCAAGGAGGCCGGCATCAGCGAGCGCACCTTCGTCCGTGTTTACTGGGACCTGTGCAAGTACAGCGGGAAGATGTGGGCCATCCCCAGCACGCCCTCCACCTGGGCGCTGCACTGGAACAAGAAGCTCTTCCGCGAGGCGGGCCTGAATCCGGACCGCCCGCCGCGCACGATCCAGGAGCTCGACACGTACGCCCGCAGGCTGACGAAGGTCGATGAGAACGGCCGGCTGATCCAGGTGGGCTACCTTCCGACCGAGCCCGGCTGGTGGAAGTACCCGTGGGCGTTGTGGTTCGGCGGCACGCTGTGGAACGGGGTGGACCGGCTGACGTTCAACAGTCCCGAGAGCCTCAAGGCGATGAAGTGGATCGCCAGCTATGCCGACGGCGCGGTGTTCAAGGGCGTTGGCCCGAAGCCGATCAGCTACGAGGAGCTGGACCGCTTCAAGAAGACGGCCGGCGCGTTCAGTACCTCGGACAACGCCTTTTTCAGCGGCAAGGTCGCGATGGAGATCCAGGGCGTGTGGATGGCGAAGTTCATCGGGTTCTACGCGCCGAAAGATTTCGAGTGGGGCTGCTGTCCGTTCCCGGCCATCGAGGACCCGAAGAACCCGGGCAAGCCGCTGCTCGCGAACGTGACCGTGGCCGAGGCGGACGTGATCGGTATCCCTCGCGGCGCCAAGCACGTCAAAGAGGCCTTCGAGTTCATCAAGTTCATGTGCACGCCGGAGGGGATGGAGATTCTATGTCTGGGGCAGGGCAAGCATTCGCCGCTGCGGAAGACCTCGGAGAGCTGGTACAGAGAACACCCCCATCCATACATCAAGGTCTTCGAGGATCTGGGTGACAGCCCGAACTGCTTCCGCATCCCGCCCATCGGCGTCTGGCGGGAGTGTGCGCAGGCGTGGGGCGACGCCTTCGACGACGTGTGGACCGGCAAGAAGACGCCCCAGGCCGCGCTGGACGAGCTTCAGACGCTGATGCAGCGCCGCCTCGACCGCGAATTCGAGAAGCTGAAGGAACTCGGCATCAAGGTGGGCAAGGATCAATAAGGGTGGCCAGGAGACACTGAGCCGTGACCCTGCGCGAGAAGATTGAATACAAGAACGCCTTGCTGTTCGTCTCGCCGTGGCTCATCGGCTTTTTCGTGTTCGTGGCCTATCCCATTCTCGCGTCGCTCGTGCTCAGCTTTTCCGAATACTCGCTGCTTTCCCGGCCGCTGTGGGTGCAGTTCAGCAACTACGTCGAGATCTTTCAGACGCCCCGCGCCGTGAGGGCGATCATCCGCACGTTCCTGTTCGCGCTGGTCGCGATCCCCGTGTCGCTGGCCGTCTCGCTGACCTTGGCGGTGCTGCTCGAACGTCGCGCCCGCGGGATCGACACGTTCCGCACCGTGGTGTTTTTGCCGGCGCTGGTCCCACAGGTCGCCGTCGCCGCGCTGCTGCTGTGGATCTTCGCCGCCGACGGCATCGTCAACCGTGTGCTGGTGTGGATCGGCCTGCCCGACGTCAGATGGATCAGCCCGGACGTGATCCTTGTCACGCTGCTGATCGCGGGCGTGTGGACTGTCGGTCACGCGGTGGTGATATTCACCGCCGGCCTGCACGACGTGCCGAAAGAGCTGTATGAGTCCGCCGAAATCGACGGCGCCAGCTACCTGCAACGCGTGCTTCGCATCTCGATCCCGATGATCTCGCCGGTGATCCTGTTCAACCTCGTGATGGGCATCATCGCCGCGCTCGGCCAGTTCACCATCCCGTACTTCATCAGCTCGGGCAACACGCAGCAGGAGCTGGGGGACTCCGCCAACTTCATCGCCCCCGAGATCAACCTGCAGGCGATGCGTCACCTGCGGATGGGATACGCCAGCGCCCTCTCGTGGGTGCTGTTCATTGCGGTGATCGCATTGACGGCGCTGGTGCTGAAGCTGTCGCAGCGCGTGGTGCATTACCAGGGCGAGTGAGATGAGCGACCGCGTCAACCGAATCGTGTCCGCCGCCGTAGCCGTGTTCGGCTTCGTGTGCCTGCACGGCGTGGCGCAGGGCTGGTTGCTCACCGCCGGCCCCGGCGAGCCGTGGCTCTCGATCCTGGTTCTGCTGAGCAGCGTGTTCCTGTTTGCGGTCGGGCTGCGGAGGGCGCTGGGGAGCGACGGCCGGGCCCTGGGTACGGTCGCCGTCCTGTTCAGCATCGTCGTGGCGGACGGCGTGCTCACCGGCTGGCTGTTGCCCGCCGAGGTCGGCCGTCCCTGGTTGCCGCGCCTCTTGTTCGTGGCGGACGCATCGCTGTATGTCCTGGGGCTGTACGTACTGCTGGGTTCGCAGGGCCGGACGTTGGGCGCGCTGGGCGTGACGTTCGGCGGCGCCACGCTGCACGGTGTTCTGGGCGGTTGGCTCCTGACCACCGGCATCGGTGAGCCCTGGCTGTCCGTGCTCGTCCTGTGCTGCGGCCTGTTCTTGTTCGTGCTTGGCCTGCATCGCCTGCTGCGCACCGCTGACCGGGCCGCCGTGGCCGCGCAGCGTTACGTGACGTTGGCCCTCATCGCGCTGGTCCTCTTCTTCCCCTTCTTCTGGATGGTGATGACGTCGCTCAAGCCCAGGACGGAGACGAAGAAGTCGATCATCCCGCGAGCGGTGCGGAGCGCGAACTACGGCCACGCGATGGCGTTCGAGCACGGCAACACCGACATCCTCCTCGAGGCGGATCCCAAGTGGGTCCGGGCGATGGGCTCACCGTGGGTGGCCGCCCGCCAATGGGCCGGGAACGCGGCTCTGTTCTTCAAGACGCCGTTCTTCCAGCAGCTCTGCAACACGCTGACCGTCGGCGTGCTGGGCACCCTCGGCGTGGTGATCTCCAGTTCGCTCGCCGCGTACGCGTTCGCGCGCCTCAAGTGGCCGGGCCGCGACTTCTTCTTCCTGCTCACCATCACCACCATGATGGTCCCGTTCGCGGTCAAGCTCGTCCCGCTCTACGGCCTGTTCAAGTGGATCGGCTGGAAGGGGACGCTGAAGCCGCTGTGGGCGCCGGCGTTCTTCGGCACCGGCTTCAGCATCTTCCTCCTGCGGCAGTTCTTCAAGGGCATCCCCCGCGATCTGACCGACGCCGCCCGCATCGACGGATGCAGTGAGTTCGCCATCTACTGGCGGATCATCCTGCCGCTGGCCAAACCCGCGCTCGCCGCCGTCGCACTGTTCCACTTCCTGTACGTGTGGAACGACTTCTTCGCGCCGCTCGTGTTCCTGACCGATCCGAGTGACTTCACACTCGCCCTGGGCCTGCATCAGTTCCAGAGCACGCACGGCGGCGCCACCCCGTGGACGTGGATGATGGCCGCCGCCACCCTCGTCACCCTGCCCGTCATCGTGCTCTTCTTCTTCACGCAGCGCTTCTTCGTCCGGGGGGTCACCATGAGCGGGATAAAGGGCTAACCGCTCTCCTAAAGGGTGCCTGTCACGCTTAGGAGCCATATGTGCAGGTAGTGGCTGTACTTGCACGGCCAGAAATCATTATGTTCCCTTGCCCCGGCCGATCTTCTGTCCCACGCATACGACATCTGCCCCATGATCGCCGGCCCGCGCGTTCCTGACAAGGCGATCTCGGCGCTTCGCCCAACCGAAGCGCTCCTCCATCCGCGAGACGAAGTTCGACGAACCGACGAAGTACTTCGTTGCCAGTGATGCCGGTGGCCGCGCCGCTTCGTCCGCCAGGAGCCTCATGTACGAGCGATAGCGGGAAGCGGCGTCGACGCCGCCGTCGAGGTACAACGTGTGGAAATCCAACACAGCAGCGTCTTCGTCACGAAGCGCCCGATGGCCGCACCAGCGATATTCGAGCGGCGTCACGGACATCCTGGCGCGCACGGGATTCAGGTCAAGATACGCCATGCAGCGGAAGAAATAGGAGTGTTCCTCGATGATCGTGCTGCGGAACCGGCCTTCCCACAGGTGCCCCCAGCGGCCTGTCAGCTTGTTGAACCGACGCGCGAACGTGCTGCTGATCCAGTGCATCGCCGCCGACAGCGTGTCGTCACGACCCACCTTGAACAGCAGATGAACGTGATTAGTCATCAGGCAATAGTTGTAGAGCCGCAGCGGAAACCGAGTTCGGGCGTCCTGGAGCACGTCGAGGTAGAGTTCGAACGACGGCACAGAGAAAAGGAATTCCCGGTTGTTGCACCGCAGCGTGACGTGGTGCATAGCGCGGGCGTACGAAAATCGCAGCGGTCGTGACAAGGGTATCCCTCCGCAAATCGGCGACATACAGGATATCACCGCGAGGCGATAATGCAAGTGAATTGTCTAACCGACGCCAAGCCAAATAGATACGGCTTCTAAGGGTGACAGGCACCCTTCTTCCGGCACCCTTCTTGGCACTTCTTCCCTTCTTTGTGGGCCAACGCGGCGGGGCGATTCTGTCTGCCCACTCTCACGCGCGAGCGCTAGTCTTGGCCGGTCACACGCATCCAGAACGCGCGTTCGGTCTCGACGAGTCGCCTAATGTACTTCTTGTTCCTCCCGACTGGAATCCGAAGCCCGGATCGCCCAGGAAGCCAACACCAGAAATCAATCGAGTCATTGCCAGTCAGGGCGAGGATGTGTTGGAGCTGCCCGTAGTAGTAGCCGGGAACGCGTCGGCTGGATGCTGTCTTTCGATACACAGATTCTCCGCACTTGATCTCGACGAGCGCCTCACCATCTGCGGATATCCCGTCCACGCTGGCGCGCATCCAGGAATGCGTCGTGCTCTGTAGGCATAACGGGCGCACCGAGACCCCCGCTCTGGACTCGTAGGCCTTGCGGGCCGTGGGTTCGAGGCGGGTCCCCCTAGCCATCGCCGAGTTCTGTCTTGTGTTTCGTGGTATACTACGTTTTTCGGAAAGAAGGCTCGATGCGCTTCTCCACGGGTTCTCCCCCATTACGACTGGTGCGTCGGAGGCGCCGACGCCGTTGTGGCGCCACTCCAGCCAGTCCCGCGTGCCTTGCTTGACGTCTACGATGACATATGGAACGTCCATGTCCCTCCTCTCACGAGTATCGGGGATCGGGTATCGGAGACGGCCACCTATTTCTTTCGCCCTTGCCTCCGCGTTTTCAGCCGGCGGACGGGCAAGGCTCGGATGCGGCGGGCGAAACGCTTCTCGACTTTGCTCAGGAAACGGTCGCTGCTCAACGGCCGGCCGCGATGCGTATGCGTTCGAAGCCGCATCGCGAGGTCGGCGTTCTCCCGACCACCCAACTCCTGCCGCCATTCCTCGCCTGTCGACAGTCTACCCCACCATCGCAGGTCAAGCAAGCCTTCTGCGCCCGGAACGGCCCCCCCCCGTCTGGGCGCAGTGGCGCGTTGGCCAGGCGTAGCAAGGCTGTAAGGGCTGCGTCGTCAATAGGTTGCGCCTGTCGTTTTCATTTTGCCCCGCTTCTTGCGGCTGCGGGCGCGGCCCACCCTGCCCCGTTCCTTTGTGATCCTTGGTACCCCGCCTTCGCTGAAACTCCGGCGGGCAAGCTTCGTGTCGCCTGTCCTGAGCGAAGTCGAAGGATGGTGGTCAGGTCTTTACCGGCATCGCTACTCGGCCAGCGCTTCGCGCTCGGCCAGGATTTCGGCGATCTTCTTTGTCGCCTCTTCAGCCAGCGGCTCGGGCTGGTGGGTCTCGAGGATCTCCTTCACCCGCTCGTTAAGCTTGGTGAGCAGGTCTTTGCCCCCGCGCGATTCCCATCCTTCATACGAATCCCGCTCGAACAGCTTCGGATGCCAGATGTGCTGGCGGAAGTTCTGCACGGTGTGATCGGCGGCGAGGAAGTGGCCGCCCGGCCCGATCTCGTCGATGACGTCCAGGGCCAGCGTGCGCTCCGACACCTCGATGCCCGCCGCGATGCGGTTGGTGACCTCGATGATCTCGTCGCAGAGCACGATGAACTCCATGCTTGCGGTGAGGCCACTGTTGATGTAGCCGACGTCGTGGACCAGGTTGTTGCCGCTGAGTCGTGCGAGGAGCAGCTCATAGGCAGCCTCGGCGCCGGCCTGGAGGTCGGGGCACTTGGCGTCGGCGGCGCCGGCGAGACCCCACACGGGCAGCTTGTAGTGACGGCCCAGGTCGCAGAACGCCGCGAACGCCAGGTGGAACTCGGGCGAGGCGTAGGTGTAGATGCTCGTCCGCATGTCCATCACCGAGACGTTGCCGCCGTAGACGTACGGCGATCCGGGGCCGGCGAGTTGGAGCACGGTCAGCCCGGCGAGCGTCTCGGCGTTGCCGAGCGCCAGCCCGCCCGCCAGCGTGACGGGCGCGGTCCCGCCGCACATGATGCCGCTGGGGAACGTGACCGGCAGGCGGGTCTCGGCGCAGAAGAGCAGCATCTCCAGCGCCTCGCGCGTGATGAGCAGCGGGCTGATGGGCTCGGTGTAGAGCAGGCAGCGGGGGTGCAGGCGGAGCAAGTCCTCGTCGCCGCCCGCCGCGGCCAACGCGATCCGGCGGATGGGCTCGATGTCCTTCCGGCCCTGGGCGGTGAACACGATGGGCTTGACCGTCCCCTCCTGCATCGCCGCGTACTGGTGTACGAACGAGCTGGTGCCGGGCCGCTCCCTGGCGATGCCCATCGACATCACGAAGTCGATGTTGGGCAGAGCGTCGCACAGCCGCGCGATGGTCTGCACCGAGTCGCGGCTGGTCGGCTTCATCTCGCCGGTGTACGGATCGATGTAGGTGGGCGTGTCGGAGCCGGTGCCGAAGTAGCTGCGGTCGGCGCCGAGGTCCACGGCCGGCTCGTCCTTGCGATTGTACAGGAGCACCCGCTCCGGCGCACTTGCCAGCGCCTGCTTGACCAGACCCGGCGGGATGCGGACACGGTCGCCGTCGACCGCACAGCCGTGCTTGCGGAGCAGCTCCCGCGCCTCCTCGTGCTCGATGGCGATGCCGGTGCGTTCGAGGATCTCCAGGCTGGCCAAGTGGATGTCCTCGATCTGTTCATCGGTGAGCACGCGGAACTTCACCCCGAGCCTGAGGCCGGTTGACTTGCCCGCCATGAGCGTTCTCCTTCTGATTGCAGGCCGATACGGTCGGCGGGACCGGGCTCCGCCGCCGAGATTTTAGTCCGGCGCGACAGTGGCTGTCAATTGCGGACGACACCTCAATTGACAAGGCCGCGACCGGCCGATAGCATCGGGCCGGCCCTACAGGGAAGAGCAATGAACGCGGATATCACCGGCATCTGCCTCGCCGCGCCGTCGACCGTCGCGGCCGGCGAGCCGTTCTCGCTTGGTATCAAGATGCTGACCGAGCCGTACGCCGCGCCGTGGCGGTGCAAGTACTACTCGCACCTCAGCGTCGCCGGGCCGTTCAACCTGTCGCCCCGCGGCATCACCTACCTGGACAACGTGCCGTGCGAATGGCGCGGAGCGGTCCTCATCGACGGCGGCGGCGGCTACGCCGGGCCGGACGCCTTCTCTTTTGCGGACGGCTCGGGCCCGTATCCGAACGATGCGCGCCCCATCCGCCGCATCGAAGGGCTGAGCTTCGCGACGCCCGGCACCAAGTTCCTCACCGTCCGCGACCGCGAGAGCGGCATAACCGCGATGAGCAATCCCATCCGCGTAACACCGGGGCCGCTCGCCGAGCGCCTCTTCTGGGGCGACCTCCATTCGCAGACGTTTTTCAGCGACGGGCTTCGATGCGCCGAGGAGTTGTACGCGTTCGCCCGCCACGAGGCGTTCCTCGACGTCTTCGCCATCAGCGACCATTCCGAGAGCCTGACCGACCGGCAGTGGGACTACTTCGTCAACGTGACCAACGACCACAACGAGGACGGCCGCTTCGTCACCCTCGTCGGCCAGGAGTGGACCAGCCAGCGCTTCGGCCACCGCAACGTGTACTACCCCGGCGGCCGAGGCCCCATCCTGCGCCGCGACGACCCGGTCTACGGCGAGCTGTCGAAGCTCTACGACGTCGCCCGAGAGCACGGCGCGCTGGTGATCCCCCACCACTCGGCGAACGTCGAGATGGGCGTCGACTGGTCGCTGGGCCACGACCCCGAAGTCGAGCGGCTCGTCGAGATCCACTCCGTCTGGGGCAACAGCGAGCGGCCGGCCAGCGAGGGCAATCCGTTACCGTTGCGGACCAACGGCGGCGAAAAGCCGGGACAACACGTGCAGGACGCGTTGGCGTTGGGGCGGCGATACGGGTTCATCGGCGGCGGCGACATCCACGACGGCCGGCCCGGCGACGAGCTGCACTCGCTCCAGCACGACCCGCCGCAGTACCACCTGCTGCGCCGCCAGGGGATCATGGGCGTGTGGGCGCCGGAACTCTCACGCAACGCGGTCTTCGACGCGCTGTGGAACCGCCGGGTCTTCGCGACCACGAACGTCCGCGTGCTGCTCCGTTTCTCGATCAACGGGCATCCGATGGGCTCGGAGGTCTTGGCGGAGGGCGATCTGCGCGTTACGGTGGACGCCGCCAGCGGGAGCCCAATCGCCCGGATCGACCTCGTGCGCAACGGGGACGACGCGCAGTCGGTCGCTCCGCACCAGAGGGAAGTCGTCTGGGAAGTGACGGAGCGCGCGCCCGGGTCGGCCTACTACTACGCCCGCCTCACGCTCGAAGACGGGAACTTGGCGTGGTCCAGCCCGATCTGGGTTTCCCGTCCCTGAGTTCCGCTACTTGATCTTCGCTAACGCGAATGGGCCTTCACGTGGCACGCCCGGCACAAAAGGGTCAGGTTGTCCGGCTCGTTGTTCTGCCAGTTCCTATCTTTGTGGTGGACGTGGCCGACATCCGCCGCTTCGTCCGGATGGGTACCACGCACTTTCTCGAAACCCGGGAAGTCGCTCAGTTGCAGGTTGTTGGGGATCCGCGCGTCGATCAGCGGCTCCATATCCGTTCCCGCGGCAATCATCGCCGCGATGTCATCGGCGAGGTAGAAATTGCTCTGGTGTGTCCCGCAGTGAGCACACGCGTTCGCCACCACCTCGCACTCGAGCACGCGGCTGAATTGCTTCTTGGCGAACGGATATCTGGCCATCAGGGTGTAGTCGAGTTTCTCTATGTCGCCAAGGCTGTAGCTGCGGCGTGCCTCCAGGCGGTAACTGACCAAGGTCGTCGGTTCCTTGCACTTCCAGCAGTTCTTTGTCCATCGGTAGATCGGTATCTCGCGGATCGTCAGGACCCGCTCGATGATCAGTTCGCTGGCGTCATCCTCGTCGCGGACCTGGGTTCCACAGTTTTGGCATTTCCCGCCGTCCCGCTCCCAGACTTCCCGCCTCAGCCCTTCGTCTATTCCCTTTCCTTTCACCGATCTTCCCCCTTTCAGTGGCGCGACTCGCGCTCGCGCCGGCCTATCGGTCTTCCCGAACTCGACATAGCCATCGCACAACCGTACCGCGCTTCTGTGGGATTATAGCCCGCTATCGCGCCGCCCGCAACCGGCGACCGGTTTCCGATTGACGTCCCCCGCCCGTGGGACTAGCATACAAGAGTTCTGGTGGAGATTCCGGCGGACCGATGGAGGTATCAATGATGAAGCTTTCCTTTCTGCTCGGCACGTGCGTGGTGGCAGCGTTCACACTTGGTCGCGCCGACGCCGCATCGCAACCGGACCGGCCAGGATCGGACGTCGTGCGTCTGCCGAAGCGCCTGATGTTCGGATGGGAGGTCCTCCGCGAGATTCACTTGCAGACGGGCCTGAAGTACGCCTACCCCACCGGGGCGATTGTTCGCCAGGTCGACGCGTCCCGGTTCGGCGGCGAGTCAACCCTGAGCGCAGTCATCAAGATGCTGGCG
>CAZDHT010000010.1:5468-6532 GCA_964505325.1 uncultured Planctomycetota bacterium | reverse complement strand
AAGGCCACGTGGAAGGACAAGGCCATTCTGCTTGAGGCGATTCAAGAGGAAGGCCTGGTCAAGCAGTTCGTGAAGCAGCCCGGACTGCGACGGGTGGCTGCGTACCAGTTGGGTCGATCGAAGTCGAACACCGTTGCGTTCCTTCTGGCGTCGCTGTGGTTGAAGGACGAGAGCGTCCGCCACCATGTCCTGGGTGCGCTGTATCATCTCGAACGGGACTTCCGAACGTGTGCCCCGGCCGGCCGGGTGTCGGTGTGTGAAGTGGTCCGGGACAGCGCCCCGCCGCAACTCCTCAAGCTGATGGAGACGGCGCCGGACCGCTCGACCAACCAGTGGATCTGGGCGGCGGAGATCCTCGGCCGGATCGGCAAGCGGCTCGACCGGCCCGCGGTCGAGGAGTTGGCGGCGGGGCAAAGGCCCGGCTACGCCCGGACGCGCCGGGTCGCCGGCTGGGCGCTGATGCGGGTGAGCCCGCAGGAGGTGACGGTGCGGCCGGTCGAAGACCGCCGCGACCCCGCCAGCGTGACGCTCCTCCTGGCCCGGCTCTCGGTCAAAGATCCCGAGAACCTGATCGACGCGGTCCGCCTCGTCAAACGCCACAACGGGATAGGCGCCAGCCCGCTGCTCGAGCTCTATCGCGCGCGGAGAGACGACGCAGTCCGCGCGGAAATCCTGCTCGCGCTCGGCCGAAAGGGCGGAAAGCCGGTCTGGGATCTCCTGCTCCAGGAGATGAAGAGCACCAACGCGATCATCCGCCGCGCCGGGGTCCGCGCCCTGCGGCGCTGCCCGGACCCGCGCGCCGTTGATGCGCTGGTCGCGCTGCTCACCGGCCCCGGCCACTCCGGCGACGACCGCAACCTGGCCGCGATGAGCCTCGGCATGATCGGCAGCAAGGACGTGGTCAGGAAGCTCAGCGACTACGTGATGAAGACCAAGCTCCCCATCTCGACCACCGCGCTGGCGCTCGGCTGGACGGGCCGCAGGGACGCCGTGCCTGCGCTCATCAAGTGCGCGAAGGTCGACCGCCAGAAGCCGTCGCTCCAGAGCTTCGCGTTCAACGCGCT
>CAZDHT010000010.1:0-5368 GCA_964505325.1 uncultured Planctomycetota bacterium | reverse complement strand
TTCTGGATGGTCCAGTCGCTCGGCCGCATCGGCGACCCCAAGGCGGTGCCGACCCTCGTCAAGCTGCTCGACCATCCGTCGGAGTCGGTCCGCTACGAGGCGTTCCGGGCGCTCCGCTGGCGGTGGTATTGGTTCCGGGTGGACGTGCAGGCCGCGCTCAAGAAGCATCCCGTGTTCAGGGCAGCAACCGTCAAGCCGCCCTCGCTCGAAGACCAGGAGCCCAACACCTGGGTCCTCCGCCACTGGCCGATCGACTTCGACGACTACCGCGCCTGCAACACCAGCTACGAGGCGGGGCTGATGTTCGACGGGGGCACCGGCAAGATCGTCAAGTGGGGCGCCCACGGCCAGCGGTGCGACACGCCGCAGCTCGGCGAGACGTGGCTCTGGGACCCGGCGAAGAACGCCTGGGAACGCAGCAAGTCGCCCGTCGAGCCGTTCGGCATGTGCGGCACGTGGGGCACGGTCTACGACAAGGCGAACCGCTGCATCGCCAGCGTTCAGGCGACCGGCGCCAACCACGGCTGGCAGTGGAACTACGGACGGGCGACGCGCGTCAGCGTCCCCTGGCTCTACTTCGGCGAGCAGGACAAGTGGGTCCCCGTGCGGACGGTCACCAACCCCGGCCCGCGCGGCTTCCATCCGCTGCTCTACCACGACAAGCACCAGGTCGTCATCCTCTATGCCGGCCAGGGCGGCTGGGGCGAGAAGGACCGGCCCTGGGTCTACGACGCCTACACCAACACGTGGACGGTCATGCCGGCGTCGAAGTCGGAGCCCGGCTACCGCACCAACTACGGCTTCGTCTACCTGCCCGAGCAGAACCGGGCGTTGATGATCGGCGGCAGCTACGGCAAGTCCAGCAACCGCACCCTGATGTACGAACTGGAGACGAACACGTGGACGGACGTGAAGGCGAAGGGCAACCCGCCGCAGTTCCGCCAGCCCGTCGAGTACGACCCGGTCAGCAAGACGGTCCTCGCGTGGCAACTGCACTCCGGCCACGCCCCGGCTGTGTGGCAGTACACGCCGAAGACGAACACGTGGGCCAAGCTCCCGCCCGCGCCGGGAATGACCCCGCATCACGACTCGGTCGATATCTGCTACGACCCGCGCCACAATGTGTTCGTGCTCGATGGCGGGCACGTCAACTGGCACTCCGACCACATCGCCGTCCGGGAGGTGTGGACCTACAAGCTCACCCCCGGCGGCGCGCCGAGGCCGGCTGGCCTGCTGGCGCCGACGGGCGTCCAGGTCACCGCGGCACGATATGCTGAGGACAGCGCTTGGCTGAGCTGGAAGCCGGTCGCCGCCGCCGAGGGCTACGCAGTTTACCGCGGAACCGGCGGCGCGCCCTGGAAGGTCGCGTTCCGGAAGGCGGCGGCCGTTGGCAAGGACGTGACCAAGTGGACGGACAAGCGGCGGCTGAACTCGAACGAGATCGTGCACTACTACGTGACCGCGACCAAGGGCGGCAAGGAGGGTCCGCCATCGCTCAGGGTTCGGACCCAGCCGCGCTTCGCGCTGGAGACGGCTGCCAGCGTGCGGCCGGACGGCACCGTCGAGGTCGCGTGGTCGAAGTCGGCCTCGCCGGATGTGGCCGGCTACAACGTCTACGCGGCGCCGATGCTCGTCGGCGATCGCCTGCACCCCACCAGCCTGCGCAAGTTCGGCAAGTTCAACAAGCTCAACGGCAAGCCGATCAACGGGACGTCGTTTCACGACAAGCTGAAGCTCAAGAAGGCGACCGGCCTGTTCAGCCACGAGGTCCGGGCGTACCTGGTCAAGGCGGTCAACACCGTCGGCGTCGAGAGCGGGCCGTCGACGATGGCACTGACGCTGACCAGCAGCGTGCCGTCCGTGACCGCGAAGGAGCGGCCCGACGGCTCGACCCTCATCGAGTGGAAGCCCGTCCCCGAGAAGCACGTCCGAGGCTACGCCGTCTACCGGATGGACGAGTATCGCCACACGCTCTGCATTCGGCTCAACCCGCATCCCGTGGCGCGGACGAGCTACGTCGACTGGTGCGAGGCGCCGCGGGCCGAGCGCCGCCGCTACTACGTCGTCGCCATCGACGCGCTCGGCCAGGAGGGCCTGCCCTCCACCGGCGCCTGGGCGTTCGGACGGCCGTGACGACGATGCTCGCTGAGCCGGCGCTTTTACATGCGATGACGTATTGTCTTGTGGTAGAAGCTGTTACGCTTCTAAAGTGTGCCAGGCACACTTAAAGAGGGAAGGAGCGTGAACGTGAAGCGCTTGATGACTTGTCTGTGTGTCCTCGCTTGGTGGGCGGGTGGCTCCCGCGCCGCGGAGCCCCGGTACCGCATCGCGTACGCGACGTTCGTCGGCGGTAGCGCGGGAGAGCAGCTCCGCGAGGTGATCCCGCTCCCGGACGGCTCGATCCTGGTCGGCGGGCAGACGAACTCGCCGGACTTGCCGGTCACGCCCGGCGCCGTGCAGCCGAAGTATGGCGGCGAGCCGGTTGGCACGGGGCATCCGGGCATCTACGGCGGCGACTGCTTCGTCGCCCGGCTCTCGGCCGACGGGAAGAAGATCCTCGCGTGCACCTACTTCGGCGGGTCGAAGCAGGAGCGGAACACGTACGGCTTCGCCGTCGACAGCCAGGGGAACGTGGTGATCTCCAGCGCGACCCGCTCGCCCGACCTGCGCACCACGAAGGGCGCCTACCAGCAGAAGTACGGCGGCGGCAAGTCGGACATGTTCGCCGCGAAGCTGTCGCCGGACCTGAAGACGCTCGTGTGGTCCACGTACGTCGGCGGCCGACAGGAGGACTGGCCCCGCGGCGGCATCACGGTCGACAAGGAGGACCACGTGTACATCGTCGGCGGGGCCGACGGCGACGACTTCCCCGTGACGCCCGATGTCTTCGGGGCGAAGCGGAAAGGCAAGCGCGACGCGGCGATCGTGAAGCTCAAGCCCGACGGCTCCGCCGTCGTTTGGGCGACGTTCCTCGGCGGAAGCGATTGGGACGGCCTGATGGGCATCCGCGTCGACGACGCGGGGAACGCGTACGTGGCGGGACACACGCGCTCGCGTGATCTCCCCGTGACACCCGGCGCCGCGGGGGCCAGGTACAGCGCCAAATCCGACTGTTTCGTTGCCAAGCTCTCCACGGATGCGAAGCGGCTGGTCTACTGCACGTACCTCGGCGGTAAGGAGAACGAGTTCGCCGAGCACCAGCTCCTGCTCCTTAACGACGGCAGCGTGCTGGTGACCGGGGTCACCGGGTCGCCGGACTTCCCGACCACGCCCGGCGCGTTCCAGCGGACGCTGAAGGGCAGGACCGACGGGTTCCTCACCAAGGTCTCCGCGGACGGGAAACGGCTCGTGTTCTCCACGCTGCTCGGCGGCTCGGGCGGCGAGTTCTACCTGATGCCCACCATCGGACCGAAGGGGAACATCTGGATGGTGGGTACTACCGGCTCGCGCGACTTCCGTGTCACGCCCGGCGCGGTGCAGAAGACCTACGGCGGCGCCCGCGGTCGCTGGGGCGGCGACGGAGCCGTCGCGGCGCTGAGCCCCGACGGATCGAGGCTCCTGTACGCGACGTATCTCGGCGGCCGTGGCGACGACCTCATCCGCGGCATTGCCTTCGGCCCGAAGGGCGAGATCTACCTGGTGGGCAGCACGTCGTCGAGGGACTTCCCCGCGACGCCAGGCTCCGTGGGGCCGAAGCTCCGGGGCAAGTCGGACGCGTTCGTGGTCAAGCTCGTGCCGATGGAAGGGGCGCGATGAGGTACTTTTACATGCGAGCCCACATCCTCCGGTATTACAAGGTGTTACGCTTCTGAAGTGTGCCAGGCACACTCACTTCCCAGGCACACTCACTTCCCGGCACACTCACTTCCCCTGACTCTCTTGTTATGCAGGAACTTCGCAGTAGGTCGAGTAGGAACGGGGCGTCGGAATGCTATCACCGTCTTTCCTCATGCCGTCAAGATGGAACTGGATTGCATCCCGCATGGCCTGTTCAACTTCATCTCTGGTCTTGCCCGTTGCCACGCAACCCGGAAGATCAGGAGAGAATGCGGAGTAGCCCGTTTCAGTCTCTTCGACGATCACAAGGTATTTGCTCATTCTGGATCATCTCGATCGCTTCCCGAACCTTCATCCTTAGACCATACCGCGAACCGCAGCAATTATCAACTCCTGCATAGCGTTCCGGTATCGGCCGCGCCGCTTCGCGCCGTGGGCCTGGCAGGTCGCCCTGGCCTGAGCAAAGCCGAAGGCCCGGTTTCATTTGTCTACGCGATTTTCACACGGGAGTCATGCGGGGGCAAAGGATTTCACCGGCGAGGGCAAAATCGTGACGCATCTAGAACTTGACGTGGCCGGACGGTCTCGTGGGCGGGTCGAAAGGGATCGTGGCTAACGTTGCGGGTGAGCCGCGCCGTCAGGCCTGGGCCCAACCGCGGGCTAGGTGCATGGTCATCGCGGAGAGACAAGCACTACCACGTTATCGTTCGCGTTCACCGAGTTCGCTCGGCCGGATGACCTCGGCGCGCAGGGCGTGGACCTCGTCTTGGAGTTCGCCCACGACGCCGCGCAGTGCGTAGCATTCCACGACCACATCGAGGTGCCTACGGCAGATCTCGCAGAGCGCGAAGTTGGTGACACATCCGATGGCCCCGCCAAGAACCGACGCGATGAGCATGGAGACGTATGTCAGATCGTGCACGTTCGCCGGGCGATTCTTGAGCAGAATGAGGACAGCCACGATGCCAGCGATGACTGCCGTGGCAGCCAAGGCCTCGAAGACTCCGGCGGCGAACCGAAGGAAACCATAGCCCTTCGGGCGGTACGTTTCGGCAGGTCGGCGTTCGGCTGCGACTTCGGTAGGGGCGTGGACCATCATGTTCATTCCTCCCTTCGCACACAACGCCCACAATCAGGCTCCGAGGGGGCGCGTCTGCGCGCCCCCGAAGGTAGCCTGCATTGTGATGTTGGGATCTTCAGTCCTCATCGCTGTCGGTACTGTTTCCCTGCCTCAGTCAGTGTGTAAAAGTACACGAATGGCTCCGGGATTCGTTCATCCAGAAATTCCATATATTGTCTCTCGCCAACCCTGGGATGAGAAAGCTCAGCATTGAAGACGATCAGCCCGTCGGCCTCAAGACGGGGGAAGAGGTCTTTCGGCGGCTTGAGGGTCGGGTGAACCTCCCTGTCCTCGTTAACCAAGGTCATGTAGTCGTGGTCGTCACTGTCGTCACAGATCGCCCAATCGCTGGCGATTGCCTCCAAGACCTCTGCCACATGTGGATAGTCAATCATCGTGATCCCAACTACTTATTCTACACAAATCTCCATTTGCAGGCAGATTCGCACTCCGAGAAGAATGCTACTACCG
>CAZDHT010000009.1:0-45340 GCA_964505325.1 uncultured Planctomycetota bacterium | reverse complement strand
TCGCGGCCAAGCCGACAAGAATTCCCGCGAAGTGGGCGTCGCCGGCGCCCGCCGTGCTGACCACCTCGGCATCGAACGCCGGCACGTGCGACAACTCGGCGCCGTCCCACGTCCAACTGCCCCGGACGCCCGCGGTGATCGAGATGCGGAGCGTGGGATTGACTCGGCCGAGCGCTTCGACGGCTCCGTCGACGATACGGTCGGGCTCGCCGTCGGCGGGTACGTTGACCGCCGCGGCCGCCTCGTCGAGGTTGGCGGCGAGCAGGTCGACGCGCTTGAGCAGGCCGGAATCGACGACCCGCGGCATTTCCTCGGACGTGAATGCCGCGGCGCGAAAGAGCGAGTGCCGCGTTCCGAGATCGAGCAGCCTCTCCCGCGCCTCGATCGGGACTTCGGGCGCGGCGAGCGCGATGCCGCGGTCCTCGAGCCAGGCGAACTCACGGACCGCCTGGGTCACACAGGCGGCATCGACCTTCGAGCAGGCCGAATCGTCCGTCGTCAGGTTCCCGCCGGCTCCGTCGGGATAGACGAAGCAGAACGAGAACAGCGTCGAGTCGCCGGGCGAGGTTCGCACGAGGTCCGTTCGCATCCCGGCCTGCCGCATCTCGTCGAGGAGGCGGCGGCCGGCGTCGTCGTTGCCGACCTTGCCGACGGGGATGGTCTCGAAGTCGGGGCCGAGGAGCGTCTGCACGTAGTGCGCGATGATGTGGAGCTTGCAGTAGTCCTTGCGGTCGAGGAGCCGGCCGCCGCGGCTCTCCTCGCGGCCGAGGGTGTGGTTGCCGGAGAGTTCGAAGAACGACCCGGCGCCGATGCCGCCGACGCCGATCATCCCGCGGTACTTCTGCTTGCGGATGTTGAGGTGGCTCATAGTCCGAGGTCCCACTCGGGATGCAGGCTGACGGGATGCGTGGCTGTCTCGACCGTCGCGGTGATGAGCGCGTCCGGATGCTCCTGGAGCAGCGTGAGCGGGTACTCCGGGGTGAGCGGGCCGAACAGCGCCACGCGAAGAGCCGTCTGTTTCCACGCACCCGTGTCGCTGAACACGCGGACCTTCTTCGCGGACAAGCACTCTTTGATCCCGAGCGTGACGGACATCGGCGGCACGAACTGGTAGGCCGCGCCGAACGTCCTCTGAGCCAGGGCGATGATCGTGTCCACGTTGTTCTCCTGGACGCGCACCGTCGAGTGTCTCAGGTCCTCGATGGTGACGTGGCTGAACGGATGCCTCCGCGCCTGGTTGTACGCGATGTGGCCGTCCTGCCCCCATCCGCCGTACGTCAGGTCGACCGAGACGTTCGCGATCATTGCCGCGATCTCGTCGACCCGGTCGGGCGTCGGCCACACGCGATTCTCTTCGGGCACGGACAGCGCCGGATCGACCGGGGCGTAGAAATGTCGTTCCATGAAGCCCCGGAAGCTGTACGGATGCCGGCGCGGCAGCTCGCGCCCCTGCCAATCGAGGCACTCGTCCATGTGAAAGACAACAACGTTCTTGAGGCTGACCTGCTCGTGGTTGACCAGCTCCGTGAACGGCTCGTACCAGCAACTCGGCCCGCAGGGGATGATGGTGCGGAACGTCTTGCCCGCCGCGTTGGCCGCCTTGATCGCGTCGACCAGTTCGCCGGCCATGATCCCGCCCATCTCCGCCGAGTCCTTGCACAGACGGAGCGGCACCTTGCCGTCGGGATGACTTTCGAGCTCATCGTGGGGGATCCTGCACCATTCGTAGAGCTGCTTCGGAGTGACGGTGCTCATCCGGCGCCCTCGCAACAGGGACCAACGTCGTGAGACATTCGGAACGACAACAGCGTAGCACACCCGGTTTCGACGGGCAAGGGAGCTGTGTCTCCGCCGGTGGAAACGCGCGCGCGGTTGGTATCGGTTGGTGATCGGCAGACGCCGGCCGCAGAGCCGGAAGATGTTGCTGGCATGCCGCTGTGCGTCGCATACAATGAGCGCCCACTCGCGTCAGGCGGCGGGCGCGCGAGGCCACGAAACCCTGAAGGAGCAAGCGGAATGGACCGCCCTAACGTCTTGTATCTCCACACGCACGACCTGGGACGCTACTGTCAGCCGTACGGCTACGCCATTGCGACGCCGAACATGCAGCAACTGGCCGAGGACGGGGTGCTGTTCCGCCAGGCGTTCGCCGCGGCACCCACCTGCTCGCCGGCGCGGGCCGCGCTGCTGACCGGCAAGTACCCGCACAGTTGCGGCATGCTGGGCCTGGTCAACCGGGGCTTCAGCCTGGCGGACGCCGGGCAGCACATCGTCCACACGCTGCGCAAGGCCGGCTATCACTCGGCCCTGATCGGCACGCAGCATGTCCTTCCCGACGCGAGCGAGATCGGCTACGACGAAGTCAACATCTGCCGGAAACAGGATCGCTGCGGGCGCGCCGCCGAATGGCTCGCCGGCGCGCCGCCCCAGCCGTTCTTCCTCTCGGTCGGATTCAACGACACCCATCGCACCTTTCCTGACCCCGGCCCGGCGGACGACCCCCGCTACTGCCGGCCACCGGCGCCGATCCCCGACACGCCGGAGACACGGCGGGACATGGCCGGCTTCATGGCGGCGGCACGTGGCCTGGACGAGAAGTACGGCTTGGTGCTCGCGGCGCTCGACCGCGCCAGCCTGGCGGACAATACGCTGGTCATCTGTACGACCGATCACGGCATCGCGTTTCCGGAGATGAAGTGCAACCTGAACTGCCATGGCTTGGGCGTCACGCTCATCATGCGCGGCCCGGGCGGCCTTGAAGGTGGCCGGGTGTGTGACGCGCTCGTGTCGCAGGTCGACATCTTCCCGACGCTGTGCGACCTGATCGGGATTGACCTGCCCGAGGGGCTCCAGGGCCGGTCGATGATGCCGCTGATCCGGGGCGAGGCCGACGAGATCAACGAGGAGATCTTCTCGGAGGTCACGTATCACGCCGCGTACGAGCCGATGCGGGCGGTCCGGACCCGGCGGTTCAACTACATCCGGCGGTTCGGTGGACGCCGCACCCCGGTCCTGCCCAACTGTGACGACGGCGCCAGCAAGCAACTGTGGCTTGACCACGGCTGGAAGGAGCGCCCCGTCGCGCAGGAGCAGTTGTATGACCTGGTCTTCGATCCCAACGAGGCGAACAACCTGGCCGGAGATCCCGCGATGAGCGGGGTACTGGAGGACATGCGCGGCCGGCTGGCGCGTTTCATGCGGGAGACCGACGATCCGCTGCTGAGCGGCCCGGTGCCGGCGCCGCCCGGTGCGACCTTCAACGATCCGGACGGCCTCTCGCCCCGCGAGCCGTTGACCGAGGCGTAGTTACCCGAGGAACTCTGACAGAACGGTGGGGCGGACATTCTTGTCCGCCACTGGGCAGGCAGGAATGCCTGCCCCACCAAGGTTATGTTATAGGCGTGACTCTTGACTCGCGGACTTCCGCTGCGGTGGGGGAGTTGTGCGGAAAGCCCCGTCGGGCACTGGCCATTCTGTATCCGACTTGATAGTATTGGGCTCGAGGAAAGACCGGATGGGATGGAAGCTGCGCCTGCGTGGCGCGGGATGTGAAGTGCTGGACGATCTGCGCGACGCTTCACTCGCCGTCTACTGATCCGGGCCCGTGACGCCGTTTCAATGCGAGCTTGCCGGTTAGATGAGCACGAAGGAACCGAAGGACATCGTCATCCGCGCGATCGGGGTGAAGCGCTACTACGGCGAGGGGGAGACCGTGACGAAAGCGCTGGACGGCATCAGTCTGGATGTGTTTCGCGGCGAATATCTCTCCATCATGGGGCCGTCCGGCTCGGGCAAGACCACGCTGTTCAACGTCATCGGCGGGCTCGACTCTCCCACGGAGGGGATGGTCTTCATCGACGAGATCGACGTCGCCCAACTGGACTCCTATGAACTGGCCTGGCTGCGGTGTCACAAGGTCGGTTATATATTCCAGATGTATAATATTCTTCCCATTCTGACGGCGCTGGAGAACCTGACGCTGCCAATGGTCTTCGCGGGCACGAGCGCGGATGACGCCCGGGAGAAGGCGGCGCACATCCTCAATACGGTCGGCCTGGGCGAGCGCGCGTTTCATCGTCCCTACGAGATGTCGGGCGGCCAGCAGCAGCGGGTCGCCATTGCGCGCGCCCTGGCCAATGACCCTGTCATCATCCTGGCTGACGAGCCCACCGCCAACCTCGACGTGGATACCGGCAGGGAGATCATCGAGCTGCTGGTCCGGCTGAAGGAAGAGAAAGGCATCACTGTCATCTCGGCGACGCACGACATGAAGATGCTGGACGTCTCCGACCGCATTTTGTGGATCCGGGACGGCAAGGCGCAGCGGCTGGAAGAGCGCAAGAACTTGAAGATCGAGGTTGGCGGCATCGAAGGCGGTTAAGGGAGCCCCATGGCGTTGTTCGCCAAACGGAAGGAAGAGCGGCTGGACCGCCGGCGCTCGCTGGCGGGGGTCCCGCTGATCAACGAGAACGTGACGGTCGGCGACGGCGGCGGACCGAGCCTGTCGATCAGCGTCCGCACGCGGCGTGGCAGCGGGTTCCTCGACCGGTTCCGGCCGCCGGTGACGGACAAGCGGATCAACCTCGACGAGTTGGGCTCCTTCGTGCTTCGCCGGATCGACGGGAGGGCGACGGTGCGGGACCTCATCGACGCTTTCGTGGCCGAGTACCAGACCAACCGGCGCGAGGCGGAACTCAGCATCGTCGAGTTCCTGAAATCGCTGATGGAGCGGAACGTGATATCGATCAAAGTGAAGTAGGCTCATGAAGATCGCACGGGCGCTCACAATCGGCCTCGGCTGCCTGCTGGGGGGCGCCGTTCTCGCCGGGACGCCGCCCGCGCCGCCGGCGGACGGCAAGCAGTTGCTGGCGGAGATGCGGTCGTTCTTCGCCGGTGCAGAGGTCCGTCACCCCGGGACGCCGGGCAATCTGCTGACTGAACAACGGGTCGCCGAGCGCTTCGCCAAGAGCGGGTTCCGGCACGGTCAGATCCGCTTCGAGGCCCCCACGTTCATGCCGGGCCGGACGCGGATCACGGCCGGGCGCTTGCCGCCCATCCGCCTGTTCCCGATGCACCCCACGATCTTCCGCCCGGGCAATTTCCCTGCGAAGGACTTTACTACCAAGCTGGTGTACCTGGGTCACGGGACCGTCGCCGACCTGGAGGCGTTGAAAGGCGTCCCCCTCGAGGGCGCCATCGCGCTGATGGAGTTCAACTGCGGCGGGTCATGGCAGCGGTTTCTGCGCTTCGGGGTGAAAGGATTGATCTTCATCGCCCCGGACGAGTATTCCCATTCGGAGGCGGTGGCGAAGGTCTACGCCACGGAGGTCTCGGTTCCGCGTTTCTTCGTGAACGCGGCGGAGGGCGCCAGGCTGAAGGAGGCGGTGAAGCGTTCCGCGCGCTCGCTGGGCGTCCGCATCGAGGCGGAGCCGTCGCGCTGGCGCAACGTATTCCTCCGGGACTTGTGGGTCCTGATCCCGGGGAGTTCTTCGGACCTCGAGAAGGAGGTCTGCGTGTTCGTGGCGCCCATGGACAGCAACTGCATTGTCCCCGAACTCGCCGCGGGCGCCCAGTCCGGCGCCAACCTGTACCTTCTGCTGCGGCTGCTGGATGAGTTCAAGAAGACCCCACCCGCGAGATCGATGCTGCTCGTGGCGGTCAACGCCCACACGCAGTACTTCCTTGGCGAGCGCATGCTGGCCTGGCATCTCCTCGCGCCGGACAAGCAGGTGGCGGCGGTACGCGATCTGTTGGCGGCGGAGATGCGCACCCAAGACCTCCTGTTCAAGACGTATCAGCGCCTGAAGCTGGCGCCGCCGAGCCAGGCGGAGGAAGACCTCCTGATTGAGATGCGGACGCTGGTGGACGCGTCCACCGGCAGGAAAATCAAGATCAAGGAGCCGATGGTGGCCTTGGCGAGGCGGGACGTGAATCAGACCAAGGCGGGGAAGCTCGTGATTCAGCGTTCGCAGCTTTCGGACGAGCAGAAGAGGAAGGAAATCGAACGGCTGGACGAGCTGTATGCGAAACACGTGAACGTGCTTACGCTGTTCAATCGTGTAGGGGTCCGGACGAAGCTGAGCGATCTGTCCCCCGAGGAGGTGGACATTCTGCGGGGGTATGTCGCCGATCTGGTCCGGACGAATCGCACCTGGGCGCGGCTGAACCGGCGGGACCTGAAGATCGACGTGGCCAACGGCTCGGTCAGGGAGGCGCTGGCCGGCCGCAGCGTCCCGGTGAGTTTCACGCTGGACTTGACCTGGCGCGGTGATCGGATTGGGTTCTCCTCGCTGAACATGGTGGCGATGTACGCCACCAAGCGCGGCGCCGAGCGCTTCGGGCGGAACACGACGCGGGTGGCGGCGGCAATCGCCGGCCGCGAGTGGCGCGGGAGAGCGAATCCCTTCGTCGACACCATGACAAAGGTCGGCGGCTGGCCGGAAGAGCATTTCTTCCCGGCGTATGATTCCGCCATTCACTGTTTTCACGCGGTTCAGAGGTCCCCGGCGTTCAGTCTGCGCACCGTGTTTGCTGCTGCCGGGTCGGCCTTTACGCCGGCGGACACTTTTGACCGGCTGGCGCCGGCTCGGGTGGCCGGCTTGATGGCATACGTTCCCATTCTCGTCCGGGGGATTCTGGCCGACCGGGCCGTGACATCGTCGGGGGAGTTACCCCCCCCGAGGCCGACACAGGGAGCTTACTCCATCCACATCAAGGCTTTCAAGTTCGATGAGTTCTCGGCGTCCGTCATGCCGCAGTTGCCGGTTTCCGGGAGCGCCATTGTGCTGGTGGAGCCCGCCTGGAGCTTCAGGCCGATCGTGGGGGGCGGCGTGGTCAACGCCTATTTCGCGCTGACGGACGAGCGCGCCGGCCGGATGTTCTACTGCGTCGATCACCGTCGGCTTGCCAGCAGCGCGCTGCACTACGACCCGGACTTCACCACGGTGGACCACGCCATCGATGCCGGAGAAACGCATGCCCGGGTCAGTTCCAACGTCACGCAAGCGGAGCGCCGAACGTTTGCCCTGTTTCCCTGCAAGGAGATTCCGCTGTACGAGCGCAATGATCCGTCCCGCCTGTCGGCCAGCGCGATCGGCGTCTACAAAGTCATTCCTTTGGGCGCGATGCGCGATGCGGTGCCGCGCCGATACGGATTGGGGGGCGTCCAGGCTCAGCCGGTCTCCACCAAGTGGATACACCGGACGGCCAAGCCCGGGGCCATCTATGTAGAGAGAGACGAGGCGGTGAAGCTGGTGGCCGGCCGGAAAGGGCTGGCACTGAACGCCTCTCCGGAAGAGCCCGAAGGCGAGGGGTTCTCTTCGGCGGAGGAACTGGGGCCTGACCCTTTTCTCGCCTCGGCCCGGGACCTGTCCGTCCTCAACCGCTACCGGCTGAGCAAGATGCGCGGGATCTCCAATCAACTGGCCCACGAGTTCCTGGCACGGGGGGACGACGCGCTCCGCAGGATGGCGGCGGCGAAGGCGCACCGGGACCACGTCCGCCGCTTGCGGCGCCTGTACGAAGCTCTGGGAGCGCAGACCAAGGCCCACGGCTGGACGTCCGCCATCACCAACGACATGCTCAAGGCCATCGTGTTCTACCTGGCGCTGCTGCTGCCGTTCTGCTTCTTCGTACAGAAGCTGGTCTTCAAATTCGCGAGGATTGAGGCGCAGATGGCGGCGTTCGCCGTGTTGTTCACGGTCACCTACGTTCTGTTCCGGCACATACATCCTGCGTTCGAGATTGCCAAGGCGCCGGCGGCCATCTTCATCGCGTTCGTGATGGGTGCGCTGGGGGTCTTCGTCATCTACATTCTGCACAGCCGGTTCGAGGGCGAGATGCAGATGCTCTTCCGCACGTTCACCGCGATGGACGCCTCGGAGGTGGGCTATTCGACCGCCGGCCGCGAAGCGATGCTCATCGGGGTGAGCAATATGAAGCGGCGGCGAATACGGACCGCGCTGACCACGGGCACCATCGTCCTGGTCACTTTCTCCATGCTGGCGTTTTCCAGCGTATCGCAGAAGATGAGCCCGACCATCATCCCCGTCACGCGGACGGCGCCCTACACCGGGATATTCTACCAATGGCCCGGCAACCTGCGCATGGACGAAGCCTCTTTGCACGTGTTCCTCGATCTGTTCGAGGGGCGAGGCGAGACCATCGTCCGGCGATGGATGCTGACGCCTCCCAGCAAGCAGTGGGGAGGGGTGTTCGAGTTCCGGGCCGAGTGCAGGACGGGCCACGCCATGGAAGTGCAGGCGGTCCTGGGCCTGTCCGTCGCGGACGACGGTTTCCTGGGCGAAATGCCCGTGCTGCCCGGCGGCCGGTTCTTTTCTTCCAACCATGCTTCGGAAGTGGTTCTCTCCGCCGGCGCGGCCACGGACGCGCTGAAGATTCCGCCGGACCAGATCGGCACGGCCAGGGTGACGTTTCACGGCCGCGAGTTCACCGTGGTCGGCCTGGTGGACGACGAGCAGCTCCGTTCGATGAAGGACCTCAACAACCTGCAGATCCTGCCCATCAAGCACATGGAGCGGCGGGGCGAGGTTCGCAGCGAAGTGATGACCCCCGACGCGGAGGGCGTTCTCGACGAAAGCGGCATCGATTTCGTCGAGACCGCCAAGCTGCTGATCCTGCCGGTCGAGACGGCGAAACGTCTCGGGGCGGCGCCGTTCAGCGTCTCGGTCCGTTTCAAGGACGATACCCCGATCTGGCCCGTGATTGACGAGGTGCTCACCACGACCCGGGCCAAGTTCTACGCGGGCAGCCGAGTGAACTTCAAGACCGGGAAGGACGGCAAGCGGCTCCATCCCGCAGGCGTCTATTACATCGGGTCCGGATACAAGACGTCGGTCGGCGGGCTGACCCGGCTGATCATACCCCTGTTGATTGCCGCTACCATCATCTTCAACACGCTCCTTGGCACGGTGTACGAGCGGAAGCACGAGATCGCGATCTACAACGCGGTCGGCCTGAACCCGACCCACATCGGCCTGTTCTTCCTGGCCGAGGCCTTTGTGTACAGCGTGCTCGGCTCGGTCGGGGGCTATCTCATCGGCCAGCTCCTCGCCATCGGCTTGACGAAGTTCGAGCTGGTCAAGGGCATCAATCTGAACTTCTCGTCGTTGAGTGTCGTGTACGTGATTCTCTTCACCATCGGCGTGGTCCTGTTGTCGACGCTGTATCCGGCGATCATGGCCACCCGCGCCGCGGTGCCCTCGGGCAAGCGGAAGTGGTCGATGCCGGCGCACACCGGAAACCGAATGACCGTGGTGTTCCCCTTCATCTATCAGCCGTCGCTGGTGGGCGGCATCATGGCGTATCTGGAGGAGTACTTCGCCCGCTTCACCGAGGCGTCCACGGGCACATTGATTGCATCCATCGAGCAGAAATCCAAAGGCCACGACGAGCAGGGACGGGAGACGTACACCCTGGTCTACGACATCGCGCTGGCCCCGTTCGATCTTGGCGTGACCCAGAAGGTGACGTTCCGGGCGGCGCACGACGACGTGGTTCAGAGCCACCGGGTCACGATGGACATCTTGCGGGTCTCCGGGCAGGACTCCAACTGGGTGACGACGAACAAGCCGTTTCTGGAGCGGCTGCGCAAGTATTTGATGCACTGGCGGAACCTGAACGCGACGCAGCACGCGGCGTACGCACAGCGGGCGGCCGAGCTTTTCAAACAGGGCTGAGGCAGGCGCCACACGGCGGCAGGGACGATGATTCGACAAATCATCAACGCACTGGCCAGACGACTGACCCGCTCGACGAGCGAGGACAGGGAACTCCAGCAGTACCGGAAGCTGATGGAGCCGCCCGACCAATTCGAGGATGGCTTCAACTGGCGCGCCATGGTCGGCGCCGTCTTTCTCGGCTTGGTGATGATGCCGGGCTCCATGTACCTCGGCCTCGTGGTGGGCAGCGGGGGGAGCATCAATGCGGCGGCGCGGTGGGTCACCATCATCCTGTTCGCCGAGGTCGCCCGGCGGTCGTTCCGCGACCTCAAGATGCAGGAGGTGTACATCCTGTACTACATGGCCGGCCTGGCGATGAGCTCGCCGTTTCAGGGCCTGCTGTGGCGCCAGTTCCTGGTGCAGTCGGACTATGCGCATGCGATGGGCGTGGCGCAGGAGATCCCCTGGTGGTGGGCGCCGTCGGCGGAAACCATCAAGGCGGTCGGCCCAACGTTCTTCAACGTGGCCTGGCTCGCCCCCATCGCCATGGTGATCACCGGCGTGGTCATCAGCCGTATCAACACGTACGGCCTGGGCTACGTGATGTACCGCCTGGTCAACGACGTGGAGAACCTGCCTTTCCCGATGGCGCCGGTGGGCGCGTCGGGCATCACTGCGCTGGTCAAGCCGCGGACCGAGAAGGAATCCTGGCGGTGGCGGTGCTTCTCCATCGGCGGCATGATGGGGCTCGTGTTCGGGGCGGTCTACGTCGGGGTCCCGGTGGTGACCGGGGCGATCCTTGCCAAACCCGTCCAACTGATTCCCATTCCATGGGTCGATCTCACGCCGGCCCTCGGCAGGTTCCTCCCCGCTGCTCCGCTGAACATCTCATTCGACCTGGGCATGTTTCTCCTGGGCATGGTGCTCCCGTTCTGGGCCGTGGTCGGCAGCTTTCTTGGCGTGGTGTTCACCATGGTGGCCAACCCAATCCTGTACAGCCACGGGATCCTCTCGAGCTGGGAGGAAGGGATGGACTTCATCAACACCACGTACATCAACAACGTGGATTTCTATCTTTCGTTTGGCGTGGGGTTGACCTGCGCCGTCACCCTCATCAGCCTGGGCAAGATCGCATCGCCGTTGATGAAGGCGCTCGCCCTCCGCCGCGGCGGGGCCACCGACACCGGCCGGCGCGCGCCGTGGTGGACGTCGCTGGCTGCCGGCTGGCGCAAGCTGGTCACCAACAACGTCAAGCGGGGCGATTTCTCCATCTTCATCAGCCTGGGAATATACGTGTTCACTTCCTTCTTCTGGATCGGCCTCTCCACCTGGCTGATCCCGGGGTTCCCCTGGCCGTTCTTCGTCGGGTATGCCCTGGTGTACACCCCGCTCATCTCCTACGCAACCGCCAAGCTGGAGGGCTTGTGCGGACAGGCGGTCGACATCCCGATGATCCGCGAGGCGACCTACATCCTCAGCGGCTACAAGGGCGTGAAAATCTGGTTCGCACCGGCGCCCATCGGCAACTACGGCAGAGCCACCGTACAGTTCCGCATCCTCGAGCTGACCGGCACGAAGATCAAGAGCCAGGTCAAGACCCTGCTGGTCACGACGCCGATCATCATTATCTCCTCGCTGCTGTTTTCACAACTGCTCTGGCAGATGGCCCCGGTCCCATCCGACGCATATCCGTTCGCCCAGAAGATGTGGGAACTACAGGCCAAGAACGCCTGCCTGACGTACAGCGCCACGATGGGAAGCGGCTCGCTGTTCATGGAGGCGTGGAAGTGGGAGTACTTCGGCTGGGGGCTGGGCGCGGGCACCGTCTCGTTCCTCTGTCTCTGGATGTTCGGCCTGCCCACGCTGCTGGTGTTCGGGCTGGTGCGCGGCATGGGCCAGAGCGCGTTTGGCGGGATCGTGTTCGAGATGCTGGGGGCGCTGGTCGGCCGCTTCTACTTCCGCCGGAGATTCGGCGACATGTGGCTGAAGTACATCCCGGTGATCGTCGCTGGCTTCGCCTGCGGCATGGGGCTGCTGGCGATGGTCGCCATGGCGTTTACCATTCTGACGAAGATGATGGCACCGCTGCTGTTCTGATGGAGGTCCGCGCCCGGAGATGGCGGAGATGAAAGAAGGCAAGATAACCATTCGTGCCCTGATCCTGGGGACGGTCTTTTCCGGGCTGTTTGCCTTCGTGACCGTCTGGTTCGAGAACCGGAAGGACCTCGTCGTGACGGCGAACCAGATCGCCGTGCTCCCTTACGTGCTGCTGTTCCTGTGCGTGCTGCTGATCAACCCCGTCTGCCGGCTGTTGCGCTTCGTCCGGCGCTTCACCGTCACCGAGATTCTCCTCGTGTTCATCATGTGTTCCGTATCGGCGGGGATCTCGACGTTCGGGCTGGCCTCCCAGATCATCCCCACCATGGGCGGGCTGTACAATGAGCACTGGAACAACAACCAGACAAAGTGGAATGAGTATGTCGAACCCTCCTTGAACGAGTCCTACTTCCTCTCCGAGCCGGGCATCCGGGAAGCCGCCAGGGAATACGTCGCCGCGCTTGAGAAGCATAGAGAGACAAAAGACATCTACGACCGGGCGCTGCGCTTCGAGCGGGCGCTGGCCGTCGAGGCGAAGGCGGAAGAAAGTCTGGAGAAAGCAAAGACCGTCCCCGAGGGCGCTGCTGAACGTGCCAAAGCCATCGAGAAGGCGGAACGGACGCTGGATGCCAAACACCAGGCCCGGAAGAAGGCGGAGAGGGCCTGGCGCGCCGTCCAGGAGGCCGAGCAGCTCGGATCCTTCCGAGAGGTCCTCGTCGTGTTCAAGGACCGGCTCTCCGAGTATGAAAAGGACAGGGACGGGAAGAGGGAAGACCTCGCGAAGCTCGAAGCCAGGGCCTTCGAGAAGGTCAAGACATTCCGGAGAGGTCTGCCCAAGAGCATGCGGGCCTATCCGGGCTTCATCATGCTGCCCAACGAGACCGTTGAGATCTACCTCGGCCGGTGGCGGCGGCTGATCCGCGGCATCTCGGCGCTGGGGCACCTGCGCCGCGCGGAAAAGACCCTGGCCGCGGTGGAGTCCTCCGGGTCCCCCCCTGCTGACGTTCTCGAACAGATCGGGGACTCGATCGATTCGGCGGTGGCGCGGCTCGAGCCGGTCAGCGGGGCGGAGACGTTGCTCAGCCGCAAGAAAGAGTTGGCCGACGAATGGGACAGCGCCAACAAAGAACTGCTCGCCGTGAGGGCCGAACTCAAGAGACTGAGGCAGGAGAGGCGCCTGGGCGAGCCGGACCAGTTCAACCGGCTGGACAGCCAGATCGACGATCTCAGCAGCCAAGCCGACGAGTTGAGCGGCCGGAAGAAGGAGGCGACCCGTTCTCGCGAGCAATTGCAGGTCCAGTTGGACGCTGCGAAGAACGTCGCCGCGACCCTGGCGGAGCTTCGGAAGCTTCGTGAAGCGGTCACCGGCGCCGACCCGCCCGCCGCCGCGGAGATGACCGAGACCATCCGCAACATCACGCGAAGGTTCCCCTCTTTCGATGCCTCGCTTCGGCGTTTCATCATCGGCGAAGTCCCGTGGTCCGACTGGCTGATGCCTTTGGCTCGGTGGGCGCTGATCATCGGGCTGACCTACCTCGTCCTGATGACGTTCAATGTCCTGATCTTCCGGCAATGGGCCCACAACGAGCGGCTGATCTACCCCCTGGCGAAGCTGCCCGAACTGCTCGCCGGGGCGGACAACCCCGGGGGCCGGCCCTTCGTTCCTTCTGTTTTCCGAAGCGGCCTGTTCTGGGTCGGCCTGGCTATCTCGGGCTCGATCATGGGCTTGAACCTGCTGCACCACACGAACCTGGTCCCCGGCCTGCCTCGGGTGGATATCAGGATCTCGTGGGGGAATTACATCCAGAACAGCGCCCTGCAGGGCCTCCTGCCAGGCGCCAGGTCCAGCATCTTCTTCACCATGATCGGGCTGGCGTTCATGATTCCGGCCAAGATATCCTTCTCGCTGTGGTTCTTCTGGGTCCTCTACATGGTCCAACTCCTCGTACTGGTCTGGGTCGGCTACGGGGTGGATGAACGGTCCTTCCCGGTCTGGTGGTGGTACACATTCAACTTCCGGACGGCCGAGGGCGCCGGCGCCCTGATGGTCTTCGCCGCGTTCATTTTGTTCAAGTGTCGCAAGTATATCCTCTGTTTTTTCATGCCTTCATCTGTGCGCGACCTGGAGACCGCGGAGCGCAGGGAGCTCCGGATCTCCTCCTTCCTGTTCCTGCTGGGGTCCGTGGGCCTGGTCCTTCTGCTGTGGCGGGGCTTGGGGGCCAATCTGTTTTACACGATCCTGTGTTACTTCGTCATCATCGCACTCAGCATTGGCTTGGCGCGGGCCGTCACCGAGGGGGGGATTCTGGGCTTTCAGGCGTGGGTCAGCCCGTTTCACCTCATCCGCACGCTGTTCGGCATGAACAAGTCCTGGACGGCGCCGCCCCTTTACGCGCCGCTGATGGTGTATTACTCCACCATGTTCCTCGACATCAAAACCTTCATCGTCCCCTCGATGGCCAACAGCATCAAAATCCGCGACGACATGAAGATGGGCCGCGCCCGATTTCACCTGTCCATAGTCTTGTGCATTCTGGTGGCCGCCGCGGTGGCCGTGGTGGCGCACATCATGATGAGCTATGGAAAGGGCGCCGACAACATGCAGAGGTGGTTCTACATCCATTTCCCGAAGGGGATGTTCGAGAAGATCGCCTCGATTGCGAAGGTGCAGCCGGTGGACAACACCGCCTGCCGCCTGTGGCTGGGGTTCGGGGCGATGCTGATGGTCGGCCTGCTGTTCTTCCGGCGGCGCTTCTTCTGGCTGCCGCATCCCATCGGCCTCATCATGCTGGTCAATCCCCTGATGTATGGCTACTGGTTCTCCCTGTTCCTGGGCTGGGCCGCCAAGAGTCTGGTCACGAAGTACGGAAGCAAAGACGCCTACGAGAAAACGCGGAACCTTTTCGTCGGACTGATCATCGGCGAGCTGCTGATCGTGGTGCTGGGAATGATCGTCTCGTACAGCATGGAGATACGGATCCCGATTGACCTGAACCGGTGACAACAGGTGCTCAACAGCGAAGCTATGGATACGAGACCGCTGCACGAAATCCCTGAACAAACGCCCCTCTCCTGGCGCATCGCCTTCACCGTGAGCTGGGGCGCGATGCGGCGCCGGTTCCTCCGCCTGCTGATCACCATGTTCGGCGTCATCCTGGCCATTGCGTTCCTCGCCTACATGCTCATCACCGACCACATCACCCAGACCCTGGTCGCCGTGAATGACGAGCGCCTGAACGTGTTGCTCCAGAACGCCGGCGCGGACATCTTCTCCGGCGGCGGGACCGATGACCTGATGCTGCTCCTGATCGGCCTCTCGCTGCTGACCTGCCTGGTGGGGATCGTCAACTCGATGCTGATGTCGGTGGCCGAGCGCGTCAAGGAGATCGGCACGCTCAAGTGCCTGGGCGCCCTCGACTCGTTCATCGTGAAGACGTATTTCATCGAATCCGCGCTCCAGGGCATTCTTGGCACGCTCACGGGCATGCTGCTCGGGCTGCTCGTGGCCGTGACGGTTTCATTTGTGGACTACGGTGGATACGCGCTCCGGCATTTCCCCGTCCTGGGGGTGCTCAAGTCGCTGGGCGTGACATTCGCCATCGGGTCACTGATTTCCGTCTTCGCGGCGATCGCTCCCGCATACATGGCCGCCAAGAAGCAGCCGGTCGAAGCCATGAGGATCGAGGAATGAGCGACACGATCATCAGCGCCAAAGACCTGTGCAAGGTCTATCACCTGGGCGACGAGGTCGTTCACGCTCTAAGAGATGTCACGCTCGAGGTCCGGCGCGGAGAGTACCTGTCCATCATGGGGCCGTCCGGCTCCGGCAAGACCACCATTTTCAACATGGTCGGCGGACTGGATGTCCCGTCGTCCGGAGAGGTCTCGGTGGACGGGTATCGGCTCGCCGACCTGAATCCGCGCCAACTGGCCTGGTTCCGCTGCCACAAGATCGGGTTCATCTTCCAGACGTTCAACCTGATCCCGACCATGACCGCACTGGACAACGTCGCCATCGCTCGGCTGTTCTCCGGCGTCTCGCCCCGCCAAGCCCGCCGGGACGCGGCGCGGGTCTTGGAGCAGGTAGAGCTGGGCCATCGGCTCGACCATGTCCCGGGCGAGCTCTCGGGCGGCCAACAGCAGCGCGTGGCGATCGCGCGTGCCCTGGTGAACGAGCCCTCGATCATCCTGGCCGACGAGCCCACCGGGAACCTCGACCTGGCCCTGGGAGAGGAGATCATCAACTTGCTCGGCGGGATGAAGGACCGCCTTGGGATCACTGTCATCACCGCCACCCACGACATGAAGATGCTGTCCGCCTCCGATACGGTGGTGTGGCTCAAAGACGGGGCCGTCGACCGCAGTGCCAGGAAGGGGGAGGTGGAGATCAACGTCGGGACCATCGACGGCGAGACAGTGGTATGACGAAGCCAGGGCAAGATCCGCCGCCGGCCGCCCGCACGTTCGCCTGGGACGGCGTCTCCTTCCTGGTGCCCGGCGGCTGGCACCTGGCGGGGTACTCGTTTGGCAAGAACGTCACCCGGGTCCAACTGGAAGACGACTACGCTCTTCGGCTGGAGGCGGAATGGACCCGGCCGAGACGGCCGCCCGACCTCCGGAAGGTGGAGAGCCGATTCTCGAGGGCCTCGAAGAGACTGGTCCGCGCCGCGAAAAGAACCGACCGGCTCGATGACGTCCTCCCCGGTGGACCCGCGTTCCTGTACACCATGCCGGATGGGGCAAAACTCCTCACCGCGTTCCTGTCCGCTTCCGAATCGACACTGTCCTGCTTCCTCCGGATCCACTTCCAGCCCGACGACCGCGAGACGCCCAGGGCCGTCCTGAGCCTCATCGCCACCGGCTTCCGAGCCCACGTGGGGGCCACTGTCCCGTGGTCGCTGTACGACATCTCCATTGAATTGCCCTCCGACTTCCGACTGGTCAGCACGTCCCTTCAGGCGGGCCGAAAACTCCTTGTCTTCCAGTGGCGGCTGCGCCGGTTCTACATCTGGCACTTCTCGCTGGCGAACATCCTGCTCAGGGATCGCACCCTCGAAGAATGGGCGGCCGAGTTCCTCAACTCGTTCAAGGGCATCAGAGGCCCGACCTTTATCCCCGGGGCCAACGGCACGGTTCTCGCCCGTCGGCGCTGGCCCTACGTCGTCGGGCATTTCGAAGAGATCGGCAGATGGTGTTTTCGCTATCAGGCGAAGTGCGTCCACGACCCGAAGCGCAATCGGGTCATCCTGTGGGCTTACAACTACCGACGGCCCGAAGATGTGGAGAAAATCCCCGCGTCTCTGCGAGCGGAAGCGGCATCGGGCCGGACCTCGGGAAAGCCGGCGGGAACGGCGGAAGCCTGACCGCAACACTTCAGCCAAGTGAGGCAGACAGGCACCGGCCAGTGAACCGGCGTTTGGGTACGCCAGGGCGGTCCCCCCGGCGCGCGTACAGGCATCGACATAGGTAAGCCCTCGCGGACTTCTCCGGTTACATCGCTGCCGACGAGTTGTACGACGGCCCGTTCTGCGTCCTGTCCATCGTGGACAATCACCGGTTCCGCCGCCTGATCTACTGGGTACTCGATCACGATCCAACGCACGAAGACATCACGCGGCTCTTGCGGCGGTTCCAACGTGCACTCGAAGCTCGCGGCCTGAGACTCCTGGGCATAACCACCGATGGCTCAAACTTTTATACCGGCCCCATCGCCGGGGTGTTCGGCCCGGTCCCCCATCAGATCTGCGAGTTCCACGTCATCGCCAAACTGACGCGGGCGGCCTTGAGGGCCGTGGCCAAAGTGCGCCGGCACATGAAAGCACATGAAATCGGAACCGAGGGTTGGGGATGCGGAACGCTGCCCCCCTCTCCGGGCTTCGAGCTGGCGGCGGCCAACTGCCTCGCGGCGACGCCGTGCGCCGTTATCGCCCCGACACTGCATTGCCTGCCCCGAACCGGCGACGCCCCCACAGCAAGGCAACCGCGCCGGCGAGGATCTCCGCCGCAGCCATCCCGTAGAACAGGCCGGTGACACCCCCCAGGGACGCGCCGATGAACGCCCCGGGCACGAGCAGCCCGGCCACGCGAAGCACGTTGAGAAGCACGGAACTCCTTGGCTCTCCGATTGCATTGAAGGCAAAGCAGGCATAGCGGTGGACCTCCTGCATGCCGTATCCGAGCGGGAGGATCAAAAGGTAGAGGACGAGCGTATCGATCACCGCCGCCTCGCTGCTGAAGCTCCGGGCAATCGGATGGGCCAGCAGGAGGAACAGACCCAGACAGACGAGGCCCCACAGCAGAGCGAACCTGTTGCTGTATCGCCGACACAGGGCGACGCGGTCGGGCCGGCCCGCGCCCCAGTTCTGGCCGATGAACGGGACCTGCGAGACGCCCAGCGCCATCGGAACCAGGAACGCGAAGCGCTCGATGCGGGCGCCGGCGCCAAACGCGGCCACGGCGGCCTCGCCGAACGACGCCACCAGCCGCGTGATGATGCCGAGGGAGAGGGGCCGCAGCAGGTTGGTCAGCGCCGTCGGCGCGCCCACGTGAAGGACCCGGCGCCAAGATAGCCAAATGGCGGCCAGCGCCGGCCGGGACGCGTCCAGCATGCGGAAGCGGAAGTGAAGCACGGCGAGCGCGGCAAGGACGGTGACGCCGCGCGACACGGCGGTCGCCACCGCGGCGCCGAGCAATCCCAGTCGCGGAAACCCGAGCAGCCCGAAGATAAGGATCGGGTCCAGGAGGCAGTTCAACACCGCGGCGGCAATCATGATCAGGCTCGGGAACACGGTATCGCCCGCCGCACGGATGAGGCCGTTGCCGACCATGGGCACAATCACGAACGCGATCGTCGCGTACCAGACGGTCATGTACTGTCGGATCAGCGGGAGGATGTCCTCCGAGGCCCCCAGCAGGCGGAACAGCGGCGAGATGGTCATCAGCCCGGCGACGGAGAAGGCGACCACGATGAGGACGCTGAGGACCAGGCTGTCGGTGGTCAGGCGGCGCACCTTGTGGTGGTCGCCCTCGCCGATGACGCGGGAGACGACGGAGGCCGCCCCCATGCCGAGCCCCATCGCGATGCTGGCCACCGTCATGACGACGGGGAAGATAAAGCCCATGGCGGCCAGTTCGCGCGTGCCGAGCCGCGACACGAAGTAGGTGTCGGCCAGGTGGAAGGCGGTCATGGCGAACGTCCCGCCGAGCATGGGCAGGGCCAGCTTGAGCAGCGTGCGCCCGACGGGACCTTCGGCCAGCTTGGCACGTCGGTTTGGGTTCGTTGGCGCGGTGGGTGGCAAGGGTCGTGAGCCGTCCTCACGGGGTCAGTGGGCAGCCAGAGGCTGTCCGTGAACGAGCCTACTCCCGCCGGCGTCGACGGCCGCGATGCCGGCCGAAGAACTCCGCCGCCTGCTGCCGCTGGTCGGGCCGCAGCATCTGCATCAAGTCTCGCGTGTGTCTGACGAACTGCCGCCGTCCTTCGACGCCGTGCGATCCCTGAACGAACTCCTCAAGCGCCGCTTCATCTGGCTCATCTTTGACAATCTCCGCCCAGAATGCTTCGCGGCGGCCGCTTTCCGCCATTTTCTCCTCGAAAGCCTTCCGGTCGGCGGCGACTCTTCTTTCCCACGCCACGCACTTGGCTCGCTGCTGCGCGTCCATGTCCAGCTTATCTGCCAGACGGTGGGCGCGCCCTTCAGGCGCTCTCATGCGGCCATGTCGGTAGTGTGCGCGGATCATCCCTGCGACGAAGAAGACGTTGAAGGCAACCGATGCCGCCAGCAGAATCCATGGCAGTGCTTTCTTCATCGCTGACCTCCTGCGTTCGCATCGGCGGCGTCGAACTGGGCCAGCACGTCATACTCGGCCCGCTCCTGCTGCAACTCGAACGTGGCCGCCGATGCCAGCTCGTTGTCCGTTGAGGCCCGGACCTCAGAGGTGCCGAGCCCGAAGCGGTAGCCGGCGAACGCCATAGCGACGATTGCCGCGGCCGCGGCTACCCGCTGCCACCACGCAACCTTCCTGGCGTGCACGTCGGCTCGGGAGGCGGCTGCGGACAGAGCCATCTTGGCGCGGGCGAGAGCTGGCTCCGAGAGCGCCGCCGGTGCTGCGTCCTTGAGTTGCCGCAGCTCATTGACGGTCTCGACGAGTTCGGGGTCCGTCGCCATCGCCCGTTCCACAAGCTCGATCTCATCAGGTGTCACCATGCCATCGAGGTAGGCGGCGAGCAGATTGGGGTCCATGTCCGGCCGAGCTCCGATGGGTCCTGGAGCCTTGCTGAACCGCCGCCAGAGCTCCGCGTCTTGTCGATCCTTGTTCTCGGGCGTGCTCATTGGGCTGTTCCTCCACCCTGTTGTACGCGCCAGGTCGGCTTCGCATCCCCGCTTGGTCGGGGATTCTCTCCGCCGGCCCCCGCGGCGAACAACGCCCGCAGCTTGCTGAGGGCCTTGTGCTTGGCGCTGCGCACCGTCTGTTCCTCGATTCCAAGGATTCCGGCGACCTCCCGCACTTCTCGCTCCTGGTCATACAGGAGCCTCATGACAAGCGCCTGTCGCGACGACAGAAGCCCTTCAGGGATCGTCACTTCGGGTTCGGCCGGTTCCGGCCCGTCCACAACCGGCGAGTGCACGGCCGCCTCGAACGGCACGCTGTCCGGCCGCTTCTTGCGAAGCACGTCGAGGGTCGTGCTGCGAGCGACGATGGTCAGCCACGTCGTGAGCGACGCCCTATCGGGATCATAGGTGCGGAGCAGGCGGGCGTCGTCCCGGAACAGGCGCAGAAAGATCTGCTGGACGATGTCCTCTGCTCCAACGGCGGGATCGTCCGGGACGCGGCTTCGGACCAGCCGCCGCACGGCGCCGTGGATGACGGGAGCGTACCGGTCGACGAAACCGTTCCGGGCGGCCGCGTCGCCCCTCAGGCAGTCTGCAAGGAGTGCGTTCATTTGCCCCCGTAGTATAGCCCCGTCCCCGGCGACTTCCAGGGGTGTTTCTTTCAGGAAACGGGGATGCATGCAGATGCGGCGTCGTACAACTTGGTGGAAGCACGAGAGGCCCTGAAAACAAGGCAAGGAGACCCCGCTATGGCTGCGGTACGAACGGCGAGCAGGTCACTTGGCGAAGAGGCGGAGAAGGCCCGCTCAGAACAAGGGGCGAATCGATGAAGAAGAAGACAATCATCATCCTCCTGGCCGTTGGCGCGGCGGGTGCGGGGTTGCTCGCGTGGGATCGAGCGCGGTCCGCCTCGTCCGAGGCCGCTCCGGCGTTGTCCACCGCGGGCGCCGAGCGCGGGCCGATCGTCTTACAGGTGTCTACCACCGGCCGTGTGGTGGCCAACCTGGACGTCGCCATCAAGTGCAAGGCCAGCGGCGAGGCGGTCTTGCTGCCCTTCGACGTCAGCGACCCGGTCAAGAAGGGCGACCTGCTCGTTCAGTTGGACCCGACCGACGAGGAGCGCAACGCCAAGCAGGCGGAGCTCTCGCTGTCGGCGTATCAGGCCAAGCTGGCGAAGGCGCAGCGCGAACTGCTGGTGGCCGAGAAGCGCCTCGCCACGGAGAATAGCCGCGCCGAGGCCGCGTTGAAGGCGGTGACGGCGCACCGGGACGATGCCCGGGCAAAGGCGCGGCGCGTGAAGGAACTGCTGGACAAGAAGCTCGCCAGCGAAGAGGACGCCGAAACGGCCGAGACCGCCGCCGTCCAGGCCGAAGCCGACCTGAAAAACGCGAGCATCCGCATCGAGGAGTTGAAGGTGGACGAGCTGGCGCTCGACGTGAAGCGCGAGGATGTCCGCTTGGCCGCGACGGACGTCGAACGCGGCCGCATCGCGCTCTCCGACGCGCAGCAGCGGCTGAAAGAAACCAAGGTGATGGCGCCGATGGACGGCGTCGTCTCTTCGCGGGAGGTGCAGACCGGCCAGATCATCTCTTCGGCCATCAGTAATGTGGGCGGCGGCACGACCCTGCTGACCTTGTCGGATCTCTCGCGCTTGTTCGTCCTCGCCTCGGTCGACGAGAGCGACATCGGCAAGGTGGCCCTCGAGCAGCCGGTGACCATCACGGCCGACGCGTTTCCCGAAGAACGCTTCCGAGGGAAGGTGGTCCGCATCGCGACCCGGGGCCTCAACACCTCGGGCGTCGTGACGTTCGAGGTCAAGATCGAGGTGCAGAGCCGGAACAAGTCCCTCCTGAGACCGGAGATGACCACCAACGTGGAGATCATCGCCGCGTCGAAAGAGGACGTGCTGCTGGTCCCCAACGAGGCCGTTTCCCGCAAGCGAGGTCAGCCAGTCTGCCAGGTGGCTCAGACGGACGGGACGACCGAGGAGCGCCCGGTTGAGGTCGGTCTCACCGACGGCGTGAACACCGAGATCACCGCCGGCCTGACCGAAGGGGAACGCGTCGTACTGCCCGCGGGCAAGGCGGAAAGCCAGTGGCGGAGGGAGGGCAACCTCTCCGCCCGGGGCATGATGCGTGCGACAGGAGCGAGGCCACGATGATCCGAACAGAATCCCTCGTCAAGACCTATGTGCTGGGCGGCGACACCATCCGGGCGTTGGACGATGTCACGCTCCTTATCGACGACGGAGAGATGGTCGCGGTCACCGGAGCGTCCGGCAGCGGCAAGTCGACCCTGATGAACATCCTTGGCTGTCTCGACCAGCCCGATTCCGGGCAGTATTTCCTGGCCGACGAAGACGTGTCGCGGCTGCAGAAAGATCAACTGGCGCGCATCCGCAACCGGCGCATCGGGTTCGTCTTCCAGACCTACAACCTCCTGCCCCGGATGTCGGCTCTGGAGAACGTCGAGCTGCCGCTCCTGTACGCCGCGAACCGCGAAGCGAAAGATCGGGCGGAGGCGGCCCTCCGAACCGTCGGCCTCGCCGACCGCATGCACCACGAGCCGAACCAACTGTCCGGCGGGCAGCGCCAGCGCGTGGCGATCGCCCGGGCCATCGTGACAAATCCGGCCGTCGTGCTCGCCGACGAGCCCACCGGCAACCTGGACACCCGCACGAGCCGGGAAATCATCGACCTGTTCCATTCCCTCAACGCGGGCGGCCGGACGATTGTGATGGTCACCCATGAGCCAGACATCGCCGCGCACTGTCAGCGGCAGATTCGGATGCGGGACGGCCGCATCGTGGAGGACTAGCCGTGCTGTTCTGGACCACCGTGAAGCTGGCGCTCCGGAGCCTCATGGCGAACAAGATGCGCTCCTTCCTCTCCATGCTCGGCATCATCATCGGCGTGGGCGCGGTGATCTCGATGCTGGCGCTCGGCGCCGGCGCGCAAGCCCGGGTGATGGAGCAGATGTCCGCCATGGGCACCAACCTGCTGCTGGTGCGCTCGGGGCAGAGCGGCCAGCGCGGCGTCAGGACCACCACGGCGCAGACCCTGACCGTCGAGGACGCGCTGGCCATCGTGGACGAGGTGCCGGAGGTGGCGGCGGCGGCGCCTGACGTGTCCGGCAAGGTCCAGGCCAAGTACCTCAACAAGAACGCCAACACCACCCTGACCGGCGCCAACGTGCCGTACTTCGACATCCGCAACTACACCGTCGCGGCGGGGCGGACCTTTACGGAGAGCGAGGCGGAGGGCATGGCCAAGGTCGCCGTGCTCGGCGCCGACGCCGCCAAGAACCTGTTCGAGGACGCCGACCCCCTGGGGGAGACCATCAAGGTCAACGGCATGAACTTCCGGGTCGTCGGCGTGCTCAAGGCCAAGGGCGATCAAGGGTGGTTCAACCCAGACGACCAGGTCCTCGTGCCGTACACCACCGCCATGAAGCAGGTGTTGGGGCTCGACCACCTGCGCGGCATCAACGTCCAGGTCGCGGACGGCGCGAACGTTCAGGAGGCGGAGACCGCGGTGGCGAAGGTCCTTCGCACGCGCCACCGCCTCCGGCCGGGCCAGGAGGACGACTTCCACGTCCGCAACCAGGCGGAGATGCTGGAGGCGGCGTCCACCATGACGCAGACCTTTACCATCCTCCTCGGCGGTATCGCCAGCATCTCGCTCGTGGTGGGCGGCATCGGCATCATGAACATCATGCTGGTCACCGTTACGGAACGCACGCGAGAAATCGGCGTGCGCAAAGCGATCGGAGCGCGGGACCGGGATATCCTTCGCCAGTTCCTGTTCGAGGCGCTCCTGATGAGCGGATTGGGCGGGCTGATGGGCGTCGCCGCGGGGAGCGGGGTCTCGGCAGCCATCTCACGGCTGACACAGTTCGGCACCATCATCGAGATATCCAGCGTGCTGCTGGCGCTCTCGTTCTCCGCGGGCGTGGGCATCTTTTTCGGCTACTACCCCGCCCGGCGCGCGGCACGGCTCAACCCCATCGAGTCGTTGCGATATGAGTAAGGACGATGAAAGGCGTAATTCCGCGGCGGGGAAGGGCCGCGGGCTAGAATGGAATTACCCCGAGGGTGCAGAACGGATATTGACATTGTCAAACAAATGTTCTAAACTCTCGTTTGGTGGGGGCTGGACAGCAGCTCTTGGCTTCGAGCAGAACGGGAGGACGACCGATGGGGGCCGGCAAGACGAGCGAGTCCACTCACGAGCGGCTGCTCGACGCGGCCGGAAAGGCCTTCGCCGACAAGGGCTACCGGGCCGCCACGGTGCGCGAGATCTGCGGGCTCGCCGGCGCCAACGTGGCCGCCGTCAACTACCACTTCGGCAGCAAACGGAAGCTCTACGTGGAGGTACTCTCCTCCATCTTCCGCTACGCCATGGGCAGATACCCGCCCGATCTCGGCCAGGACGAGGCAACGACGCCAGCCGAGAGGTTACACGCCTTCGTTCGGGCCTTCCTGTTGCGGCTTCTGGACCCGGAGAAACCCGCCTGGCACCGGCAGCTGTTGGCGAGGGAAATGCGGGAACCCAGCCCGATGATGCGGGGCGTCATCGAGAAGCGAATCCGCCGGAGCCACGAGCTGCTTCACGACATATTGACCGAGCTGCTCGGCGCTCGCGCCACCCCTTGCCACATGGAGTTGTGCGTCGCCAGCATCACCGCGCAGTGCTTGTTCTATCAGCGCCGACGACACATGGTTTGGCGCGCCCTGCGACATGTGAAAGTCAGCCCCGAAGGAGTCGAGGCGTTGGCACAGCACATCACGGAGTTTTCCCTGTACGGACTGATGGGAGGAGAAGACCGCCGATGAAGATAGTACGACGCGAGCCGTGCATCGCAGTGCTGGAATTGCGTCCGGCGCAGAGGAGCATATGAATGAAGAAGGTGATCGTAGCAGTTGTTGTGCTTGGCGTGTTGGGGGTTCTGGGCTGGCAGATCTACATCAGGGTCAAAGAAGCGGAGGGTGAAGGCGGCCCGGGGCGGCGCGGTGGGCGCGGCGGAAAGGGCGTGGTCGTGGCGGTGGAGGTGGCGCCGGTTCGCAAGGCGACCATCCGCGAGGTCGGCCGGTTCACGGGGTCGTTGTTTCCTCGTTTTGAGTTCGTCGTTGCCCCCAAGGTTGCCGGAAGGCTGGAGAAGCTGAAGGTGGACGTGGGGGACCCGGTCGCGGCGGGTCAGTTGATCGCGGAGTTGGACGACGACGAGTATGTGCAGCAGATTGAACAGGCGCGCGCGGAGCGCGCCGTTGCAGAGGCGACCGTTGCGGAATGCAAGAGCTCGCTGGAGGTGGCGAGCCGGGAACTGGGACGGATCGAAGCCCTTCGCAAGAAGAAGGTGGCCTCCGAGTCGGAGCTCGATGAGGCAAGCGCCCGCCACACCGCGTGCGATGCGAAGCACAAGGTCGCCCTTGCCGAGGTCACGCGGCGCGAGGCGGCGCTCAAGGCCGCCGAGGTCCGATCCTCCTACACCCGGATCCGGGTTTCGTGGGAGAGCGGCACGGGCCCGCGGGTGGTCGGCGAGCGATTCGTGGACGAGGGCGAAATGCTCAAGCCCAACACGCCGATTGTGTCCATCCTGGACAATCGCGTGATGACGGCGGTGATCTATGTGATCGAGCGGGACTATCCCAAGATCAAGCTCGGGCAGGCCGCAGAGATCGAGACCGACCCGTACCCTGGAGAGACGTTTGAAGGGAAGATTGTACGGATCGCGCCCCTGCTCAAGGAGACCTCGCGCCAGGCTCGGGTCGAGATCGAGATCCCGAACGCCGACCAGCGACTGAAGAAGGGGTTTTTCGCGCGGGCCCGTATTGAATTCCGGCGGCATGAGAACGCGACGGTGGTTCCGGTTGCAGCGCTGGCACGCCGCGAGGGACGCCAGGGGGTATTCGTGGCAGACCGGGAGAAGCTGACCGCGCGCTTCGTGCCGCTCAAGCTCGGGATCGTCAATGGGGAGGTGGCGGAAGTGGCGGATCCGCCGTTGTCGGGGTTCGTGGTCACCCTGGGCTATCACCTGCTCGAGGACGGCGCGGCGATCCGCCTCCCCGAGCCCGGTCCGTCCAGGTCCCAGACCTCCCCGCCGAAGACTTCGGCGGATGATCGTCGCGGAGGGCGGCCATGAACCTCTCTCGGTTTTCCGTTCACCGTCCCATCTTTACCATCATGGTGGTCCTTATTGTGATCATCCTGGGCGGCGTCTCCCTTTCCCGCCTGCCCATCGACCTGATGCCCGACATTACGTTCCCCAGGCTGAGTGTGAGCACGACGTACGAGAACGCAAGCCCCGAAGAGATGGAGGAGCTGGTCACCCGGCCGATCGAAGAAGCGATGAGGGCGGTGCCCGGCGTTGAAGAGGTCAGCTCGATCTCGTCGGAGGGGAGCAGTAACGTCCGCGTCACGTTCACCTGGGGCACCGACCTCGACGCGGCGTCGAACGACGTGCGCGACCGGCTCGACCGGGTCATCCCACGGCTGCCCGACGACGCCGACCGGCCCCGGCTGCGGAAGTTCGACCTGGCCAGCTTCCCCGTCCTCATCCTCGGCGCGTCCAGCCGGCTCGACCAGGTCGAATTGCGCCGCATCATCGACGACCAGGTCAAGTACCGGCTCGAGCGCGTCCCCGGCGTCGCCGCCGTCGACATCTGGGGCGGGCTCGACCGCGAAATCCACGTCAACATCAACCCCGACAAGATCAAGGCGCTCGGCCTGTCGCTTACCGACGTGCTCGACCGGGTTCGCGCGGGGAATGTCAACCTCCCCGCCGGCACGATCAATCGCGGGACGCACGAGGTGACCATCCGCACGCCCGGCGAGTACCAGGACCTCGACCAGCTCCGCAACACGGTCATCGCGGAGCGCGCCGGCGCGCCGGTTCCGCTCACCGAGGTCGCCGAGGTCAAGGACGCGTCGGAACGGGTAACGCGGATCGCCCGGGTGAACGGCCAGCCGGGCGTGCGGCTCTCGCTGAACAAGCAGTCCGGCAAGAACACGGTCGACGTCGCGCGCGGCGCGCTCAAAGAGATCGAAGGGATCAATCGCGATTTCCCGCAGATTCACCTGATTCCGATTATCGACACATCCGACTACATCCAGCGGTCCATCGACAACGTGACCCGTTCGGCGCTCTTCGGCGGGCTGCTCGCCGTGATGGTCCTCCTGTTTTTCCTGCGGAACCTGCGCAGCACTGCCATCATCGCCACCGCGATCCCGGTCTCGATTATGGCGGCGTTCGGCCTGATGCACTTCGGCGGATTCACCCTCAACCTGATGACGCTGGGCGGGCTGGCGCTGGGGATCGGCATGCTGGTCGACAACTCCATCGTGGTGCTCGAGAACATCTACCGGCTGCGCGAGCAGGGCCAGGCGCCGCTGGAGGCGGCGGTCAACGGCAGCGAGGAAGTCACCGCGGCCGTCGTCGCCAGCGCCCTCACCACCGTGGCCGTCTTTCTTCCCCTGATCTTCGTGCGTGGCATGGCGGGGGTGATGTTCCGTCAACTGGCCTACGTGATCGCCTTCTCGCTGCTCTGCTCGCTGGCCGTGGCCCTCACCCTCGTGCCGATGCTGGCGGGCCGGCTGCTGCATCCCACGTCCCTCGCGGCGGAGAACGGCGAGACAGTGGTCCACAAGCTGTTCCGGCTTTCCGGGCTGTTCTTCCAGCAAATGGAGAGCTCCTACAAGGGACTCTTGCATCTGGCCCTCGGCCACCGCCTGATCACGGTTGTCCTGGCCGCGCTGTTATTCGCGGGCAGTCTGTTCCTTGTTCCGTTGATCGGTACGGAGCTGATGCCCGAAACCGATGAGGGCGAGGTGCGCGTCAACGCGGAAATGGAGGTGGGCACGCGGCTCGACCTCACCGACGAGAAGCTTCAGCAGATTGAGAAGATCGTCCGCCGTGAGGTGCCGGAGATCAAGAGCTACACTTCGAGCGTGGGCGGCTCGCCGTGGCGGGGCAGCGTGTCGCACACCGGCGACCTGCGCATCTCGTTGGTGCCGCAGGCCGAACGCAAGCGGTCGAGCGAAGAGATCGCCCAAGTCCTTCGCAAGAAACTCGTCGCCATCCCGGGGATGACGATCCGGGTGCGCACGAGCGAAGGGCTCGTCGGTCGCATGATGTCGCGCCTGGCCGGCGCGGGCGGAGAAAAGGTCCAGGTTGAGGTTCGCGGGCACGACCTGGAGGTCGCAGACGCCCTGTCCAGCCGCGTTCGCGAAGTCGTCGAAAGCATCGACGGCGTCACCGACGCCGATTTGAGCCGTGACACCGGCACGCCGGAGGAGCTGATCATCGTCGACCGCCGCAAGGCCGCAGACATGAAGCTCACCGTCCGGCAGGTCGCCGAAATGTTGCAGACCGTCCTCTCCGGCACACGCGCCAGCGACTTCCGCGAGGGCGGCAACGAATACCCCATCCGCGTCCAGGTCAAGGACGCCGAGCACATGGACCTCCGGGACATCCTCGACCTGACCCTGACGAACGCGGACGGCGAGCCGGTGGTGCTCCGCAACGTGGCCGAAGTCCGCCCGCGACTCGGCCCGACCCGCATCGAGCGAACGGACCAGGAGCGCACCGTCACCATCTCCGCGAACATCGCCGGACGCGACATGGGGTCCATTGTTGCCGACACGCGCGAGGCGCTGCGGACCGTTCCCGTGCCCCGCGGGTTCAGCATCGTGTTCGGCGGCGAATACGAGGAACAGCAGAAGGCGTTCGCCGAGCTCCTCGTCGGTTTCGTGCTCGCGCTCGTGCTCGTCTACATGGTGATGGCCTGCCAGTACGAATCACTGCGGGACCCGTTCGTCGTCATGTTCTCCGTCCCGCTGGCGGTGGTCGGCGTTATCCTGATGCTCTTCCTGACCCGCACGACGTTCAACATCCAGTCCTACATCGGCTGCATCATGCTGGGCGGCATCGTCGTCAACAACGCCATTCTGCTGGTGGACACCATCAATCTCCTTCGGCGCCGCGACGGCATGGCCCTGCGCGAGGCCATTGAGGAGGCGGGGCGGCGGCGGCTGCGGCCCATCTTGATGACCGCGATGACCACCATGCTGGCCCTGGTCCCGCTGGCGCTCGGGCTCGGTGAGGGCGGCGAGGCCCAGGCGCCCATGGCGCGGGCCGTCATCGGAGGCTTGATGAGCTCGACCCTGATCACCCTGGTCTTTGTGCCGGTCGTGTACTCCATCTTCGAGGGACTCCGGCGCAGGAACAGCGGACCGGCCCGTGAAGAAGAGAGCTATAATGGGCCCAACGGCCCGCCCGGCGCCGCGGCTCGATCTGTTCCGTTTTCCGGAATGAATGGGTGAAAGCATGACACAGATGAAGCTGCTGCGCAAGCACCTCCGATACGGAACCCCCGCGCTGGCGGTCCTTCTCCTCACCGGCTGTGTGGGCTGGCAGCCGCGCCCGGTCGATGATTACGTCGGGTTCTCCCCCCCTTACGGGGTCAAGCCCGGGGAAAAGCCTCCGCCTCCGCGCCGCGTCATAGTACCTAAGACCGGGCCGCTCGAAGTCGGCATCTTCGACGCAATCCTGATCGGGCTCGAAAACAACAGGGCTCTGTCGGTCGAGCGATATACCCCACCGATCCGGCGGACCCAAGAAGACGAGGAACGGGCGGCGTTCGACCCGGTCCTCGCTGCGGAGCTATCCGCGTCCCGCGTCCGTGAGCCCGCCAGAATCCCAGCCGGCGCCGACACCACCACGAATTCGACGGCCGCCGGCCTCGGCCTCTCCAACCACTTCCCCACCGGGACCGACGTGAGCGTCGACCTCTCCACCCGCCGCAGTTGGGGCTCCACCCTCGACGACCAGCACACCACCCGGGCCGGTGTCACCGTCACCCAAGCCTTGCTCCGAGGGCTGGGTCTTGACGTGAACCTCGCCAGCCTGCGCCAGGCCCGGCTCGACACGCTGTCGTCCGAGTACGAGCTGCGGGGTTTCGCCGAACTCCTGGTGGCCGACATCGAGGCTACCTACTGGGACTACGCCCTGGCGAAGCGCAGCATCGAGATCTACGAGGAATCGCTGAAGCTGGCCCGCCAGCAGCTCAGCGAAATCCAGCAGCGCATCAAGGTGGGCAAGCTGGCCGAGACCGAACTGGCCGCGGCACAGGCCGAGGTCGCCCTGCGCCAGGAGGCGCTCATCAACGCCCGCAGCGCTCTGGAGAGCACCCGCCTCCAACTCCTGCGCTTGACCAACCCCCCCGGCGCCGATCTGTGGCGGCGCGACATCGTTCTCAAGGACAAGCCGGCCGTCCCCAAGATCAAGCTGGAGAGCGTCGAGGATCACGTGAAGGTAGCCCTCCGAATGCGCCCAGACCTGAACCAGGCGCGGCTCGCCGTGCGGCGCGGCGACCTGGAAGTCGTCACGACGAAGAACGGCCTGCTCCCGAGGCTGGACCTTTTCATCACCCTGGGGAAAACAGGGTACGCAGATTCCTTCGGATCGTCTGCAAGAAACATCGCCGACACACACTACGACCTGTCCGGCGGACTTCGCCTGGAGTTCCCGCCATATAACCGCGAGGCCAAGGCCCAACACCGCCGGGCAACGCTCTCCAGACGGCAGGCGGCCGAGTCGGTGGAGAACCTGGCTCAGCTCGTCCAGGTGGACGTGCGCTCGGCCTACGTTGAGGTGCGCCGCACCACGGAGCAGGTCACCGCCACCACGGCGACCCGGAAACTCCAAGAGGAGAAGCTGCGCGCCGAGACGGAGAAGTTCCGCGTGGGAAAGTCGACCGCGCTGCTGGTGGCCGGGGCGCAGCGCGATCTGGTCGGGAGTCAGATCGCAGAGATCGAGACCGCCGTCGCGTATCTCAAGGCACTGGTTGACCTGCACCGGCTGGAGGGCTCGCTGCTGGAGCGTCGAGGGGTGTCCGCGCCCGGCCGGCAGCCAGCCGGCGCGGTCCGCCTGGACCCTTGAAGGTCACTGCTTTCGCCTCCTTTCAGTACCCCGAGCTAAGCGTGGCGGCCTTGAGGATGTCGAGGCCGAGGAGGGCTCTGTCTTCGTTATCGATGTGTGCTGTGCGGCTCCGATGCGTGCCCACTGCTATGCAGGCGGCGTCATAGTCGCGAAGGAGGTCCTCGAAGAGCACGTCTTGGCCCACGGTGGTACTGAACCTGAACTCGACACCGGAGGAGGCGATGTAATCAGCGTTTTTGTCGAGGGCGTAATGGGGCAGTCTGTATTTGGGCGGGCCGATTCGGAGCATCCCGCCGGCGGGGGGTACTATGCCCTCTGCTGACTTCTGCACCGGGGTCAGGAGACCTCACGGCCCCCTCAGTCCCGAATCCGGGACACGGTGCAGATCTCCCGAGGTACGCTCGACCGCCTTCCCCGCACACCCGCCGGATTTACGGCCCAGGCCCTTGATGGATGCGGGCTTAGTTGCCTCTTGCCGGCTCGTCCGGCCTGCACCGCCTCGAATCCGGTTCCTGTACGTCGGGTCACGGGTTTGCTCCGCGCTTCCTTCAGACTCCGCCTCGCGACGACGCCCTTGCGCTTCGCTATCCCTTCGCCTCCATCAGGCTGGGGAGAGGACTTCCACCTCCAAGCAGTCGAACACGCTCGGCACACAAGAGCGCGCCGGTTTCGGCGAAACCGGCCTATCCCGGAAAGGCGTACATCGGACATCCCAGATAGCTGAAGTGTTATGCAGCCGCTAAGGCGCAGACGGAAGCGGAGACGTGCCCGTCCCCGGTTTCCCGCCTCCGCGCTGCCCACACTTCCTCACTCCACCCGCAAAAACTATTTGACAGCACGGCAAACTTGCATATGATAGCGGTAGATATACGCTCGGGTCACGGCAAGCATAGAAGACGGTACAGACCCTGTCGAAATCGGGTCTTCCCGATTCCTTGCATTCCAAGCAGTGGCGGTGAATCCAGGCCTTCTGTGGAATTGCAGCTTGGCTGGACCTGGCGACAGTGCCGTTGCGCCCAAACGCCAATGTCGACACCGCCACGCGTGGCGGTGTTCACTGGCGGAAGGCTATCTCGCAACGGCCGGATTTGCTGGCCTTTTGAGTGGGGAGAGTTGTAGAGAGCCGACATGAAATTGGCCGTGTCAGGCAAGGGCGGCGTCGGTAAGACCACGCTGACCGCGCTGCTCGCCCGTCGGCTGGTCGAGCAAGGACGCAAGGTCCTGGCGGTGGACGCCGACCCGGACGCGAACCTCGCCGCGGCGCTCGATTTCCCTTCCCCGGAGAGCATTGTCCCCATCGTGCAGATGAAAAAGCTCATCGCCGAACGCATGGGGACCCGGCCCGGCGCCGTGGGGGCTTACTTCAAGCTCAATCCCAAGGTCGACGACCTGCCGGCCACGCACTGCCTGGAGCACGAGGGACTGAAGCTCATTGTCATGGGCATGGTGAGACAGGGCGGGGCCGGCTGCGCCTGCCCGGAGAACGCTTTCCTTAAGGCGCTCTTGAGCCACATCCTCCTGGGCCCGGATGAAGACGTCCTGGTGGACATGGAAGCGGGCCTCGAGCACCTGGGCCGGGCGACGGCGTCGTCGGTGGACGGCCTTCTGGTGGTGGTGGAGCCGGGGCTGCGCAGCGTGGAGACGCTGGAGCGTATTCGCCGGCTGGCCTCGGACATCGGCCTGAAGCGCTGCTGGCCGGTCGCCAACAAAATCGCTTCGCAGGAGGAGCGAGCTTTCCTCGAGGAGAGTATCGCCGGCGACGGCATCATCGCCTGGCTGCCGCTCAGCGGCAACGTCACCGCGGCGGGCCGCGGAAAGGGTTCCTTGAAAGAAGTGGAGGCCGAGGTCTTACAGGGGGTGGACTCGGTCTTGCAGAGAATACGAAGCGAGCTTACTTCAACCAGGGAGGAATGAGGACCGTCTTATGGGCAAGAACGACGACGCCAAGGAGAAATCGCGGTCGATCGACCCCGCTTCACAGGCCATGCTGAAAAAAGCCAGTGACGCGAACATTACAACGGCGTGGGACCGGTGGGACGGCATGCAGCCGCAGTGCGGCTTCGGGTCTCTGGGTATTTGCTGCCGCATTTGTAACATGGGACCGTGCCGCATCGATCCCTTTTCCGGCTCCCCGGAGGAGCAGTGCGGCGTGTGCGGGGCCAACGCAGACACCATCGTCGCCAGGAACCTGGTGCGGATGATGGCCGGCGGCGCGGCGGCGCACTCCGACCACGGCCGCGACGTTGCCCACACCCTGCTGATGGCCGCTGAGGGCGAGGCCGCCGATTATGAAATCGTGGGCGAGCAGCGGCTGCGCGATCTGGCCGAGGAGTACGGAATTTCCACCGAGGGGAAAGAAAAAAAGGCGCTGGCCAAGGAAGTGGCCGAGGTGGCGTTCAGCGAGTTCGGCCAGCAGCACGGCGCCCTGCGGTTCATCGCCCGCGCCCCCAAGGCCCTCCAGGAGAAATGGGAGCGGCAGGGCGTGATCCCGCGCGGGATCGACCGCGAGATCGTCCAGGTGATGCACTGCACCCACATCGGGGTGGAGAACGAGTGGAAGAACGTTCTCAAGCACGGAATCCGTGCTGTCCTGGGCGACGGATGGGGCGGCTCGATGATCGCCACGGACCTCAGCGACGTCCTGTTCGGCTCGCCCACACCGATCCGCGCGACAATCAACCTTGGCGTTCTCGACAGGGACAAAGTGAACGTCATCGTGCACGGGCACGAGCCGACGCTGTCGGAGATGATCGTGGCCGCGGCGCGCGACCCCGAGCTGGTCAAGCTGGCTCAGGAGAAGGGCGCCAAGGGCATCAACCTCGCCGGCATGTGTTGCACGGCCAACGAGATCCTCATGCGGCACGGCATCCCGGTGGCGGGCAATTTCCTCCAGCAGGAGCTGGCCATCACCACCGGCGCGGTCGAGGCCATGATCATTGACGTGCAGTGCATCATGCCCGCCCTCGGCGACCTGTGCGAGTTGTTCCACACGAAGCTCGTCACCACCTCGCCCAAGTGTCATTTCCCCGGCGCCAGCGTCGAACACATCGAGTTCCACGAGGACGCGGCACTCGACACGGCCAAGCGGATTGTCCGCCTCGCCATCGAGAACTACCCGAACCGCAAGCCCGACGCGGTCGACATCCCGGAGATTACGGAGGACCTGATCGCCGGATTCACGGCGGAGAACGTCTACAACTTCCTTGGGGGCCGTTACCGCGCGACGTATCGTCCGCTGAACAACGCGATCATCGAGGGCCGCATCCGCGGGCTGGCCGGGGTGGTGGGCTGCAACAACCCGAACGTCACCCACGACTACGGCCACGTCGAGATGGCCAAGGAACTCATCAAGAACGACGTGCTGGTGGTTGAAACGGGCTGCTCGGCCCAGGCGTGCGCCAAGGCGGGCCTGCTCAGGCCGGAGACCGAGCTGGCCGGACCGGGGCTGCGGGAGGTCTGTCAGGCGGTCGGCATCCCGCCTGTGCTCCACCTGGGCTCGTGCGTCGATTGCAGCCGCATCCTGGTCGCCCTGTGCAACGTGCAGGCGGAGGGCGGGCTGGGCGATTGCCTCAGCGACCTCCCCGCCGCGGGCGCCGCGCCCGAGTGGATGTCCGAAAAGGCCGTCTCCATCGGGTTCTACGTCGCATGCTCCGGGGTCTTCACCACACTGGGGACCCCGTGGCCCGTGCTGGGAAGCAAGGCTGTGTCGGACTACGTCTATGGGGGCATGGCGGAGGATTACGGCGGTTATTTCGCCTACGAGAAGGATCCGATCAAGGCGGCGCACTTGATGATCGACCACATCAACAAGAAGCGCCAGGCGCTCAAGCTGCGACCGATGATGTACGAGCAACAAGTGGCTGCTGCCGGGGACTAAGGAGCGAGGCGAAGAATGAAGAGCATGATCGTGGTCAGAGTGGACAAATGCCTGGGATGCAAGTCGTGCGAGATGGCCTGCGCCGTCGAGCATTCCGTCTCGAAGGACCTGTACCGGGCGATCCACGAGAGCCCGGCTCCCAGAACACGCGTGAGCGTCGAACAGGGGCCCGGCTTCGTGGTGCCGCTCCAGTGTCGCCAGTGTGAGGACGCGCCGTGCGTCGAGATCTGTCCGACCGCCGCGCTTTACCGCGCAGACAAAGACAGCCCGGTGGTCATTGACCACGAGCGCTGCATCGGCTGCAAGTGGTGTATCGTCGCCTGCCCATTTGGTGTGATCAGCCTCGACAGCGAGAACCGGACGGTGATCAAGTGCGACCAGTGTTTCGAGCGCGTGGAGCGGGGCGAGCTGCCGGCCTGCGTGTCGGCCTGTCCGACGGGGGCGCTGGAGCTGCGGACGCTGGATGAGGTCGTGGCCGAGAAACGCCAGGCTTCCCTGGTGCAGATCGAGCGCGGCCTTGGCAAAGAGGAGGACTAACGGTGGCAGACAAGCATGCGGAAGGAGGCGGCCGGAAGGCCACCGTGACGGTGTGCGTCGGCAGTTCATGCCACATCAAGGGGGCGCGCCAGGTGATCACGCGGTTTAACGAACTGCTGAGCAAATACGGCCTCAAAGACAAGGTCGAGTTGAAGGGTTCGTTCTGCATGGAACGCTGCGGCGAGGGAGTCAACTGGCAGATCGACGACGAGCCGCTCACCAGCGCCAACGAGCAGGAAGCGGTCGAGATCCTCTGGAGCAAGTTGCTCGAACCCATGGGGATTCAACCTGGCGACGAACCGAGCGAGGAGACGTGACCGTGAAACCTTCCGATAGCCAGGTCGGGTCGGCTCAGATCGGCGCGATCCTGCAGCACACCCCGAACGGGGTCCTTCTCGTCGACGAGCAGACGCGGATCCGGTTCGTCAATCCGGCCTTTCGCACGATGTTTCACTGTGGCAACGAGGAGGTCCTCGGCAGGCCTGCGGCGGCGTTCGTACACTCGGACTGCTTTGAGAGGGCCATCGCCGCGGGCGGAAACCTGATGGTCAAGGAGACCATCCCCGAGCACGACGTGAGCTTCCGCGTGGGGCTGTTTCTGATCGAGGGGGAGGGCCTCTACTGCGGGATTTTCATCAACATCTCGGAAGAAGAAAAGGCGAGAAGGGAGTTGCGCGACCTCAGGGATCAGACGCTGCAACGAGCCCAGGAGGTGATCTCACGACAGATGAAGACGGCGCAGGAGATCGCCGCGCTGTTGGGCGAGACGACCGCAGAGACCAAGGTCTTGCTGGTGAAACTCATGTCCCTGTTCCAGGAAGAACCCCAGCCGTGAGATTCTACTACGAGTGGGGGACGAAGCAACTGCACAAGCACGGCGAGGAACTGTGCGGCGACAGCATCGCCGTCTCGCGCCATCCGGATTCCGTCACCCTCGCACTGTCCGACGGCCTGGGGAGCGGGGTAAAAGCCAACATCCTCGCCACCCTGACCACCCGCATCGCGATGCACCTTCTGGAGAACCAGCTCCCCCTGACGGAGGTCGTGGAGACCCTGGGCCGCACGCTGCCCGTCTGCCAGGTGCGCAAGCTCGCCTACAGCACCTTCGCCATCGCCCAGTTCTTCGGCGACGGCCGCGCGCGGGTGGTCGAGTTTGACACGCCGCCCGCAGTGCTGCTGCGCCAGCGGCGCCTGTCTCTGCTGCCTTGTGAGGAACGCGTCGTCGGCGGCAAGAAAATCTCCCAAGTCGTGTTTCAGCTCGAACTCGGCGACTGGGTCGTATTCGTCTCGGACGGAGTCTTGAACGCAGGGATCGGCGGAGTGTACCCACTGGGCTGGGGCTGGGAGCAGACGGCGCAATACCTGGAGCGACACGCCCACCCAGAACTGTCGGCGCAGGACCTGGCCGAAAAGCTGGCCGGGACCGTCGAAGAGCTTTACGCCGGCGCTCCGGGCGACGACGTGAGCGTGGTTGTCATCAAGGTGCGGCGGAAGCTCGTGGCGACGGTGCTGACCGGCCCGCCGGTGGACAAGGCCGGCGACGAGAAGCTCGTCTCGCGCTTTGCAGAGCGGCTAGGACTGCACGCGGTGTGCGGCGGGACCACCGCCCAAATCGTGTCCCGGCATTTCGGCCAGCCGCTCGAGGTGGACCTCGAGACGATGAGGCCCGATGTCCCACCCCTGGCGCGGATGGAGAACACCGACCTGGTCACCGAGGGCATTCTCACGCTGACGCGCGCGAACGAGCTGCTTCAATCAGGAGCCAACAAGGAAACGGTGCGGTTCCGGACGGACGGAGCGGCGGCGCTCGTGCGCCTGTTGCTCGATGTGGACCACGTGCACTTTATCGTCGGGCTGGCCGCCAACCCGGCGCACCAGAACCCGGCCCTGCCCGTGCAGTTGGGCATGAAACTCGCGGTGGTGCGCGAGATCGCCGAGGAGCTGAGCCGGCGCGGTACCGAGGTGACCGTCGAAACGGTGTAGTGCCGGCTTCACGTTGACGGGAAGCAGCGTCTCTTATAGAATCAGCCGCCCGGCGGCCGAGGATTGTGAACGGTGACGGCAAACGCCCCGAAGATGACGGAACAAGAGGAACTGATTGAGGGCATCGTTCGCCGGTACGACGGCGAAGTCGGCATGCTGATCCCGATGATGCAGGACCTGCAAGCCGAACATGGCTACTTACCGGCGGAGCAACTGCGCCGGCTGGCCAAGCGGCTGGCCGTGCCGCTCAGCCGCGTTTACGCCGTAGCCACGTTTTACGCCTCCTTCCGCCTGGCGCCGAAAGGGCAGCACGAGGTCACCCTGTGCGTCGGCACGGTCTGCTATTTGAAGGGCGCGGGGCAGATCTCGGAAGCGATCTGCAAGGAGTTCCAGGTCGAGCGAGGGGGGACAACCCCCGACGGGCTGTTCTCACTGCAACTGGTGAACTGCCTGGGCGCGTGCGCCGTGGCGCCGGTGATGATCGTCGACGGCGAATATCACAACGAGGTGACTGTCGAATCGGCGCTGGGTGTTCTGTCCGGGCTTCCGCCGGAGAAAGAATCAACCGAGGGGGAAGCTGAAGCGTGACCGTGCTCGAAACCAAGCGGCTTAGCAGTGCTGCGGATCTTGCCCGCGTGCGAGCCGAGCTGCGCGGGCGGAGGGACCCCTCGGCGAAATGCGTGCGGGTCTGCATCGGGCCCGGTTGTGCGGCCAAGGGCTCGACCAAATTGTACGACCTGTTTGTTCAGGCGGTGGGGGAGGCCGAGGCAGACGTGGAGGTCGAGGCCAAGGGCGTCGGGTGTCACGGGCTCTGCGAGCGCGGGCCCATCGTGATTGTGCAGCCTGGAGACATCTTTTACCAGCGGGTCGAAGAGCCCGACGTCGCGGAGATCTTCCGCGAGACCGTGCTGGGCGGCCGGGTGATCGAGCGCCTTCTTTACGAGGACCCTGCGACCGGCGAAAAGGCGACGACCGCCGACGAGGTCGGCTTCTACAAGGCTCAGCAGCGGATCGCACTGGCTCAGAACGGCGTGATCGATCCGACCAGCATCGAGGACTACATCGAGGCCGGCGGCTATGCGGCCTTGGCCAAGGCCCTGAGCTCGATGACCCCGGACGAGGTCCTCTCCGAGGTCGAGCGTTCGGGGCTTCGGGGCCGAGGCGGGGGCGGCTTCCCGACGGGGCGCAAATGGCGCTCGTGCCGCGACGCCGAGGGCTCGCCCAAGTACGTCATCTGCAACGGCGACGAGGGAGACCCCGGCGCGTTCATGGACCGGGCCGTAATGGAGGGCAATCCGCACGTCGTCCTTGAGGGGATGGTCATCGGCGCCTACGCCATCGGCTCGTCACAGGGCTACATCTACGTGCGGAACGAGTACCCGCTTTCGGTCGAGCGGCTCAGGGGTGCGATCGAGCGGGCCCGCGACATGGGGTTGCTCGGTGAGGACATCCTGGGAAGCGGCTTCTCCTTCGACATCCGTATCAACCGGGGCGGCGGCGCGTTCGTGTGCGGTGAGTCCACCGCCCTGATGGCCTCGCTCGAGGGCCGGCCCGGAGAGCCAAGGGCCAAGTACGTTCACACCGTCGAGAGCGGGCTGTGGGAAAAGCCCACCGACCTCAACAACGTCGAGACGTGGGCCAACGTCCCGGCGATCATCAACCGGGGCAGTGACTGGTTCGCCGCCATCGGCACGGAGCGCTCCAAGGGAACGAAGGTGTTCTGCCTGGTGGGCAAGGTCGTCAACACTGGTCTCGTCGAGGTGCCCATGGGCATCACGCTCCGTCAGATCATCGAGGACATCGGGGGCGGCGTCGGCGACGGCAAGGCCTTCAAGGCCGTGCAGACGGGCGGGCCCTCCGGCGGCTGCATCCCCGCCAAGCACCTCGATGCGAAGGTGGACTTCGACCAGCTTACCGAGCTGGGCTCGATGATGGGGTCCGGCGGCATGATCGTGATGGACGAAGACACGTGCATGGTCAACATCGCCAAGTACTTCCTCGATTTCCTCCAGGACGAGTCCTGCGGCAAGTGCACCCCCTGCCGCGAGGGCATCGCCCAAATGCGCTACATCGTCGACCGCATCACCCACGGTGAGGGCCAACCGGGCGATGTCGAGCGGCTCGAAGAGCTGGCCGAGCTCCTGGAGGGGACCTCCCTGTGCGCGCTCGGCAAGACGGCCGCCAACCCGGTGATGTCCACCATACGTTACTTCCGCGGCGAATACGACGCGCATATCCTGGAGCAACGCTGCCCGGCCAAGGTCTGCCGCGGGCTGTTCCTGTACGAGATCGACCCCGAGGCGTGCAAGGGCTGCGGCGTGTGTGCCAAGAACTGCCCGGAGCAGGCGATTTCCGGCGAGAAGAAAGCAGCTTACGTGATCGACCAGGAGAAGTGCACCCGGTGTGGAACGTGCTTTGACAAGTGCCCGTTCACCGCGGTGCTGAAAGTGTGACGGAGAACCGTTCGTGCCGACAGTGACCATCGACGGCGTTCCGGTTGAGGTGGAAACGGGCGCCACCATTCTCGACGCCGCCAACAAGCTGGGGATCTGGATTCCCACCTTGTGCTATCACCCCGCCATCTCGCCCCCGGCGGTGTGCCGGCTCTGCATGGTCGAGCTGGACCGCGGCGACTGGAAGCAATTGGTGACCTCGTGCAACTACCCGGTCCGCCGGGACATCGTGGTCAGCGTGTCGAGCGAGCGGGCCGTGCAGGCGCGCCGGGGCGTGATGAAGCTCTTGCTGGCGCGAGCGCCGGAGAGCAAGGCGCTGAGAGAGCTGGCCCGTCGCATGGGGGTGGACGGGACGCCGTACCCCACGGTCACCCAGAGCCAGCGGGATTGCATCCTCTGCGGACTGTGCACGGCGGTGTGCGAGGAGGTGCTGGGCCGGGCGGCGATCGGTTTCGCCGGGCGCGGGCCGGACCGGGCTGTCGCAGCCCCCTTCCGGCAGCCGGCGGAAGACTGCATCGGCTGCGGGGCGTGCGCCGCCGTCTGCCCGGTCGGGACGATCCAGATAAGGATTCACGAGGACACGAACGAGATCGAGATATCCCCGTTCAAGACGCGGGCCAAGCTGCTCACTTGCGAGCAGTGCGGAAGGCGCATCGTGAGTGTGCCCGTCGCCGAGGAGATCTTTAAGAAATTGAGGGTCGATTGGGAAGAGCTTCGGCAGCGCGCGCGGCTGTGTCCGGAGTGCAGACGGAAACTAACGGGTGCAACTCTCGGCTTGGCGACCAAGAGCGCTGGAAAGGCATGAATTCTGTTCGACTTGTTTGACAGAGACATCGAGAAGGAGAGTTGAAGTGTCGAAGATCATCGCAACTGCTGCAATACGCGGCGCACACCGGATGGTAGAACGGGCGGAAGAGGCACTCGCCAAGGCCATTGAGGAGAAGGGTAAAGACGAGAAGGTCGAGTATCCGAACACCGCCTACTACCTTCCGATCATGTACCTCTTCCTCGGCCAGAAGGTCGAGAAGCTGGGCGACCTCGAGCAGTCGCTCCAGGAGGCGCGGAACCTCCTCCGGCCAATCCCCACGGGCGAGTTGTGGCTGCCGTACCTGGGTGATACTCTGGACGCCGGCGTGGCGACGCTCATCGCCGAGGAGACCATCGAAGTCCTCAAATTCGTCACCGGCCCCAACCCCGCCGAGGGCATCTGGCTCAGCTACACCGATGACGCCATCCTCCGCATGCAGGGGATCAAGCTGGTCGACGGCCGGATGCCGGGTTTCGCCGCCATCGCCGGCAGTTGCGCCACGAACCAGGAGGCGGTGGATCTGGTCCGCGGGCTCCAGGAGCGGAACATCCTGGTGTTCATGGCCGGGCACACCAACGGCCGGGCCATCGCCGAGCAGTTGGCCGAAGAGAACATCCAGATGGACTGGGACACGTTCCTGGTGCCCTACGGCAAGGACATCACGGCCGCGGTGCACGCGCTGAACTTCGCCGCCAGGTCAGCGATGACCTTCGGCGGCCTCGAGCCGAAAGGGCTCCGGGAGGCCCGGAACATCCTGCTGTACAACCTCAACCGCGTCCACGCCTTCGTCTGGGCGCTCGGCGCGGACGACGACGCGGAGACCGAAGACCAGGTCATCACCGACGAGAAATACGCCACCGCCGCCGGGGCCATCAACTTCGGGTTCCCCGTCGTCTCCAACGTCAACATCCCCGAGATCCTGCCGACCGGCATCTGCCGATACGAGCACGTCGTGGCGAACGTGCCGATGGCGGACATCATCAGCCGGTCGGTGGAGATCCGCGGCCTGACGCTCAAGATCGAAAAGGTGCCGATTCCCGTCCCGTTCGGCGCGGGTTTCGAGGGCGAACGTGTCCGAAAGGAAGACATGTACGTCCAGTTCGGCAGCAAGTACAGCGACAGCTTTGAGCACCTCAAGACAGCGCCGATGGAGAAGGTGACGGACGGCAAGATCGAGGTGATCGGCCCCGAGACCGAGGACATGACGGAGGGCGAAGCGTATCCCCTGGGCATCGTGGTCGAAGTGGCGGGCCGGGGCTTCCAGGAAGATTTCGAGTCGGTGCTCGAGCGGAGAATCCACGAGTATATCTCGTGCGCCAATGGCATCTTCCACATGGGCCAGCGCGCCATCGTCTGGGTGCGCATCAGCAAGGAGGCCCACAAGAAGGGATTCAAGATCAAGGACTTCGGCGAGATTCTGGTAGCGAAGTTTCACAGCGACTTCTCGGCCATTGTCGACCGCGTCCAGGTCACGCTGTACACTGACGCCGAGAAGATCAAGGGCCCGCTCGGAGAGGCCAGGGTCGCCTACAGTCACAGGGACGACCGGATCGGCGGCATGACCGACGAGGACGTGGACGAGTTCTACTCCTGCACCCTGTGCCAGTCTTACGCGCCCAACCACGTGTGCATCGTCACCCCGCAGCACTTGGGGCTGTGCGGCGCGTACACCTGGCTCGACTGCAAGGCGTCGTACCGGATCAACGCGCACGGCCCCAACGAGCCGGTCGCCAAGGGCGAGTGCATCGACCCGGTTCTGGGGCAGTGGAAGAAAATCAACGACTACGTGGCCGTGAAATCCAACGGGAACCTGCTCAAGTTCAGCGCCTACTCGATGCTGGTGGACCCGATGACGTCGTGTGGATGCTTCGAGTGCATCGTCGGGATCGTCCCCGAGGTGAACGGCGTGATGATCGTCGACCGCGACCACCAGGGCATGACGCCCGTCGGAATGAAGTTCTCCACCCTGGCCGGCCAGATCGGCGGCGGGATTCAGACCCCCGGCTTCGTGGGGATCGGGAAGCTTTACATCACCAGCCCGAAGTTCATCTCGGCCGACGGCGGCATCGAGCGCGTGGCCTGGATGCCGAAGGCCTTGAAGGAAGAGATCAGTGAGCGGTTGAAGACCCGGCTCACGGAGATGGGCAAGGAAGACCTCTACGATAAGATCGCGACGGAGGACGACGCCCAGACGCCGGAGGAGCTCATGGAGTTCGCCGCCAAAGTCGAGCACCCGGCGCTGGCCATGGACCCGATGCTGTAACGTCCGCAGCGATGAACGCAGATGGGCGCCGATCGGCCCCCGTCCGCGTCGAGAGGGGCCGCGAGCAGAACACAAAGGAGGGCACGATCATGGCACTGACCGCGATGGGGATATACAAGAGTCTCCCCAAGACGAACTGCAAGGACTGTGGTTTCCCCACGTGCATGGCATTTGCGATGCAGGTGGCGGCAAAGCAGAAAGCGCTGACGGATTGTCCTCATCTTTCGGAGGAGGCCAAGGAGGAGTTCTCCGAGGCGTCCGCTCCGCCGATGAAGCTGGTGCACATCGGGCCGGAGGGCGAAGCCGGCGTCGATCTGGGCCAGGAGACCGTGATGTTTCGTCACGAGGAGAAGTTCTACAAGCCGCCGGCGCTTGCGGGCAAGATCGCCGCGTCGCTGTCTGACGAGGAGGCCATGGCTAGGCTGGAGGAGGTCAACAACGCGGTGTTCATTCGGGTGGGCGACGAGCTGTCGGTGCGTATGGCCGCCGTCGAGATCGAAGGCCTCGCCGCCGACGCGGCCGCCGCCCGGGTCAAGGCGCTGGCCGGAAAGAGCCGGGTGCCGTTCGTCATCATGGGCGAGGACCCGGCGGTGATGGCGGCGGCGGTCGGTGCGGTGGCGGACAAGAGGCCCCTGATCTACAAGGCCACCGAGCAGAATGCGGATGCCTTCGCAAAGATCGCCGTGGACAACAAATGCCCCCTGGCCGTCGGCGCCGAGACGCTTGACAAGCTCGCCGACCTGACGAAGGCGGCGAAGGACGCAGGCGTTGAGGACATGATCCTCGCGTTTGACGGCAGGAAGACCGTCCAGACCATCCGCGACATCACGCGGGCGCGCCGGGCGGCGCTCAAAAAGGGCTTCCGGCCGTTCGGGTTCCCGGCCATGGTCGACGTCTCAGTCGACGACGCGACCAAAGAGACTATGCTCGCCAGCACGTTCGTGGCCAAGTATGCGGGCATTATCATCATCAACAGCCTGGACGGTGCGGAGCTCCTGCCGGTCATGACGAGCATCCAGAACATCTACACGGATCCGCAGGTCCCCAACACCGTCGAGGCGAAGCTCTACGAGGTCGGGAACGTCAACGAGAACTCGCCCGTTCTGTTCACCACGAACTTCTCTCTCACGTATTTCTGCGTCGAGGGCGAGGTGGAGCGGAGCAAGGTGCCCTGCTACATCTGCGTGGCCGACACCGAGGGACTCGGCATCCTGAATGCGTACGCCGGGGACAAGCTCTCGGCGGAGACGGTCGTCAAGGCGCTGGCGGAGCAAAAAGTCGCCGAGAAGGTCAAGCATCGCAAGCTGATTATCCCCGGCCTGATCCCGTCGTTCCGCGCGGAGATCGAAGACACCTCAGAGTGGAAAGAAGTTCTGATCGGGCCCGAGAACGCGACCGGGATTCCCGCGTTCCTGGCGAAGAACTGGAAGTGAGAGGAAAAGATGCCGCTCTATAAGGTTCAATTTTCTCCGATCTACAAGGCCATCACCGTGGAGGCCGGGACGACGCTCCTCGAGGCGGCGGGGAAGGCCCACATCGCGATCGACAGCGTCTGCGGCGGCGACGGTATATGCGGCCGCTGCAAGATGATCGTGAAATCGGGCCGGGTCGCAGGCAACGTCAGCCCGCTGCTGACGCGCGAGGAGATACGCCAGGGCGTTGTCCTCGCCTGCCAGACCACGGTGGAGAGCGACCTGCGCGTCGAAATCCCCGAAGAGACCCGCGCCAAGGACAAGATCGTCATCGACCAGGACGCCCAGCGCTTCCGCGCCGCACGCCCCGGCGTCAAGAAGCGGGAGTTCGAGAAGTCCCCCCTGGTGTCAAAGGTCCTCCTCAAGCTTGACCCGCCGACCCTGGAGAACAATCTCGCGGATTGCCAGCGCATTCACCACCTGGTGGAAAAAGTGTCCGGGATCTCGTCAATGCAAGCCGGCCTGAAGATCATCCGGCGGATGCCGGAAATCCTCAGGGAGAACAAATTCACCATCACCGCCATCATCGGTCATCGCAGAGGCGTGGCCGAGATCATGGACCTCGAAGGCGGGGACACGTCTGCGAACAATTTCATCGCCGTTGTGGACGCCGGCACGTCGACCGTCGTCGTGCATCTCGTCGACGTGGCCGAGATGACGACGATCGACGCGGAGGCGTGTTTCAACTCCCAGGCAACGTACGGCAGAGAAGTCACGACGCGCATGATCTCCGCCGAAAAGCGCGGGCCGGAGCACCTCCAGCGCCTTCTCGTCGAGGACATCAACCGCTTGTACGTGAGGAACGACAAAGGCGATATGCTGCCTTTGGACACGCTGCTTTCGGTCAGCGACACGGCCGGACCCCAGACGATATTCCGCTTTAACATGTATTCCTCGGCCAC
>CAZDHT010000008.1:46695-47323 GCA_964505325.1 uncultured Planctomycetota bacterium | reverse complement strand
TCGAGTTCACGGCGCACCCGCTCGCGGATCGCCTCGAGGGGCGGCAGCTCGGCGCAGATCTCCCCGCCGCGCAGAACCGCAGCCAACTGCGGCACGGCCCGGTCGATCTCCCGGTAGAACTTCTTGGCATGATCGTCCGAAGGATGGAACCCCCAGACGCCCTCGGAGAAATCCGGCTCCTCCCCTTCCATTTCGACCCAATCCGCCATCATCTCGCCGCCGGCGCCGTACAGCCGCCACACCTGCTTGAGGCCGGGGAGGGTGGACTTCTTCAAGCCCTCCGAGACCTTCAGTTTCATCTGCCATTCACCGGAGTCGGAGCGGATCGCGGCGAGCTTGTAAACGCCCGACAGCGCCGGCTCGTCTTTCGCGCTGACGAGGTTCGTCCCGACGCCATACACGTCGATCCGCGCCCCCTGAGCGCGCAGGTCGCGGATGATATGCTCGTCAAGGTCGCTGGAGCAGTAGATGCGGGCCTCCGTCAGACCCGCCTCATCCAGCATGCGGCGAGTCTCGATGCTCAGGTACGCCAGGTCGCCGCTGTCCAGGCGGACCCCTGCCAGCTTCTCGCCCCGCTGCTTCATTTCCAGACCGACCCGGATGGCATTGGGCACGCCGCTCTGCAGGG
>CAZDHT010000008.1:0-46685 GCA_964505325.1 uncultured Planctomycetota bacterium | reverse complement strand
ACGAACTCACGAAACGATTCGAGCTCCGAGCGAAACGCCAGGACCCAGGAGTGCGAATGCGTTCCACGAACAGGGATGCCATACACCTGGCCGGCCTGGACGTTCGACGTGGCCGCGCAGCCGCCGACGTACGCGGCCCGCGCGGCCGTGAGCGCGCCATCCGGCCCCTGAGCGCGCCGAAGGCCAAACTCCAAGACATTGTCCGACCCTGCCTCCTGGCAGACGCGCGCCGACTTGGTCGCGATCAAGGACTGGAAGTTCAGCGTATTGAGGAGCGCGGTTTCGACGAACTGACCCTCCTCCAGCGGCGCGGTCACCCGCACAATCGGCTCGACCGGGAACACCAGCGTCCCTTCCGGGACGGAGTACACGTCGCCGCTGAACCGGAAGCTCTGCAGGTAATCCAGGAAGTCCTTGCGGAACAGGTCGAGGGACTCGAGGTAGGCCAGGTCCGAGGAAGAGAAGCGCAGCCGTTCGAGGAACCGCAGCACATCGTCCAGGCCTGCGAAGACCACGTATCCGCCGCCGAACGGAGTGAGACGGAAGAAGTAGTCGAAGCAGGCCTCTCGCCGATGGATGCCGGCCAGCCAGTATCCCTGCATCATGGTTAACTGGTAGAGGTCGGTCATCAGCGGCGATTTGGGCACGGTCACAGTTGGGCCCTCAGGTCGGCCGCTCGAATCCGGACCACCCCGGCTCTGGCCATGTTTGCCCACGCCTGTTCCAGCGAGCCCTCCAGGTCGATGCCGCGGCATGCGTCCTCGATGACGAAGATGTCGAAACCGAGCTTGCGACCGTCCAGCGCCGAGTACTGCACGCAGAAGTCGGTGGCAAGCCCGACCAGGAAGAGCCGCGTCAGGCCGCGCTCGCGCAGGTACCCGCCCAGGCCGGTCGGCGTCGTGTGATCGTTCTCGAAGAACGCCGAGTACGACTCCATCTTCGCCCGGTACGCGTCCCGGAGTATCAGCTCGCACGCGGGGACCTGCAATTCGGGATGCAGGTCGGCCCCCGGGGTCCCCCGCACGCAGTGATCCGGCCAGAGGACCTGCGGGCCGTACTCCGTCTCGATCACGTCGTGCGGCTCCTTGCCAGGGTGTGACGAGGCGAACGAGATGTGGTCCTTCGGATGCCAGTCTTGCGTCAGGATCACGTGCGGGAACATCCGGGCCAAGCGGTTGATGACCGGAACCACCTCATCCCCGCCGGGGACCGGCAGAGCGCCTTCGGGGCAGAAATCATTCTGGACGTCGATCACCAGCAGCACATCGTCCGCTTGGAGCTCGATGCTGTCCGGCATATCGCTATCCTTTTTGTCGCGTTTCGTAAAGAGTAGCGTGCGGACGCGGCCGTGTCAAATGGCCTTGCGGCGGCGTGTCGGCGTGGTAGAATCACGAGGAATGGCCCGCGATGGTCGCGGCTGGAGGTTTATCTGAGAGACACCGGACGAAGCGGCGGAGGAAAACATGTGCAAGCGGATTGCCGGCTTCTTTCTGTTCGTGATTGCTGTGGTGTGCGTGGCGTGGTGTGCTTCGGCGGCCGGGGCGCAGCAGGTCGTCGTCTCCAACCTGTACGAGAACCTTGACGCGAACCGCGGGCTGGCCGACGCGCCGGTCACGTTCTCGCGGATCGGCGGCGAGGGCGACTTCACCGAGGGCATCACCCCGCTGATCGATGGGAAGAAGCTGCCCGCACAGGTGAACGTGCTCCGCAAGAACAAGGACGGCTCGGTCCGCCACGCGCTCGTGTCGTTCCAGGTGCCCACCCTGGCGCCGGGCGGCAAGCTGAAGATCGACTGGCTGAACGAAAAGCCCACCGCGCCGCCGGCGTTCAAGGAGGTCGTCTTCTTCGGCAAGGGCAAGCCCGAGCTGAAGCTCGTGCTGACGCCCGAGCAGGGCAAGCCGCTGACGTCAGACCTCACCCTGCACCTGGGAGCCAACTGGCGCCGGAAGCCGGTGAAGGTCCTCCATGACGGGCCGGTGATGCGCGAGATCGAGATCCACGACATCCCCGTCGACGCCGACGGCAACAAAGACCCGCACATCGAGGTCTACTGGCGGCTGCGGTTCTTCACCGGCCGGAAGTCATTCCGCGTGGCGGCGGTTGTCGAGCGCTGCAAGCCGCGCATTCGCGGGCGGCACCCGATGCAGTACAAGTTCAAGAGCGTCAAGCTCGTGAGCGCCGGCAAGGTGCTCTACGAGGAAGGCCCCTACGATCACATCGACCAGATGCGCTACCGCATCGTCGTCTGGACGGACGGGCAACTGGAGAACATCCACCGCCGCCCCAACTACGAGTACTGGTGGAAGAACGGCTTCGTGCCCAAGTACCGCTGGGTGACGAAGAAGACGCCCGCCCAGGTGGACAAGTTCTACGGCCGGCGCGACGAGATGCGCCGGCACAACCGCCGCAAGCAGGGCATCCTCGAACACGGCATCATCCTCCGCCACATGCCCAACACCGGCGGGCGGTGGGACCTCGGGCCGTATCCGTCGTGGACCCAAGCCTATCTGCTCAGCGGGGCGCCCAAGACGTACCGGTGGATCCTCCACGCCGACGGTAACGGCGGCGGCGCGTTCTTCGTCCACGTCCGCGAGAAAGGCGCCCCAGGCTACAACATCTTCACCGCGAAGCCGCGCCAGCACGACAAGAACCAGCGCCTCTCGCTCTACCGACTGCCCGACGGGTCCCGCACGCCGACACAAGCGGACCACGCCCACATGCCGTCCATCGGCTACATCAGCTACCTCTTGACCGGCGACACGTTCTACGCCGAGGAACTCAGCTTCTGGGCCAGCTACCACGCCGGCGAATGGCCGTACAAGGGCCTCAAGTGGCAGGGGATGGATCGCTCGTTCCACTACTCCCTGCGGCAGGTCACCGACGCCGCGTTTATTCTGCCCGACACGCATCCGCTCCTGCCCTACTACACCAAGCTCCTCGACAAGTGCTTCGCCGAGATGAACAAGGGGTTCGTGCAGTCGGGCTGGCGCGTGCACAGCCCGCTCGGCGGCCCGTTCCAGTGCTCCGGCCGGCAGAACTGGGTCAACGCGATGCGCTGCTCGGTGTGGATGTACGCCTGGGTGGTGTGGGGCCTGGACAACGCGGTCAAGAAGGGGTTCGCGGCGGCGAAGCCGGTCCGTGACTGGGCCGCCGAGTACATCGTCGGGCTCTACACGTCGGACGACGAGTTCAAGGCGCCCGACGGTAAGACCTACAAGATCGACCCGCGCGATGCGATGCCGTACTCTACCGCCATCGCGCTGCTGGACACGAAGGTGGTCGACATCAAGATCCCGGTGACGGACAAGCGCGGTAAGCCCGTCCTCGATGACAAGGGCAAGCCGACGTTCAAGATGGGCAAGGGCGTCAAGGTGGTCAACTGGAAGCCCAAGCACATCGACAACTACGCCGCGGTCTGGTACTACACCAAGCTGAACATCGACAACGGCTGGTACCCGAGCCGCGGGCTGGATCAGTTGCCCGACGCGAAGGGCGTGTGGCCGCTGCGTCCGCCGGGCAAAGGCTTCGGCGGGGGGAAGATGTACTGGGTCTGGGCCCGCCGCGTGACCCCGCACTTCAACTACCATCTGCAGGCGCTGACCGCCCTGAGCACGGCTATCGACGCCGAGATCCCGAAAGCGAAGGAGGCGTGGAAGCTGGCCCTTCAGTTCGGCGCGAAGCGAGGCAAGTACGGCATACAGATCGTCCCGCGCCGGCCCGACTTCGCCGAGTGACGCGTGCCGGGGGAGGTCCTAACCCGCCGCCTGGAGCCACCCGTCGACAACGTCCAGCGCGGCCCCCGGTTCGCTGTCGACCATGCCGACGACCGGAACGTTGACGCCTTGTTCTTTCAGCTCGGCTTGCAGCTCTTCGATGAAGGCGCCGCTGCCGGGGCCGTACTCGGCGCGCCAGGTCATCTCGACGCCGCAGGATGGCGAGCCGTTCTTGCCCAGCACACCGAGCACCTTCACGCCGCACTTCTGATACTCGGCGATCTGATAGACCAGGTCCCGGGCCATCCGGCGCAGCGCCGCACGGGCGGGGCGCGATTCCAGCGCACTGCGGATCTGAACGTGTTCGCGGTCCAGCCCGATCAGCATCAGCTCGGGGCACGGCATCTGCACGACGCCGATGCCGCGATCCATCAGCCCCTGAATCAGCTCGGCCACGGCGCACGGCAGTTCCGCACACGCGGCGAGGCGCGCGTTCTGGTTCAACGCGCAGTGCGGCACCAACGTCACCTTCATACTGCGACAATCACGGAAGTCCATTCGAAGCTCCTTCGCCAAGGTTGAACGGTACGACGGGGCTCAAATCGGTGTTATCGTTCGTCTGCATCTGTTCAGCTCCCGGGATCGGTCGGCCCCGTGGCCGGTGCGAATGGGCTCCCCGGCGAGGACTCGGACCTCGGCCCCTCCGCGGGCGCAATAAACGCGCCGCGCTCTTCGCCCCCCGGCGCCAGGGGGAGCCGGGCCCGCCGTCCCGCAAAGCGCATGGCGAGGTTCATCCCCATGAAGAACACCGGGTGCTTCATGTGGTGGGGAAAGCGCTTCAGGATGGAGCCCAGGCGATAGAAGGCCCGGCGGACGCGGTGCTGGCCCTCGGCCAGCTCACGCGGGGTCATTCGGATGGGTTGGAAGACCACCGTAGTGTGGTCGTAGTGCTGCCAGTCCTCGGTGAACAACCTCCCCGCCCGCTTGAGTCTCTCGTAGACCGCGGTGCCGGGATAGGGCGTCAGGATGTTGAAGGTGGCGGAGTGGACCCGGGACGTCATGAGGAAATCGAGGGTGTCATCGAAGATTCCGGGCCCGTCCGTGTCGAACCCGAAGACCACGGAGGCGTGGAAGCGAATCCCCGCGGCCTGGACCCGCCGGATGCCGTCCGCCACATCCTTGAGGTCCCGGAAGGATTTCTTCATCCGTTTCATGGACTCTTCCGAGACGGTCTCCATGCCGAAGAAGAGGCCCCGGCAGCCGCTGTCGTAGGCCGCGCGCATGAGGTCCTCGCGGTTCGCAAAGGACATGGAGGACTGGCCGACCCAGCGGATCTTCAGCGGCTTCAGGGCCTTGAACAGTTCCAGAGCATAGTCGGGACGCCCGACCACGTTGTCGTCGAGGATGAGATGGTACTTGCGGCCGGAGAGCTTGACGTCCTCGACGACCCAGTCGAGGGGGAAGGTCCGGATCTTCCGGCCGTAGACCTTCGAGACCGAGCAGAACTCGCAGTCGTAGGGGCAGCCCCGCGTGGTCATCAACGGGTTCACGTTCATGAAGCGCTTCACCGCGCCCAGGTCACGCCGGGGATGGGGGACCTTGGTCAGGTCGGCTGGCTCGTCGGACTGGTAGCGCGGCCTGAGCTTGCCGGCTTCGGCGTCGGCCACCACCTCCGGCCAGACGGGCTCCCCCTCGCCGACGACCACGGCGTCGGCGTGCCGCAGCGCTTCCTCGGGCAGGACCGAGGCGTGCATTCCGCCGATGACCACCTTCGCGCCTTTCTTGCGGAAGTGGTCGGCGACCATGTATCCCCGGGGCGCGTTGGCCGTCATCAGGCTCAGCCCCACCAGGTCGGGCTCCAGCGAGAGGTCGAGGCCCTCGAACTCCTCCATCACGATGCGGACGTCGTGTCGCCCGTCGGTCAGCGCGGCGATGACCTGCAGGGCGATTTCCGGAATCTGAAGGGCGCCCGGTGTCTTGCGGGTGACATCCTGACAGGGAGAGACGAGAAGGACCTTCATCGAGGGTTCCCCCAAGGGACGGGATCGAGGGGAGTTCCGGGAACACCATCAATGCTGTTCGGCGCGAGAGTTACTCCTTGGGAACAGATCAGCGCGGCAGTGCTCAAGTCGCAAAGTGTCCTACTGTGATTCGGGTCCTCGAGGCCGGGGAACGCGGACGCCGTCCATCAACTTGACCCGGTCCGGGACGGGCATAACCGCCCTGCCAGGTTGAACGGCACGCCCAGACGCGAGCAGGACTGTATCACTCCCGTATGCAGGAGTCAAGCTTTGCTCTGGTTGAGCCTTTCGCGCAATGGTGTAAGCACAAGGTAGGGGCGCGGTTGGCGACCCCAGAACCCTGCGGAAAGGCGATCCAAGAGGGGCTCCAAACATGCGATGAACCCCACGCCGCGCGCGGAGTATCCACAACGTTGCAGGCGGGGGAATTGCTGTACCGTACGCGGGCGTCTTGCTCGGGGTCGTCGTCCAATCGCGAGGCAAAGGCACCGATCTGTGAAATAGGCACCGAGCCTTGCATCGGCTGCAAACGTCGCAAGCCCCCACACCATCATCACCGCGATCAAGTCTGAGCTAATGGAGCAAAAGCGGCGGCGGGACCCAGGCTCAGGCCGGCCAGACGGTGCCTTCGGGGACGCCCGTGCCGAGCGCCCTCGTCAGGCGCCATCTTCCCCGGTCGCGTGAGAGCGGCCAAACCGTTGCCCCACGGCAGCATGCCCGCAATCCGTGTTGCTTCCACGCAACACGGACGCATGTCTTGTTCAGCTCAGCGCTTATGAGGACTGGGCACTACTGTTCGCAGTCTGACTGTCGATCTTCTGCAACACGCTCAGGCGTGTGCACGGGCCACGGTGCAGAAAAAACGACAGACCCGTCTCGGCGTAAGTAACTGGTCGGTAAGCTGTTGTCCCCCCCCGCCCCGGAGGTCTTACCGTTCGCACGCCAGGCCTGGCACGGCAATTGCTCTAAACCCCCTTGGATTTTGGTTTGGACGAGCGGAGATGCCCTCAGCCGGCTGGCGTCCGTCCGTATATGGGCTGACTCCACTGGAGTTGAGGCGTCTCCACCCAGGGCTCCGGAAGAGCGGGCAGGCAGGAGTCCGACTGCCCTCCGGGCCACGCGGGTGTAGCGGCCCGTTAGGGCGGTCAGGGGCTTCCGCCTGCATGGGCCGCGCCGAAATCCCTCCGCGCCAGAAGCGCCTTGACCCTCTCTTTCGGGTCGAAACTCCGCATCCTTCGCTCCTTACCTGCACCCGCATTCCCGGTGCCTTCATTCTCGGCGCCTTGATTCTCGGGGCCTTCGCACAGAATATCGGAATCGCCCTGGGACGGCAAGGTCATTTCGCCTGGATCATCCCCACTTTACCGCCCGAAGAAGCCCGTTCACCGGCTTTCGCGGGTCAGCCGCAGGCGTACGAGAACAGGCCCCGCCTTCCGCCCTTTGGGGCCTCAGGTCCGGCCGCCACACGGCGGGCAGACTCGCAAAATCTGCCGTAACCTCCTGTCCCCCAGGAGCTAATGCCAAAAGGGCTTTGTTTCGCAAAAAAACTTTTCCACACATCCGCCCATAAGAGCGGCGAGCGATGGCTGCACAATTCTGTGCAATCCATCGCTCTATTGGTATTATACCACACGCAGCAATGGTTGTCAAGCGGCCCGCCGATTTTTCCTGAGGTTCCTCGACGGGATTGCCCCGGATCGGCCAGTTACCGCAGAGAACGCAGAGGCCGGCACCGTTTGCCGACAGGCTATGACCATACACTCATCCCCCCCGTGCCAAGGAAATTAGTATGATGTACCCTCCCCCGGACACCGCTCCATCTCGCCGAAGAACCAGGCGCCCGGAAGGCGCCAGCGTTTGCCCCGCAAAGCCGCCCTTGCTGCCAGCGCCAGGTCTCACATCAAGCACACTTGCTCAGAGAGATGCTTGACCCGGTGCACCGCCCGCGGCCCGCCAGCCAGTGCGCAGCAGTGCTCGTACCGGCGCCCGGTCAGCAGTTTCCGGTCGGTCGCCATGCGCACCAGCCACTGCGTCACCTCGATGTCGCGGTTGGCCTTCACCGGCAGGCCGGCCTTGCTGCGGCTGTACGCCGCCTCTACCAGCACTTCAAGGATGTTCAGCGCCCGGTCGGCCATTCGCTGCCCGAAGATGAAGCGCTGGTTCTTCGGAAAGCTGTCGACGCGCTCGAGCAGCCACTTCGTCGCATCGTACCACTTCACGAGAACGACCGGCGGCTCGCCGGGTTGTTGCCTTGGGCGTCGTGCCATTTTCCAAAAAAATCGCCCGCCTCCGGCGGGCGATTGAAGGGTAAAAGGGACAAAGAGCAAAGGGCTACCGACGAGGCCCCTTGCGTCTCACCAGCGTACCCGTCAAGCCCAACCCAAGCAGCACGAGCGAACCCGGCTCGGGGACGGGCGAGGCCTCGGCGGAGAGGTCGACGACGCGAAAACCCAGGAGGTAGTAATCACTCGTCGGGTTGCCGTAAGTTCGAGACTGCGCGAGCATCCACTGGTCGTCGTCCCAGAACGACGCGCCACGCATGCTGCGGTACTCGCCCGAGGTGCCGATGATCGCCTCGGTCCATTCCCACAGGTTGCCGGCCTGGTCATACGTGCCGTAGGGGCTGTCCGACGGCTTGGCCGTGTAGGCACCGCATGGCGTCGTCCAGTACGTCGGGTCCAGGTAGCCGCCGCTGTAGTAATTGGCCGAACCGTTGGTCAGGTCCGTGCCCGGCGGTGCCTCGGCCGTGGGCACGGTGTCGCTGCCCGTGGGGTAATCCCAGTAGTTGCCTGTTACGCCGTCGTTCTTGTGATACGCCGCCTTGTACCACTCGTCCTCACTGGAAATGGCCCACGTGGCGTCCGCCTTGCGTGTGATGGCCTGAAGCTCCGGATGCGTCGTCGCGCCGTTCAGGTAGTACGAGCCGTCCTCGGTGGTGGTCAGGTCCTGGGCGCCGGTCGGCTGGCCGTTGTGGAGCCAGTTGGCGAAGCGCGCCGCGTCGCCCCAGCAGACGAAGTTCACAGGGCGATCAGCCCGGTCGCCTGCCACGCTGTAGGTGTAGGTGCCCGGCGAACCGCTCTGCTGAATCTTGCAGCCGTAGGTGTCCGACCACATGCCCGAGTTGTAGAGGCCGTAGGCGTCCGTCGCCGCCACGGCGTTCAGGAACGCGGTGTACTGGCCCGCCGTGATCTCGGTCTTGCCGATGCGGTAGGTGTATGCCACGCCGCCGTAGCCGTAGGTGTCGTCGACGTTGCCCGGATTGCCTACTGGCACCGTCGAGATGGTGATGCCGGCCGTCGCCGTGCCCGCGAGCAGCGCCATCGCTGCCAACGAAACGACCATCAACCGCCCCACCGCCCTCATTCTCGCATCCATCTTCCGCCTCCTGAAAAGGGTTCACCTTCCGATCACAAAATGCACTTTCGGCGCGCACGCGCCGCCTCACGCGGACGGCGTGGCACGCGCGGGCGTACCCACACGGAACGCGCACAGCGCAGCCTGTACCTACTCTCTCGGCGCGGTGAGCCATCACTGAGACGGCCCACGACACCGTTGTCCATCTGCGGGCCGATAGCGCGGTCAGACGCTATCCGCCGGACCCGGTCCACGCCCCGCACCGATGCCTTGCCTACGTGCAAGACCACCGGCGCGCACGGCGCGCCGACCTACTATTCTGTTCGCCGAGGCGGATGACGGACTCCCGGTTGCGTGTCTGAGTGGCGTCCGTCGCCACCGCCTCTTATTGTCGCGCAAGCTGCACAGCAAATGGCGTGCCAACGGGGGGAGGGTATTCTGAGCACGTTTTGGGCGAAGCCGCAAGCGGTTGTTGAGCAAGCCATTATGGCACTCATGACCAGGCATATCCGGGCGCACTTCATGAATTCGAGTAGGGACACGTTGTCGAAACGCATCAGTTCTGCGGTTTTCGGCGTTGCGGCGTTGCCGGAAGACAACATGCCGGCCAGCACAGAGTCTCAACCAACGACCGTTTCCCAGGTGATAATACGCTTGCCGCAGTTGCGGCACTCCCGTCTCCGCACGATGCGTTCGCCAAGAGCGCGAGTGTACACGACAAAGAAGTGACGGCAGCCGCAACGGCTTGCGGCCGCGTTTGCGGGGCTGCAGAACGCGGGCGAGCGCTTTCTCGAGCAAGGCGAATAAGGTGCCAGGCATCCTATGAAACTGCTCCGAGGGGACGAATATAAAAGGTTGTATGATATGCCCGTCACCCCATTTGCTGCTCGGTTGCAGTCGGCGGCCGGGCCGGCGCATGTGCCTACTTCTTCTTGCCGTAGAAGCGCAGCTTGATGATGGTCGGCGTCCACAGCGCGTGCCTGAGCAGCCGCGCCTGGACGTTGGGGTCCGCGGTGTCGAGCTTGTGGTGCCAGACTTGTGCGCCGGTCTTGGCGTTGACCACGTACATGTTCAGGATCGTGTGACCGCCGCCGTACTCGTAGACCAGGCAGACGACGGCGTCATAGTCCTTGGCCTTTGCGCCCAGGACAGGCTGCGGCGGGTCCTTCGAGACGTCCACCGCAACGCCCGGAAGACAGTCGGCGGCGTCGAGCCAGCCGAGGCGCGCGGGGAGCCGCTTGCCCACTTCGTCCAGGATCATCTTCGCGTGAGCGGGGTCCGCGCCTTGTGCCGGAGCGCACACAATGGCGATGCGCCGATACTGCTTCTGCCGTTCGGCGGCAATGGCCTCCGTCACCTGCGGCCCGCCGCAACCGACCACACCCGCCACGGCAACTGCCACCATCAACAACAACACAATGGTCCGCATAACACTTCCTCCCTTCCAGGGCTCTTGCAGAGCCTACCGAGACTCAGGAACTCCAACGGAACGGTGGGGCGGACACTCTTGTCCGCCACCGGGCAGGCAAGAAGGGACTCCGCCGAAGCGGCTATGTCCCTCTCGCGAAGGCGGATGCCTGCCCCACCAGGGTTATGTCAAAGGCCCTTAACCCACTCCGAGAACGCTGCCGCGTCACCTCCCGCCTTGGCCCTCTGCTTCGGCCGGGTCCAGCACAATGGAGAGCGTCGCCTTCGGGGTCTCGCCCACGCGCAGACGCGCCTTCACGCAGATACCTTCCCCGGTCTCCTCCACCGCAGCGGCTACGGCGACCACGTCCCCCGGCTTAATCTCTCCGGTGAACTTCGCCTTGTCGACCCGAGAGACATCATAGCGCTTTCCCGTCCGGCGCTCCACAGCGTACCTCACCATCTCGATCTCGAACACTCCGGGGAGCAGCGGCCGACCGGGGAAGTGCCCCTGGAAGACGGGCCGCGCCGGGTCGAAGCGGAACACAGCGGCCACGCTGCCCGGCTCGGCGCCGGCTTCAAGAGAAACCAACGCGTCTGCGATGTCTCGTCGCACGGTCAGGGCTCCGTTGCGAACGACGCGTCCGTGGGCGAAACCGGGCGGAGCTCGACCACCCGGATGTTCAGTCGGTAGTTCCGAACGCGGTCGATGACGTCGATCTTCCGCGGCACCGGCCGCGGCCAGCGCGGAAAGGGGGCCTCATCCGAGAACGCGATCTCGTAGCGGCGGTGTCCGCGCCGCGCCTCCAGGTAGCGGGTCAGGCGCCGCGTCGTGGCGTCGAAATGAAACTCACGGTACGTCCCGCCGCGCAAGCGCTCGGTGAAACCGACAACGTCCGGGCCGAACTGCGCCAAGCTCGCCGCCGGCGATGGCCGCACGCAGTAGATCGCCGCCGCGTCCCGCGCCGCACCCTCGCGAATCCACGAGGCCCGGAACCCCGGCACCGTTCGCAGAATGCTCCGGCTGCCGTCCGAACGCCGCACCACCTCAAACATGGTCACCGCCATGTCGCCGGTGGCCAGCAACCGGACGTCGCCCGGTCGCCGGACGAGGACGTAGCCCATCATGGTGAACTCGCGGCCCCGCACCGACAGGAGCGCCCGGTGAACGGCACGGAACCCGGGCGGATACATCGCGTCCAACGACCGCCGCAGCTCTTGAGCCAAGGCGGCGTTCTCGAGCGGCGTGCCCGGCACATGCGGCGCCGACACGCAGCCCGGCGCAGCCATGGTCAAGAGCATCGCGAGAACAAGGAAGCGGGAGGTATTCGCTGTTGTCATGCGCCGACGCCTCGGGCCGTGGGCAGCCGCCGGGCGCCCCCGGGATGATCAACCCGTCACCGCGCGTACTGATCCAGGAACTTCACGATCGACCTGGCGAGATCGATGAGATTGGTGGTCGTGAAATCGCCTGCGGCAAGCAGCCCACCTCGCCCTCCGGAGGAAGACTCGACCTTGAACTCGGCGAGCGTTTCCGCCGGTTTGTCAGCCTTGTACAGCTTGACTTCCGACAGCATCCAGGCCGCACCAATCTTGTCGGTCTCTCTTTCGTCGCGATCCTCCTTGATCTCGGGTCGGAAGTGGTGTAACCGGTCTGCGGGTTCTTATACAACCTGGTCATTGGCATGTCAACCGCGCTGCCGTTGTGCTCACTCCGCGTCGGTCCGGCTCTTCTCAGCAGGGGAATCGAGCGGGGCCGGCGCGGCGCCGGTGGTGTCGAAGAGCTTTCCGGGAAGGTCGATGTCGTGCTTCGGATCAGGAAACAGCATGCGGGTGAAATCGCCCCCCGGCTCGCGGATGGTCACGGCGGAGAAATGCTCTTCGCTCTTGTGGAGGGTGAGTTCGATGACCGTGATGAACTGCCGGAACTTCTTGTTCTTGGGCGTCAGCGTGATGATGGTCGTGTCGGCGGCGACGGCCGAGATGTCATACAGATCCATCTTCTCGCGGAACCGCGCCTCCAGCCACAACGAGATGTGCTCGGCGACCATGCGTGCCGCCGAGGCTTCCGGCTTCAGTTTCTTCCAGCGGCCGTCAATGAACTCGTACTTGGCGGCCGATTTCCCCGCCGCGATGAGGACCGACCGAAACGGCTTCGTCATCTCGAACCGCACGGTGTCGGGCTTCCGAAACAGGAGCACGCCTTCCGCCTTGACCACGTCGGTGAAAATCGACAGGTGTTTCTCCTGAATGAAGTCCGCCCTCATCGTCCGAATCTTCGATAGCTTCTTCTCGAGCCGGTCCAGCAGTGACGCCAGTTCCTTCGCGTTCAACTTCCGCGGCGCCGCTCCCTTCTCCATGTCTTCCGCGAACACGGGCGCCGCGATCACCAGCAACAGCCCACTGAGAAGCGCCGGACAGACCCGGGACCAGGTTGCGCTCGGTCGTGTCATTCGGGTTCCTTTCCGTAGGGCGGGCCGGCGCCCAGCTCCTCGAGCGAGGCGAACGTATACCCGCAGGCGCGCAGTTCGGTGATAAGCTCCGTCACCAGGCGCCTGAGGGTGTCGGCGTGGGCGCCGCCATCGTGCAGGACGATGATGCTGCCGTCGCGAACGCGCCGCCTGATCCGACGGAGCACGGCCTCGGGCTGGGAGCCGCGATCAAACGGGTGAACGTCCCAGCCGATCAGGGCCATGTCCAGACTGTTCAGTGCGCCCCGCAGGTGCGGGTTGGTCAGCCCGACCGGGCTGCGGAAGTAACGCGGCACGCGACCGAGGATCTTGCGAAGCGTGTCCTGGGCGCGGGCGACCTCGCGGCGGAGGGGACGGCCGACCAGGAAGTTCGTCCACCAGCCGTGCCGGAAGGTGTGATTGCCGACGGCGTGTCCTTCAGCGGCCATACGCTGCACCAGGCCCGGCTTCGCCGCGGCCAACTCGCCCACGCAAAAGAACGTCGCCGGCACCTGTTGCTCTTTGAGCACGTCGAGCAGAGGCGCGGTGGCGTCGGAGTCCGGACCGTCGTCGAACGTCAGTGCGAGCCGCATCTGACCGGGCTTGCCTCGGCAGAACGCGCGGCAGAAGAAACCCAGGCGGATGCTCGTGACGCCCACGACCATAGTGATCAGATATGCTGCGGCGACGGCCCCCATACCCCACCAGCGGGCCGGGCCCCCGAGGGCCAGCGCAAGGACAATGATGCACGTTGCGGCGATGATCGTCGTCAGAGCGAAGCGGCTCATACCGTCACCAGGCAAATGCTGTGGTAGCCCGTCTCGTGCAGGTGATACAGGGCCACGGACGACACGGGCCGTCCTGCGCCATCCGGCCCCCTGCATTGTATCTCCGGGGCGACGTGTCCCGTGCGCACCGTGTAGACGGCAAGGGCCAGCCCAATGGCCGGCGCCGCACAGAACTCGCCGCACCGCTGCTTGAACACGCCGCACCGGATGCCGCCGCCGGCGGCCTCGGACAACGCCCGGCCGACGTCAGCGTACGCCGCGTCCGACGCCGCGCGCCCGTTGGCGCCGAACAGATAGAGGTCGATGTGCCCAAGCCGCACGCCGGCATCGGCGAGCAGACCCCGAATGAACTCCACCTCGTCCGCCGGGTTGACGTTCCGAACGCTCTCCTCTTTGAGCGGCCGGACGCGGATCCCGGCGATTCGTGGGAGGGGCTTTCCCTCCGGATCAGAGCCCGGCCGACCGATCAAGAACGCGGCGGCGCCCTCACCCGGCAGCGTGCCCTGCCGACCTGGCTCATCCATCGGTGCCAGCGGCGCGCTGTCTTTCCGCCACCAGCCGTACTCCCTGCCCGCCAGGAGGAAATACGGGTTCAGCTCATCGGCGCCGATCGCCAACACGTGCCTGCTGCGCCCGGTTTCGATCAGGCGGCACCCCTGCCAAAGGGCGAGCTCGAACGAGATGGACTCGTGGACGAACGTGTCGTTCTCGCCGCGGAACCCGAAGGCCATCGCGGTCTGGGCGGCCGCCGCGTTGTGCACCGAGTTGATGAAGCGCGCCGGCTTCGGCTCCCGCTCTTCCCCCTCGACCAGGTTCTCGAGAAAGGCGGCCGTCTCGTCGAGGGTGCCAAGTCCGGTGCCGAGGGACACGGCCACGGATTCGGGATCGGGGACGCCGCCGCAGTCCTCCATAGCGCGGTGTGCCGCGCCGAGAGCCAGACGCTGCGTGCGGCCGAGACGCCTGAGCGCCCGGGCCGGAACCGGGCCTGCGTCCGGCAGCTCGGAACAGGCGTACCCCGGCACCGGAGCCCCCTTCACCGCCGGCAGCATCGTGGGCTGCGGCTCGGGCAGTACGAGGCCCACGCCCAGCACCGCCGCCTTGACCTTCACACTCGGACCCATCCTCACGTCCCTTGTCCGCGATCGTCCGTCGGCCGCTCGACGAGCAACGAACAGTTATTGCCGCCGAACCCGAAGGAGTTGGTCATGGCAACGGTCAGGTCGCCGTCGCTGGTGTGGCCGATCGGCTCGAAGCCCATCGCCGGGTCGACGCGGCGCAGTCCGAGATTGGCCGGCACACGCTGCCGGTGCAGCGCCAGAATGCTGACGACCGTCTCGATGGCGCCCGCGGCCGCGAGTGTGTGGCCGAAGAAGCGCTTTGTCGAGGACACCGGCGGCGGATGCCCGTCGAATAACTGCATGAGCGCTCGAGCTTCGGCAAGATCGTTGTCGACGGTGCCCGTGCCGTGCGCGTTCACGTAGTCCACGTCCGTCGGGTTCATCCCGGCATCATCGAGCGCCGACCGCATCGCCGCCAGGGCGCGGGAACCGTCCGGGCGGGGGGCGGTGGCGTGATAGGCGTCGCACGTGCTGCCGTGCCCCGCAACGTATGCGTGGATCCGCGCGCCGCGGGCGCGCGCGTGTGCCTCGCTCTCCAGCACCACCATCGCGGCGCCCTCGCCCAGGCTCAGGCCGGCACGCTCCGCGTCGAACGGACGACAGCCGTCCGGCGCCACATTGAGCAACGAACAGAAACCGTTCAGAGTCAGCCGCGCCAGCGAGTCCGCCCCGCCGGCCAGCACGATCTCTGCCTCGCCCGATTCCAGCACCTCGCAGGCGGTGGCGATAGCCGTGGCCCCGGAGGCGCAAGCATTGGACACTGTGGCCCGGAACCCCAAGAGCCCAAGAGTTCCTGCGACCGCGTTCGCCGGCGACGAACACAGATGGAACCGAAGCAGGCTCACGTCCAACCGGTCTTCCAGCATGAGGCGGCGAAGGAACCCCTCGCTGTCCAGGATGCCCCCGGTGCTGGTGCCGAGGACGACGCCGATCTCGCGACGGTCTGCGTCGCCGAACGAATCTAGCCCGGCATCGCTGAATGCGCGCCGGGCGGCGTAAACAGCGAGATGGTCGGTGCGCGATCCCTCACGCAGGCCGCTTCGCGCCGCCGGGCCGCTTCGCGCCGCCGGGTCGCTTCGCGCCGCCGGGTCGCTTCGCGCCGCCGGGTCGTCCCGCACCTGTGCGACGGGCATGTGGCCACATCGCGGCGAATCAAACAACGTGAGACGCCCCAGCCCGGATTCCTCGGCCTCGATCGCGGACCAGACTTCCTCCGGCGTCCATCCCGCCGCCGTCACGATCCCCATGCCCGTGATCGCTATTCGCTCTCGCCGCACGGTTCCCGGTTTTTCCTGATAAAGTCGGCCAAGGTATTGACCGAAGAAAAGGCCTGACGCCCGATCTCGAGTTCGGTGATCCGAATCCCGTAGTGCTTCTCCACCATCACCACCAGTTCGAGCGCGTCAATAGAGTCCAGGCCGAGTCCCGCGCCGAACAACGCCGCCGCCGGATCAATGTCGTCCGGCGTGCTCTCTTCCAGGCTGAGGGCTTCGATGATCTGTTTCTTGAGGGTCTCAACCAGTTCGTCCATCGGACCTCCCATTCGGGTTCGACACGGTCATCACTTGCAGAACGTTCAGGGTTGCGGGCGCGGGCAAGTATAGCGCGGCGCCCGGGGCTTTTCCACCGCCCGACGCGAGAAGGCGGAAGAGCTGACGGAGCGGCCGTTGCGTCTGGTCGATCTTCCCGTCGGGTGCGGGCGACAGTGCCAGTCGGGCCAGCGGCGCGTTCCCCTGTGTGGCGACGGCCGCCTCGTCCGCCACCAGGAAAGCGTAGGCGTGGGCGGACGGCGCGTCTGCCGCGGACGCAGACACCGCGTCGCAGCCGACGCAGATGCACCCGCCGACATCCCCCTCTGCGACCCATGCCATCCCCTCCCACAGGGCCAGCAGCCCGCTCTCGGGGCCGGCCATCACGCACGCACCGGGCCCGGTGATATGGTGCCGTATCGCGATCTCGCCGAGGGCCGTGCTGGGCAAGGTGTATGAGAACAGCGTCGGGCTGGCGCCGCCCGGCTCGTGCATGCTCCGGACAAACTTGACGTCGGTGTCCAGCGACCCATTGTCGGAGCCCAGCAACAGGGCCAGGTCCGGCCGCGATTCCCCCTCGGTGGAGGGCGGCAGCTCCAGCATCTCGACGGCCGCCACCGCGTACTTGCAGAGCAGGTCGAGCCGCCCGAACCGGTCGAAGGGCTGGTCTGAGAACATGCGCCAGCGCAGCCGGGGAACCCCGCCCGGCCACCGCGTCCATGACCGCGCGTTGCCGAAGCCGCCCTCGTCGACGCATCCGCACGCTGTGATCACCGTGCGCCTCATTCGGCCTCTCCGTCCAGGACCAGCGCGGCATTGATCCCGCCGAAGCCGCACTTGACCGAGAGCACCCGGGTCAGCCGTTGCAGCGGCAGGTGCTCCCGAGGCACATTCAGCGGGCGCTCGACGCCAAGCCTCTCCAGGCCGAGGCAGGCCGGCACGGTTTTCTCTCGCATCGCCATCAGGCACAGGACCGTTTCGATGACACCCGCCGCCCCGAGGGTGTGCCCCAGGTAGCCCTTGAGCGAACTGAGCGGGGGCATCCGGTCTCCGTCCCCAAAGACCCCGTACAGCGCCTTGGCTTCCATCGCGTCGTTGTAGAGCGTGGCGGTGCCGTGCCCGTTGATGTAATGGATGTCACCGGGCGACAAGTTCGCCGCGGCAAGCGCACGGGTCACGGCGGCGCGGAGACCGTCCCCCGTGCGCGAAGGTGCGGTGATATGACACGCGTCGTTGGCGATGCCCCAGCCCGCCACGACGCCCAGCACGACGTCCGCCTGCCGGGGCGCCAGGGTGAGCAGTAGCGCCGCGGCGCCCTCGCCAAGCGAAAGGCCGTCGCGCCCGGCGTCGTAGGGGCGGCAGGGCCGGGGACTGAGGGCATTGAGCGCCGAGAAGCCGGCGAGGATAAAATCGGCGAGGACGTCGACACCGATGACGACCATCATGTCCGCCGCGCCGCGGCGCAGAAGCCGTATGGCCTGCACAATGGCAATGAGGCCCGACGAGCAGGCGTTCGACACAGCCATCACGGGTCCGGCGAGGCCGAGTTCCTTCGCAACGTCGCGCGCCAGGACGTACGGGTTGTGGCGGCCGGTGACGTCTGCGCCCGGCTCGAGCGCCAGGCGCTCGATCTCCCCGATCTCGGCCTTCGTCGTCGCAAGGACGAGGCCCGTCCGCGCTGTTCGCGCGCGCGCCGCCGCGCCCGCGGAGCCGTCCAGCAAGCGGCGCCCGACCCCAACCGCCAGAGCGTACGCACCGGACATCCCTTCGGCTTCCGGCGGCAGCTCGGCGGCAAAGTCCGTGGCGTACTTGCCGCGCGGGAAACGCGTGAGCGGGCGGATCCCGCAACTCTTGCGCATCATCTCGGACCAGACGGCCTCCGCCCCCACGCCCAGCGCGGCGATGATGTCCATTCCGACGATGGCGCAGCGTCTACTCATCGTCCTCCTGCATGTCGTCGCGCCGGCGTTCGTAGAAATCGCGCATGAACTGCGGCAGCGTCAGCAACAGGTCGCCCTCGTGATCGGCGAACGCCTGGACCGTCCGGCCAACGACGAGCAGAGCGGAGTCGGCAACGCGCCGCACCTCGTAGTAGAACTCGATTTTGGCGCTCTCGCGCTCGTAGAGCCGTGCGGAGATTTCAAGCTCCTCGTCGAACCCCGCCGGGGCAAGGAAATCGCATGAAACGTGAACGATGGGCGCCGACAGCCCGGCGTTGCCGATATCATCGTAGTGAATCCCGTACTTCCGCCCCAGCGCCACGCGGGCGTCCCCGAAGTATGTCAAGTAGTGGCCGTGCCAGACGACCCTTAACGAATCCACCTCCCGAAATCGGACGCGGACCCGGGTGCGATGCTCGAGATATCTACCCGGGGGCGGCCGGCGTCTGTTCGGTCCCACCGTTTCCCTCCGTCAGATAGAACTTCAAGTTCCCTTCGGCCAGCACGGCGCCGTCCTGTTCAACGCGCCCGCTGGCGAGGCAGAACGGGCCGATGCGCTTGGTGACCGTCACCGTCAATTGCAGCGGACAATTGCAGCGCGCGCGGCGATGGAAAACAAAGTGATCCACCCCCGCCAGCATGCCGCCCGGCACACGCGGACCTGACTGCCGCGCGTTACGGCCCTCCAGCGCCGCCACCGTCTGGGCCAGACACTCGATGAGGGCCGACTCAAGAACGCGTCCTCCTTCGGCGCCGTAGCTTTCCCGGTCAAACGTCTTCACCGCCGTCGCCGAGTCTCCCTCGGCGCGCACAAGGGCGTCGATCATGACCATCGGCGGCCGATGAGGCAGGATATCGGCGAGCGTTTCATCCACGTTGCGATTCCCTCTCCTGTCGCATTACCACATCGTCTTGGGGAAGTCCCGATACGCCCGCTTCAGGCTGCGCGAGTACCTGGCGGCCGCCCACCAGACTCGGAGGATGTCCCGCGGCGGGACCCGGCTTCGCCGCGCCCGCAGCGGGCTCTTGGCCGCGCCCGACCAGGTCAGCGAGGCGAACCGCCGGTAGAACTCGCGAAGCGGCAGAGCCGCGGGCGTCAGGGGATGCATGCAGTCGTGCAGCTCGTACGGGTCACAGACGAACCGTTCGTGCTCCTCGACCCAGGCATCGCTGCACGGCGACGGGGTGTACACGGTCAGGGTAACCTGCGCCGGCGGCATGGCCTTGATCGCTGTACGGAGGCGGCTGAAATCCTCGCGCGTGAAGTCGGGCCGCACCATGAACCCGGCCTGCACGGCGATGTCCATCTCGCGCAGCGTGGCGTGCGCGCGCTGGTTGTCGGCCACGGTCGAATGCTTGGAGATGTCGCGCAGTTCCTCATCGGTCGTGGCCTCGAATCCGAGGAACACCGTGTCGAGCCCGATTTGGCGCCACCGCCGAAAGATCTCCGGGGAGCGGTTGACGGTGGTCGAACGCGCCCACGCGAAGTATCGTTTCCGGATCCCCCGCGCCTCGACGGCCTCGGCGAGCTGGGCGGCGTGATCCGCGTCGAGGAACGTCTCGTCGTCGCAGAAGTAGATGTGGTCGGCGGTCAGACCGGCGATCTCCTCGGCAACCCGGTCCGGCGAGCGCACCATGTGACGCCCGCCGCACAGCTTGGGCACGACGCAGAACGTGCAATTCATTCTGCAGCCGAAAGACGAGCGGACGAGCTGCACCGTGGGGAAGAGGGTGTGCCAGTCGGGATGACGTTCGGACGGCCAGATGCAGTGGTATAGCGACGGGTCCCACAAATCCCGTCGCGGGGTGGGCACGTCGTCGAGCTCGGGATAGGCCGGCAGTCTGGCGGCGGCCGCTTCATCGAACGTCGGCCCGGGGACCATCACGTTCGGGATCCCGGTGAGCGGGCGCCCCGTTGCGAGCGCCTCGATGATGGCCCGGAAGGGCGCGCACCCCTCGCCGCGAACGATCGCTTGGATCGAATCGATGTTGTACGTCTGGGGCAACACCGTGGCGTGGTGGCCGCCGACCACGACGACCGCCTTGGGCAGCACCGCGCGTACCTTGTGCGAGAGCGCAATGACCGTCGACGCCTCGTGCGTGTATCCCGAGAGCCCGACGACGTCCGGACGGTAGGCCTGCAACTCCTTCGTAAACAGGCGGACGGGCCTCTTGGCCGGGCGCAGGTCCAACACGCGCACGTCGTGCCCCTCGGGCACCGCCGCCGCGACATATCCGAGCTCCAGCGGCTCCAGGAAGATCAAGCCGTGTACTCTGCGGACGGTGTCGAGCTTCGGGCTTGGTTTGACGAGCAGGATCTTCATCGAACTCCATCCATCAGCCGGGCCGTCCTTCGCCGGGCTCGGTCGAGGTATGACGGCGAACCTTGCCGCTGGCGGTCTTCTCGATCTCCGACACGAAAGCCACGGACTGGGGCAACTTGAAGCTGGACAACGCCTGCCGACAGAAGGCCAGCAGCTCTTCCGCCTCCACCGGTTGGCTCGGGTCCTTCAGGACGACGTCGGCGTGGACGACTTCGCCCATCCGGGGATGCTGCCTGCCGAACACCCGGGACACGGCCACGCGCGGGTGCCGGTTCAGCACGTCCTCGACTTCTTCGGGAAAGACCTTGTTGCCGGCCACGTTGATCATCGACTTGCAGCGGCCCACGATGGTGACGGCGCCGTCCTCGTCCTGCCGAGCCACGTCGCCGGTGAGGAACCACCCGTTCCAGAGCACCTCTTGCCGGGTCCGCGGCGGGCTCAGGTACGCAGCGAACATGCCCGGCCCCCGGATGCCCAGCTCGCCGGCCTGACCCGGCGGCACGGGCTCGATGTTCTCATCCAGCACGGCCACCTCGTAATCGGGCAGCGGCCGGCCCACGGAATCCGGCCGGTCGTGCGGATGGTCCAGGTTGATCATCGGCAGGCCGACCTCGATGATTCCGTAGGCCTGGGTGATGGGCAGGCCGAATCGCGCGTCGAAATCGCGTGCGACGCCCGGCGGCAGGCCGATGGCCGTCGAAATAGCCCGGCGCAGGCACTTGAATCGCGCGCCCGAGGCGTCTGCGGCGAGCAGGCGATAGTGCAGGGGCGACGCGTAAAGGAACGTGCCATCGTGACGATTCGCCGTCTCCAGGACGGTTTCCGCGAGAAGGTCCGGGCAGACCGCGATGGCCGCGCCTACCCGCAGGTACAGGATGATTGACACGAAGAAGTGGAACGCCATCGGCAGCACCCAGACGACGGTATCCTCGCAGCCGAGGCCGAGCCCTCGGTTCGCGGCGGCGGTGCGTTCGATCACGCCCCGATGGGTGAGCACCACGCCCTTGGACCGGCTGGTTGTGCCGGACGTGAACCGCGCGAACGCGGCGTCGGACACGATCTCGACGCAGGGCCGGTTGCGGTCGGCCGCCGTCCATGCGAATCGCATCGCGGAGGCGCCCGGGAGGGACACCTCGACGGACGGCGCCTCGACCGGCGTGAGCCCGGTGGTGTCGTCCATCACGGCATGGACGCGCGCCGCCGAAAAGAACGCATCTATTTCCGCCCGCCGCAACCTCGGCGACATCGGCAGCACGGTTGCGCCGCAGCCGAGCGCCCCGAAGACACCGATGACAAAGGCCCGCCCGTTGCGCGCCATCACCCCCACGCCCTGCCCGGGCGCGAGGCCGAGGCCGCGCAACTGACGACGCACGTCCTCGACATCACCAAGCAACGTCTGATAGTCGAGCGCCCCGTACTCATCGATGATGGCGGGCCGCCGGGGCCACTGCGTTGCGGATCGTTCCAACAGGCCGTAGACGTTCATGCCTGATCCTCAACCGCCAACCCGGTGACCTGCTCTTCTTTCAGCCGCGCCACCACCTCGTCCAGCGGACGGACGGCCGCCCGGCCCGCCGCCACCGTGCCGGCAGCCCACCCGGTGGCCAGCGCCGTGCCGATCACGCGTGCCGAGGCCAGCGCCCGCGGCTCCGCCGAGATGCACCGGCCCGCCGCAAAGACGTTTCCCAGCCCCTCGGCGATCAGGCACCCAACGGGAATCTCGTAGTGCTCGCCCTCGGGCAGCAGGCCTATCTCGGGACGGGGCCCCTCGGTCCACACCTCTGTGGGCCAGACGCCGCAGGCCACGCCGTCCGAGAACTTGTTGCAGTGCAGCACGTCCTGTTCGGTGAGCGTACTGGGCCCGCGCACACGGTTACCGACGCGGATGCCAACCTGGCTCGCGGTGCGCGACAGCCGCGCGCCCTCGAACGCTGACACCTCTCGGGTCAGGAACCGCGCGAGTTGCTCGACCAGTTTCCGGCTGCGGGCCTCCAGTGCGGTCATCGCGTTCCAGTCATCCCTCGCAGGGACGGGAAGCGCCAGTTTCACGCATATCCTTCCGGTGTGCGCCGGTGCGGTCAAGAAAGAAACAGCCTCGCACGCCGGGTCGAGGCGCCCATCCCGAGCCGCGCGGGTGATGTCACGGAGCGCCGCCACGCGACCGGCCCTCGTGCCAAGGTCGGCATGAACGGGCTCCATACAGAAAACCACCGCTGCTGCCTGGGAGTGGCCCGCTTCTTCCACCCCCCCACCGGCGAGACGAACCGCGGTGGCTTCGCCAGTGCAGTCAACGAGGCTGGCCGGGCGGATCACCACTTCGCGGTTCCATACCAGCGCGCGGGCCTCTGTCACCCGCCCCTGCCGGGTCTTCGCTGCGGTCAACACACCGTGAAGTACGAGTTGGAGGCTCGCCTCTTCGCCTACCACCGCGTCGGCCAGCCGCGCGAAGGCCCACGGATCATAGGGCAGGGCATAAAGGCCGTCGAGCACTTCTGCCGGCTGGGATGAACAGGCCCCGGCCAGCCGTTCCGTCCACTCCCGAGGGAACCCGCCGCAGACATACCGCACGTCGCCGGCCAGGCTGCGATGGTAGATGCCGCAGACGGTCCCGACCATTCCGGCGGTCGCCAGGCCGCCGAGAAAACCGTACGACTCGAGCAGCACGGTGCGCGATCCGGAACGCGCCGCCGCCACGGCCGCGGCGATCCCCGCCGCCCCACCTCCGACCACCAGCACGTCACAATCGATGCTCGCTACCATCGCATGTACTTACCGTAATTCCGGGCATCGCGCCACTGAGGACGAACGCCGAAACGGTTGGTCAGGCTCTGGGCAATCGGCAAGATCAACCCCGTCCAGTCGGTCGGGGTGGACCATTCCGGCCGGCGCCGCGCGATCGCGTCGAGCGCCCGGAGGGGATTCTTACCGAGCGTTTCAGAGAGGTAGTATGCCGGCTCGAACAGGTCGGCGTCGGGCGCAATGACTCCTTCGCTTCGGGCCAGCTTTGCCAGTGGCGTGCCCTCGTACACCCGAATGCCAAACGAGGCGAAGACAGCGTTCGGCCTGGCGCAAGAGTCGAGGAACTCCTGCGTTTCCTGGATATCCTTGATTGTCTCGCCGGGACCGCCGAAGAGCAAATGCACCGCGGCCGGCAGGTCCGCGTGGGCGGTGGCGTCCAGACAAGCCCGAATGTCCGCCGTGGTAAACCCCTTCCCCAGTGCGGCGAGCATCTTGTCGGTGGCTCCGTCGCAGCCGAACTCGACGCCGATGCACCCGGCCTCGGTCATGGCCAGCGCCAACTCGCGGTCGAAGCCGATCGGGTTGCAGTATGCCATCCACCGGACCGTCAGGCGGCGGCGGGCCAGTTCTCGACACACGGCCAGCGCCTGCTCGCGCGGCACGTTGAAAACGCTGTCCGTGAAGAAAAACGCCTTGGCACCAACGGCGCGGTGGACATGCTCGATCTCGTCGGCCACCGACTCGGGCGCGCGAAGGCGATGAGCGCGGCCCTCGAGAGCAGGGTACGTGCAGTAGATACAGTTGAGCGAGCAACCTCGCTTGGTCTGGATGCCGACGAAGCCGCCGCGCGCCAGGTAACGGCGATAGTCGCACTGATCGTGAGCGGGCCGCGGGATGGTGTCCAGGTCGGGTTCCCTCACCGGCTCCGGGTCCGGTTGTGCCTGGCCCCGCCGGAGAACACCTGGGACCCCGTTGATCGGCGCGCCGGATTCGAGCCGCTCCAACAGCGCAAGGAACGGGCGCTCCCCCTCCGCGACGACGCCGTAGGGCGCGCCCAGGCGCCGGAGCCAGCCCCGTGGCGACATGGAGAAGCCGCTGCCGCCGAGGACGAGCGGCACATTGGTCCGGCGCTGCACCTCCTCCGCCAGCCGCCGCACACCGTCGAGATAGCTTTCGTGCCGGACGTAAAGGCCGTTGTCATGGTTCCGAATACTGAAGCCGACGACGTCATACGCCCCGCGCGCCAGGGCGGCCCTCAGTCTCCGGCGCGGGAGCCGCGCGAACGACATGTCCAGCACATCCACGTCGTGCCCGGCTCCGGCGGCGGCCCCGGCGACGCAGAGCGCTCCCAGCGGCGCCACGGGGAACGGGGAACGCTCTCGATTGGTTGCGACGATCAGTACCTTCACCGTTCTGCCTCACCGAGCAGTTCCGCGCGAAGCGTCTGCTCCACAGAATCCACCTCGTCGTCGGCGAGGCAGCCGTCCACCCAGGACAGGACCACGTTCAACCGGCCCTGGAACGTGGTCCAGATCAGGGCGATGCCGGGAGGAAACGCAACGGGTGCGAGATGCGCGATGTCCGTGATTCGCGCGCCCAGAAACGACTGCCGGTCTCGAAAGCTTTCACCGGTATCCGAGAAGAAGAACGTGGCGAACCGCCCACGCGACGGGCCACGCAGGATGCGCGCGTAGAGCCCCAACGGCAGGCGCTGGAACATCCTCATCGCCGTGTCGAAAGAGTAAGGCATACGGTCACGAATCTGTTCGGTCATTTGCCGGGTCAGCGTTGCCACCAGTTCTTTCATCGAGCCCAAGTGCTCCGGCTCGGCACGATAGAACAGGAATGAGACGTGGTTGAAGAACACGGGGCCGGGCGCGCCGCGCCGGCGCAGGTCTTGCGGCACCGGCACGAGGAATGCTGCGGGCTCGGCGCCGCGCCGTGTTCGCACGGCATGGAGTGCGCGGGCCGATGCCGCCAGAAAGAACAGACTGCGTCGGAACCCGGCCCCGGCCCGGTCGCCGTTGCGGATGACCAGATCCGTTTCCTCCCGGGTGAAGGAGATCAGGCGGAAGAGATTCCGGGGCTCGAACGGGCCGTCCCCCTCGGGCCGCATCGAGGCGAGCGGGGCGCGGCTGACCCGGTCGACGAGGAACAACGACTGCCTGGCGGCGTGGAGGCTCGGCCACCAGCCTGACTGCGCCCGGACCTGAGCGGCGGACAGCAAGCGGCCGTTCCCCAGGAGAACGTGCTCGCCGGGGGGTTCCCCGTCCGCCGCGGCATTGATGTGCTGAAGCAGGAGTTCTGCGCCCCGGGCGTCCATGATCCCGTGGTGCCACGTCAGCACGAGCGTGGTCCCGCCGCCGGCGGGGCCATCCACCAGGTCGAAGGCGACGGGTGAGCGGCCTGGCCGAAGTCCCACGACAGCGGGGTCCTGCTTCGTTCCGATTGGCGGCAAGGGAGCGCCGGGCTGCCAGCCGCCGGGAGCCGCGCGTTCGGCCACGGGCAGTTCCCTGTTCCCGGCGCACCATCGCCATCGCGGCTTCAGAAAAGGCAGCGTTCTGCGGAACCGCACGTTGGCGAGCCATGGCTGAGTACCCGACACACGGATGGCGGCGCGCAGCCGTTCAGCATCAACCGTGCCGTCGAGCTTGACGACGAGGCGGCAGACGTTTCCCCTCATGTCGGCGCGGCGCATCTGGTAGTCCAGGGCGAGCACGAAGTAGTCGCCACCGGTAAGAGGCAGGCTCTGCGTCGGGCGAGTCATGGCTCATCCGTTTGGGTTGCGGCGGGCGCCTCGCCGCCGGTCAGGCTCTGTACGCACCGGGCCAGCGCGGCCACGGAGTGCAGGTTGGCGCGGGTGAGGTGTGACTCCGGCACCGCGGCTCCAAAACGCTTCTCAATAAACAGGAGAAGCTCGACCAGCGCGAAGGAATCTACACCAAGGTCCCTCAGCGGCGTGTTCTCGTCGAACGACACCCCGCCGGCGAGAATCTGGCGGCGCAGGAATCGGCCGAGCTCCTCGCTGATGTTGCCCGCCTGCGTTGGCGAATCCCCCATCGTGGCCTTCTTCCTGTCGTTCACTTCAACGGATGACCGACGGTCAACTCGAGCGCGCCGGTCGGACACGCGGCCACACACCTCTCACACAAAATGCACTCTCGCGACAACACCCGCCGCCCGGACGCCACATACTCGGGGATGGGTATTTCGAACGGGCAGGCGGCGGCACACGCGCCGCACCGGGTGCACGATGCCCCTTTCTTCAGTCCGATCTTCGTGACCGAATAGCGCGCGAAAAGGCGCGAGATGGCATGAAAGGGGCAGAGGGCCCGGCAGTAGAACCGCCCGCCGAAAAAGGGGGCAAACAAGAAGCCGACCAAAAAGATGCCCCCGTTCTCGGCCAGGATCCACGTCCGGCGCAGGCCGTCGTCCCGGCTGGGATTCACGCTCTTCCCGTGGAGCAGGAGCACCAACGCGAAGGTTGCCACGATCACGCCATACGGCAAGAACCGGGTCCAGGAGGGCAGCGAACGATGGCCTCTCGACGGCAGGAGATCGAAAACGACGCCGTTCCAGCACACCGCCGAGCAGCAGCCATTACCGAACAGGAACGGCAAGACAAGACGCGCCACCACCAGTTGGATGAGGGCGCCGCCGGCGACGCCGGTCAGGACATCGAAGAAGAACTGCGAGAACTGGAAACTGACGCGGACGATCATCATCAGATACACGACGAAGAACAGCGCCAGCCCCCAGTGCAGCACCCGGCGAAAAGTCAAAAGGTGCTTGCCGAAGATGTAGTGCGCCTGGATGCCGGCCGCGCCCAGAACCCCGCACATGCCGAAAAGAGCGAAATAGGCCCAGGAACCGCGCAGTACACTGACGACCACGCCCACGACCGCAAACACCAGCAACGGGACGAGCATCAGAGCCTTGTTGGCGCGTCTTACCTGAGCAGGAATTCCCATAGGGGTCCCTTGGTCCCCTGCCGCCGGAGATGCTGCATCATCCGTTCCAATGTCGGATACCGCGAAGGCATGACCCACTCATGGTTGTGGCGGGTCCCCTCGTTCAAGATCCCCCAGGCGCGTCGTGCGTCGAGACCCTCCGCGAAGTAGAAGGTAGGCGTGAGACAATCGTCTTCTTCGGTGATTCGTCCCTGCCGCACCGCGTCGGCATAGACGGAGGTCCGCGGATACACGCGGACGCCCGCGAACGGAAACAGGACGCAGCGGGGCAGGCGCTCGGCGTTGGCGACCGTCTCGCGGATCGTATCCGGGGTCTCGCCCGGCCCGCCGAAGATGATGTAATGCGCGCAGAAGAGCCCAACGTCCGCGCACGTCGCCGTTGTGCGCATCGCCTCGTCCACGGTGAAGCCCTTCTGGTAGGAGGCGAGCATTGTGTCGGACAACGAGTCCGTCCCGAGCTCGACGTGCGTCAGGCCGCTTCGCTTGAGCGTGTGCCAGTAAGCGCCGTCGGCGCCCGTGGGAGCAAAGAAGGCTCCCCAGTTGACGGGCAGTCCGCGCCGGCATAGCTCTTCGGCAAAGGCCAGTTCGTGTTCGGCGTTTAGATTGAACACGGAGTCGACCACAAAGAAGTAGCGAACACCGTAGTCGCGGAACAGGCGCTCCATTTCGTCCGCCGACGCCTGCGGCTCCGCGTAATGCAGGGTACGCCCCTCTATCAGCGGATAGGTGCAGTACGAACACCGGCGCGGGCAGCCGCGCTTGGTCTGCAGACCGATCATGCCTCCCTCGCGCCAGTAATACCGGACCATTTCGGGGTCGTGCTTTCCCTCGCCAATGGTTCCGTCCGATGCGACCCCGGGGGAGAGCTCTTGGCCCGGCCGAGTTCCTTGCAGGGCATCCCGGGTGATCAGATTGGGAATCTCTTCCACGGTCCGACCGTTGCTCAGGGCGTCCAGCAGGGCACAGAAGGCGTCTTCCCCGGGCCCGACGACGCCGAAGTCGGGCTCGAGGAGGTGCATGATCTGCCGCGGGAAGAGCGAGAACCCGCTGCCGCCGAGGACGACCGGCGCCCTCGAGTGCTTACGGACCGTCGTTATCAGTCCGCGGTTGTCATCGATGTAGGTGCGCGGGGCCTCGACATCGATGTTGTCCACGTTCCGAACGGAAAGAGCCACCAGGTCCGGGCGGGTTTCCTGCAGCACACGTGGGAGGGATTCCACACCGTGCACGAGGACGTCGTACTGCCGCGCGGCGTGGCCCGCCCGCTCGATCGTCCCCGCCAACCGCGGCAGCGCCAGGGGATAAACCGGCATGGGGAACGTTTCGCTGTTGGAAGAGATGATGAGGACAGTCAGCTTGCTCACTACTACGCGTCCGCTTGGTCCGCCAAACCGTCCCCGATCCAGCAGCACGGATCTGCGGCGAGATAGTCACCCGTGAGCTGGAAGGCATTTCCGCGACAGCCGTAACACCAACCGTTCAGGCGGCAGTGCCGGCACCGCCCCTTGATCCTCTGATACACGTGCCTCAGGTCGTCGATTACCGGGTGGTTGCGAATGACATCTGCCAGGCGGTCGCGGCGGATGTTGCCCACGGCAATCTCGACCCCCACGCAAGGATACAGATCCCCGTTGGCCCGCACTAGAATGCTGTAGAGGTGGCGCGCACAACGCGAGCCGGCGAGCGGCGGGTGCGGCGTCCATTCGATGCCGAACTCCTCGCGGTCGATCCGGGATAACTCGCGGAAGACCTCCCCAATCTCGTCCGGCGAGACGCGAAGCTCCTGGTCCTCGATCGCCCGTCCCTGGATCGTCATGCACTCGAAATAGGGCAGGATACTGCGCGAGCGCGCCCAGCGCCACAATTCCGGCATCTCGGGCAGGTTGTGGCGGCAGATGACCGTCTGCACGCCCAGGCCGTGTTCGGCGTCCGGGTACCCGGCGGCGAACAGGCAATCGATGCCCTGCTGTATGCGCTCAAACGTGCCGGGAACCCCGGCGAGGGCGTCTTGCACGGCCGGGTCCCCAGAGTTCCGCTTCACCACGACCGACACGCGATGCTCGTACAGGAAGCGGGCCAGTTCCGCATCGATCAATGTGCCGTTGGTGAAGACCTCTATGTCGACGCCGAGGCCGTCCAGGTGCTCGATCAGGCCGTGGAACTGGGAGTACATGCAGGGCTCGCCGCCGCCCAGTATGACAATCTTGCGCGCCCCGAGCTCCATCGCCTGGGCGACAGCTCCCTTGATCTCATCGAACGACATCTCACCTGCCAACTGCTCGCCGCCCCAGGCATAGCAGTACGCGCAGCGCAGGTTGCAGGCATGGGTCATTTCCAGCTCGATGGAGAGCAACCCTCGCTCGCGGCGGGCGCGGTCAATCTCGCCGGGGGAGAACTCCAGGCCCGCCATGGCACGCGCCACCGGTCTCTTCTCGGTCCGGCTCATGCCAAAGACCCCTCCCCGGCGTTGTGCCCTGCCTGCCAGAACGGGTAGAAGTTATTCCATTGGAGCGGATACTGCCGGAGCTTCTCTTCCAGGCGCTTGACGAACCGGCGTACCGACGCGCGCAGGATTCCGGCGCGCTGTTTCCGGCTCGCGAAGTCGAGGTGCTCGTGGGGATAGGCATAGAAGTGGTAGCGGTAAGTCCCCTCGCGCATGGCGAAGGCGTGAATCAGCGGCGCGCCACTGACCGCGGCGACACTGAACGGGCCGGTGGGGAATCGCGCCGGCGCTCCGAGAAACGGCACCAAGACCCCGTCGTCGCCCGTCACGCGGTCCGCATGCATGGCCACCACCTCGCCGCGGCGGAGCGCGGCCATGATCGCGATCGAGGCGTCGGGCGACCGGCCGACCTCGATCAGCGAGAAATCCCGAGCTTTGTCGGCCTTTTCGAACAAGCGCCGAATGGGGGCCGTCTCGCCCTGATACGCGACCACGTTGACGGGAACGTCGAAGCGCCGCAGAAGCTGCGCGGCGGCTTCCCAATTGCCGCAGTGGACGCTGACGACCACCGCTCCGTTCCCCTCGTCCAGCGCCTCGCGGATGTGCTCTTCGCCGTCGAGCTCGAAGCGGAACGCATCCGCCCGCCCGCTCAGGATGGCGACGCGGTCGAGGAGCATCTGGCCGAACGAGAAGAAATGGCGGTACGTGCCCCACAGGCGAGCGAGCCAGGACCGGCGTCCGTAGCCGAGGCGTTGGCGATACTCCACCGAGGCCCGCCGGGCTGCCGGCGCGAAAAGGAGGTAGTACGGCGATACGAACGCCAGCAGCAGATAGGCCGCGCGCAGTCCGCACGAGCGAACGAGCGCAATGAAAATCCAGTTGCCGAGGACGCCGCCGCGCACCCGCCCCGTCCATCCTCGGGCCGGGCGAGCGAACGAGTCGGTCTTCGTGTCGGCAGCCGGCATTATGACTTGCCCCTCTCGCCAAGGTCCGCCACGAGCCTCTCCACGGAATCGTAGATGTCCTTGAGGGTGCGCATCGCCCGGGCCTCCGCTTCCTCGATGCGACAGCCAAACGCCTTCTCCATGGCTACGACAATGTCAACCCCATCGAGGCTGTCCAAGCCAAGGTCGTCGACGAGGCTGGCCTCCGGCCTTAGAAGATCGGGCTCGACCTCGAACCCCTCGATCAAGATCTCGTTGACCTGCTGGATGAGTTCCTCTGTAGTCACTCCGACTTTCTCCTCGGTGGCGCTGCGTCTCCGGCCTCGTGCCGTGTGGCCGGCTCGAAGTCCAAGACCAGCGCGGCGTTTGTGCCGCCGAAGCCGAACGAGTTCGAAAGGGCGGCGCGCATGCGACAGGGGATCGCCTCGGTGATGACGCGGATGCGCGGGCATTCGTCGTCGAGCCGGCTGAAGTTCACATTGGGGGCCAGAAACCCGTCCCGCGCCATCAGCGCGGTATACAGCACTTCGCTCGCGCCCGCCATCCAGCACTCGTGGCCCGTCATCGATTTCGTCGAGGACACCGGCACGTCCTCACCGAACAGCTCGGCAATGGCCTGCGCCTCGACGTGGTCGCCCACCGGAGTGGAGGTCGCATGAGCGTTGATATAGTCCATCTCGTCGCGATTCATGGCAGCGTCCGCCAGGGCCATTTTCATCGCCCGGAGGGCGCCGTCGCCGGTAGGCTGTGCGAGGTGCCGGGCCCCGTCGGACGCAAAGCCGTAGCCCCTGACGATCCCGTAGATTCGGGCGCCGCGCGCCCGGGCGCGACCCAGCTCCTCGAGAATCAGGCACGCTGCGCCGCCGCTGGGGACGAGGCCGTCGCGCTCCGCGTCGAACGGCCTCGAGGCGCGTTCGGGCTCAGATTCGCGCGTCGAGAAGACGCCCAAGGCGTCGAATCCCGTCATCGATTCCCAGTTGGTCTCTTGGGCGCCGCCGGTGATGACGACGTCCTGCAGGCCGCTGCGGATCAGCATCATCGCCTGGCCGACCGCGTGGGCGCCGCTGGCACAGGCGGCACTGACGGTCCAGTTCGCCCCGCGAACGCCGAGGATGCCGCCGAGGTTCATCGTGACGGTGGAGTTCATCGAGCGGAAGATGTGCCCGCCGCCGATGAAGTGCGTCTCGCCCTGGTTGCGCGTGATATCCACCGACTCAACCGCAGGCTTGACCGTGCTGTCGTTTCCGAAGATGACGCCGCATCGCTCGCCGTGCAGGTCATCGGCCGTCAGGCCGGCGTCGGCAAGGGCGCCTCTTGCGGCGGAGTAAGCGTACTGGGCCGGCTCGCACATCGTTCGCAGCTTCTTGGGCGAAATCTCCGAGGGATTGAAGCCGGTGATGCGGCCGGTGAGCGCCGAGCGGAATCCCATCCGCCGCCGATCCTCGTCCACCACGATGCCCGAGCGGCCGGCACGGAGGGAGCTGGCGATCTCGTCCAGCGTGTTGCCGATGCAGGTGATGGCGCCTAACCCCGTAATGGCGGCCCGCCTGACGTCGGATTTCCGGTCATCTGCCCCGCTCATAAGGCGTCTGCTCATCGCTCCAAACGGCCAATTGCCGCGCGAGTGGGCCTGTGCTCGTGCCTATCATATCCAATCACGTCGCGGGTGGCAATACCCTCGCCGCGGGTCACTTGCCGGTTGCCGCCGGGCTGGGCGAAGGTGACTGGCGGCGCTCGCCAACCAAGCTGGCTTTGATCCGTCCCACGATGTGCCCGGGAACCGCGGCGACGGCCATCACACCGTACCGCACCCAGACGGGGACCGGGGCCCATCGCAGGCCCTCGCCCGCGATGTAGGTGCAGTAAGCGGGATAAAGGACCTTGTAGTCTGCCTTCTCATCGCTCGCGAATCCGTACTCCCGGTCGTATCCGATCGCGTCGCCGGTGGCGACAGCTTCGTGGTGCAGGGCGACCAGCGGCAGGACGTACAGAAACGCGTACAGGCCCTTCCACTCACGCCGCGCGAAGTCCTTGGCGTGCCCGGCCTCGTGCAGAGCGACGCCCTTGTGGTCGGAGTACAGGTTAATCGTGTTCGTGTACGGATTGTAGTTGTCCCCGCCAAACGCCCGGCCCGGCAAGGCGGTGTAGCTGGCCACGCTGAGGACGCCGAGCGTGTAGCGCCACGCGGGATGAATGGCCCTGTTCCGGAAGAGGCGTCGCCACTCGGCGCCGGGCGCGTACTGATTCAGGCGCACCTTGACGTTCCGCAGTTGGTTCTCGGCCAGGTATTGCCTGAGCTTCTGCTCGGTCTCTGGAGAGATGTTGTGGTTGTCAACGCGCCAGTCCCACAGGATGATCTTACCGGGCAGGGAAAGCACGTAGTGGCCCAGGCCGTCAAGGAACTCGTGTGGCTTCCCGCGCTCGATCTGCGGCTCGCCCGGCGCCAGCTTCAGCGTGTCCGGCGCTTCGATGTCGCGTCCGGGCACGTAGGGTACGACGGCGCAGCCGCACAGGATGGCGACGCCGAGCGCCAGGCACGTGCACTTCGCTGCATTACGGGCGTTCATTGCTGTCCTCTTCCTGGACGACCCTCGGAGGCCACCCGACTAAAACGCGCCACCGTTCACCCCGATGACCTGTCCCGTGACGTAGGCGGCCTGGGGGGAGCAGAGGAATGCGACCACCGCTGCTACTTCTTCCGGCCTCCCCAGCCGACCGAGCGGCACGGTCTTGGCCAACTCATCCTTGGGCAGCCCCTCCAGCATGTCGGTCTCGATGTAGCCTGGCGCCACCGCGTTCACGGTCACCCCGCGCTTGGCGGTCTCCCGCGCCAGCGCCTGGGTCGCGCCGATCAAGCCGGCCTTGGCGGCCGAGTAGTTGACCTGCCCGGCCACGCCGGATTGCCCCGCCGTGCTGGCGATGTTGACGATTCGGCCGGAGCGCCGCAGCAGCATCTCCTTCACCACGGGGCGGGTGACGTTGTAGAACCCGGTCAGGTTCGTGTCGAGCACGCTGCTCCAATCTTTGGGCTCCATCCACACCATCAGCATGTCGTTGCGGATGCCGGCGTTGTTGACCAGGATGTCGATGCGCCCGTGGCGTTCGATGATGCCGGCCACGGCCTGCGCGGCGGCGGCGGCGTCGGCTACGTCGAACGGCAGCAGCTCACCCGAGCCGCCCTTCGCCTCGACCTGACGGAGGGTCTCGCGGGCCGCGTCCTCGCGCGAGTGGTAATTGATGATCACGTGTCGTCCGCCCGCCTCTGTGGAGGGGGCGGCCAGAGCCAGAGCGATCGCCCGACCGATCCCGCGACTGGCCCCCGTCACCAGCGCCAGTTCCCGTTCAGCCTGGCTCATGACACGTCTCCTGAGTGGGCGTTTCGCTTCCGCCGGAGTCTTGCCTTGATCACATCCACACTGACCCCCGCCAGGCGCCGGATGTTCTGCCAGCGCCCGAACAGCCTGCACAGGTGGTTAATGTACGTGCGGGGGGTCTTGTAGAACCGCCTCAGCGTCACCTCGTACTCCCGCTCCAATTCTTCGATCGACAGGTACTTGGACGGAGCGATGAAGTTCATCCCGTTCAGCCGCCCGTAATCGGCGGCACACCCGTCGGCTGCGAAGTCGTGCTCCTTGCATAGTCGATCGTGCAGCTCCGAGCCCGGGTACGGGGTGAACTTGCTGAGGTTCAGCGAAGACAGCGGCAGCGCCCGAATGAAGGCCCGGGTCTGATCGATCGTCTCCACGGACTCCTCGGGCGTTCCCAGGATGAACAGGCCCTTGGCCCGAATGCCGGCCGCGTGGGTCTCTTGAACGACCTGGCGCGCGCGACCGAGGTCGATTTCCTTCCGCAGCGACCGAAGAATGCGCGGCGAGCCGCTCTCCAAGCCGAAGGAGATGCTCCAGCAGCCGGCGCGCTTCATCTCCCACAACATCTCGCGGTCGACCGTCATGACGTTGGCGTCACAACTCCACGCGAGGCGCGGCTTCAGCCCGGTCATCAGTCGGCAAAGCTCCATGACCCGGCCACGATCCAGCGTGAACATGTCGTCATAGAAGACCAGGTAGCGGACGCCGTATCGCTCTCGCAGGTTCCTGACGGTGGCGAAGACAGACTCGGCGGAGGCCGCCCGGAAGCTGTGACCAAAGGTGCTTTGATCGCAGAACGCGCACTGGAACGGACAGCCGCGCGAGGTGACCAGACTGGCGGTCGGGCCCCCCGGCGAGAAGAAGATATTGGGCCGGTAAGCGCGTGGGAAGTCCGGCAGCAGGTCGAATGCCGGCGTCGGCAGCGAATCCAGGTCGGCGACCGGTTCCCGCGGCGGCGCCTGCTCCACTTGACCATTGTCCCGGTAGAGCGTCCCGGCTATGCCGCTGGCGGGCCGTCCGGCGCGAAGGGCCTCCAGAACCTGTCTGAACGTCAGCTCCCCCTCGCCAACCACGGCCAGATCGAACGCGTCCGACCCCGACAGCATGGCCGCCCCCACCCCGGAGACGTGCGGCCCGCCCACAACAACGGGGACGCGGGGCAGTGCGGTCTTGATCGCCCGCGCGATCGCCTCGGCGTCCGGCACCATCGACGTGGTCATCGTGATGCCAACCACGTCGGGCGCGCTCTTGACCACCTCGCGAGCGGCTTCTTGGCGCGAAAGCGCCTGGGCGGCTGCGTCGATAACCGTAAACGTAATCCCGTCCAGGTGCTCGCGCACGTACGCGGCCAGCGAGAGTAACCCCATCGGCGGGTAATGTCCCAGCAGCGGCGCCAGGAACTCGGTACCGGGCTTCCAGAACGTATAGGGCGGGCTGACGAGTGTCACCTTCATCCGCCGTCCCCCGCCAGTTGCTCCTTGATCTGGCCGAGCATCTTCCGGACGGATTCCCGCTCCGAGCGGTACGCCGGATGCAGCGAGAGAGCTTTCGTCAGGAGGCTCTTGGCTTCCGTCCACCTGGCCTCGCGGAACGCGACCTCACCAAGCATCAGGTAGGGAAGATAGAGGCCCGGATTCAGCCGGCTCGCCTCGTGGAGGAGCCGGGTGGCCGCGTCTCGGTCCCTATCGTCGAGCAATGTGGCCGCCTTCGCCACCCGCTCGCGGACGTCCTGGCAGCGCCGGTAAGAGCCGTCAGAAAGGAGCGGATCCGGTCCGATCTGCCTGGCGCCGGCGGGGGCTTCGAAGTCCTTCAGCCCGAACGGCACGTACCCGCCGAGCTGGTGCGGGTAGACGGAGACCCAGATGAGCCCGGCTGTGGCGTCGATGATGACCGAGTGGGTCGCGGTGAGCGAATTGATCGCCGCCAGATGCCCGAGGGAGGGCGTGGTCGTACCATGGACGACGCGGTCGCGGAGGATGACGGACACGTCGTGCGGGTTCAGGGGTGACTTGCGCGCGGCAAGAAGCTCTGCCATGCGTTCGTATCGGGCGACCGACGTGCCGTCGGCCATGTAGCGGACGTTGGCCTCGTCGTCTTTCAGGGCGTCGGTCAGGAAATGATTGGCGGAGATGAGAACGTTTCCAGTTGACCGGCGCACTTCGGCGCGCAGCGGGGTCTTCTCAACAATGACCGCCTCGCCGGTCTTGCCGTCCGCCACGAGATAGCCGTCCGTGACGAAAACCTGGCTCCGCCGGATGATGGTAATCGCCTCCTCGAGGGTCGAGGCATGCTGCACCACGTTGCGTATGACGATGCTGACCGGTGTCCCGATCCGGCGGTTGTCGGCCGACTGAGCCGCGTTGAGGGAAACCGCGATCTTCGCGTCGTTGATGCCGGTGACGACGCCGATCAGGCCCGGCCACCCGACCGAGATGTAGCCTCGCCCTTCGTCGGGCTCGACCCGCATCACGATCTTGTTCTCGTCGAAGCAGCGGCCCGCGTCAAAATCGAAGTTCCGGCCGATCAGCAGATGGCCCCCTTCGGTGGCCTCGCCCCATGCCGCAAAGGAGGTGCAGCCCACGAGCGGGTTGTCCATCACGGCGTGAGAGATGTCGTGGGCGGCGTGATAGTTGAGCAGCCGGTGATACAGCGGCCCGATCTCAGGGAAGGGGTCTCGGTAACCGCGCGACAGCCCGTAGATCTCGAGCTGGTAGCGCCGTTCGACATACGAGGGAAGGTCGCGGTTGCGCACCAGAACGAACTTCTTCAGGAGCCAGCGGCCGAGGGCGGAAGGAACGTAATGCTTGACCAGCCGGATCAGCGAGGCTTCCTGCTCCTCGATGTATTCCTGCGTGAGCACCGCGTTGCTGTAGCCGAGGGTGAAGGGATCGCCCGCCAGATACATCCGCAGGATGCCGTCCTTCTTCGAGAGCCAAGCCCGACCGATGCGACGGACGCCGTCAGACTCCTGTACCTGCTGGCTCAGCACCTTGGGCGAGCCGTTGAACTCCGGCGGCCGGGCGTAGCATATCCAGTTTATAGAGCAAGAGGCGAGGTACCCAAGAAGGCACAGTACCACCAGGACGACCGCGGATATCTTCGCGCGGCGCCGCCACTTAGATCGGCGCTTCGGCGGCTCTTGTGCCCGCCCTTCCGTCACGTTACATCTTCCCGAGAACCAACGAAGCATTTACGCCGCCGAAGGCGAAGTTGCTGCTCATGACTGCCCGGAGTGACGACCCGGTTACTTCCCGCACGTGGGCGATACCATCGCAACCTTCGGCGACGTTATCCAGGTTGCGCGTGGGCGCCAGAAACCCGTCCTGCAACATCAACAGGCAGCAGATGACCTCCACCGAGCCGCAGGCCGCCAACGTGTGCCCCATGTAGCCCTTGAGAGAACTGATCGGCACGGCGTCGCCGGCGAAGGCGCGCGTGGCCACGGCCTACGCCACAACGCCGAGGGGGGTCCCGGTGGCGTGGCCGCAGATGTAGTCCAGTTCCGTGGCGGAAATGCCGGCCGAACGGGCCGCTTGCTGCATGCAGAGAAGCATCCCTTCCTTGCTGGGTTGGGTCATGTGCCGCGAGTCACAGCCGGTGGCCCAACCGAGCAGTTCGGCACGAATCCGTGCGCCTCGTTGACGGGCGCGGTTGTATTCCTCGAGCACAACCACCGCGGCGCCCTCGCCCACCACCAGTCCGTCACGATCCCGGTCGAAGGGGCGCGGCGTGCGCTCGGGAGTGTCGTTGTAGTTCCTGGAGGCGGCATGCACGACGTCGAATATGCCCGCGGTAACGGGGTGAAGTTCTTCCGCGCCGCCGCAGAGCACCACGTCTTGGTGTCCCTCCTTGATGGTTTCGAAGCCGATTCCGATGGCCTGAGTGGAAGACGCGCAGGCGGCGCACGGGGCCAAGACCCGGCCGCGCACCCCCAGCACGGCCGCCACGTTCGCCGCCACGGTGTGGCTCATCACTCGCATGAACAGTGTGCCTTCCTGCCCGAGGATCCCGCCGGTGCTGACGTAGTTGCCGAAGAACGTTTCGTAGTGGGCCGGCGATCCCGTGGTCGAGGCCAGCATGATTCCGGTTCGTTCGGAGGTCAACGTGTGTTCGTCGAGACCGGCGTCCGCTGCGGCGTCCTGCGCGGCAAACGTGCCCAGGACGGCCATCCGGCCCATCGTGCGGCGATAGCGGCGCGGGATCCGTTTGGGATCGATGCCTTCTACCACGCCCGCCACGTGGCTCCGCAGACCCAACACGCTCCTCCACTCCGGCACGAGCTTGACGCCGGTTTTCCCCTCCAGGAGCGCCGCCTTGACGGAGTCCATGTCGTTGCCGATGGGGGACACGATCCCCGCTCCCGTGATTACCACCCGCCGCCCGCCGGCTCGACCGGGCTTGCCGGAGCCTGGACTCGTCGCTGGACTCATCCGGTCTCCCTCGCAATTCGCTCGAGGAGGTGCCGCCGCCCCAGGATCTCCGCGCAGGCTTTGACACTGCTGATCACCGTCCCCACGACACCGGACAGGATCACGCTCTGACCGGCAAGAAACAGGCCCTTCAGCCGGGTGGCTGCCGCGATCCTGCCAGCCAGGCGGGTCGTCACCGACTTCTTGATGCCAAATGCGCTGCCGACCGGCGACATGGTGTAATCCCGAAACGTCAGCGGAGAGAAGCTGTCTACGATGTGCATCTTGTCGGCTGCCTCCGGCCATTTCTGTTGGATTACGGACAGCACCCGCTGGGCAAGGGCGTGCTTGTGCGATTCGTAGTCTTTCGTCCGCGAGCCCGTCCGGCTCCCGCGCCACGGCCTCCACTCGTCATCGGACGTAATGGACAGACCTACCACCGAGTATGTCCGGCGCGCCCCTTCGGGGTATGCCCTGTTCGGGCAAGCGCTGCACATCACCAAGTGTGGCGTTTCACCTTTCAGCAGAGCGCGCTGCTCGTACTGCCCGTCTGTGTTCCAGCCTTGGTATACTAGCGAGTCCCGCCGCGAAAGTAAACAATCGGAATGCTCCCAGGCGATGGCGGCGCCGAACACGCCGGGGGTCTCCGGCTGGTCGAGCAGGCGCTGTCTGAACGCCGGCCGAAGAACCCCGCTCTGGCAAAGGGTCGGAAGCTGCTTGGGATGGCCCGTGAAAACCACGATGGCCGCTTCGATCTGTTCGCCATCCGCCAACTGCACGGCGCTCACGCGGCCGCCCGCGCTCTCGATGGCCGCGACGCGCGCCCCGCACCGCACTTCACCGCCGACCGCCCGCACGGCCCTCATCATCCCCTCCACCAGCGAGACCTCAGACTCATCAAACCGCCAGGCGCTGCTCAGGAATGAGTCCTGTACGAGGAAGTGGGTGTACACCGGGCACTCTGACGGGCTCATGCCGTAAAACGGATTGATGCCGGTGAGGATGGCCTTAAGCTCCCGGCAGCGCGTCAGGCCGTCCAGGTACCGCCCGAGAGACTGCTCCTGGAACTCGATCGGGGGATTCTCGATGCCGACCCGGAGATTGTACAGCGGGAACTTGGCGACGACGCGCCGCATGTCGGCGAAGAACCGGGTCACCGCCGCTTGCTCGGCAGGGAACTGGTCAATAAGCCGAGCACGAAACTCGTCCTGGCCCCAGGGCACCAGGAAGCTCATCCCTGGGAACGCATACTCGATAGACCCCTCTTTATCCAGGGCGACCAGGCGGAGGTGGTCGAGCACCCCGATGTACTTGAAGTACCGCCACAGAATCTGGCCCGGCCCCAGCGCGCCCACGGTCCGAACGCCGGTCGGAAACAGACAGGAGCCGCGGCGGAACATCTGCATCAGCCCGCCGGGCCTAGCGTGCTGTTCAAGGACGAGGACCTTGTGACCCTCCTTCGCCAGAATCGCTGCGGCCGTCATCCCGGCCACGCCCGAGCCCACCACCACAGTGTCATATCGCATCACGTCCCCTTCCGGAACACCATGACCACGTCAGAGCCGGGGGCGAGGTCCGGCGGCTCCGCGTCGAGTTCGAGCCCCTCTTCCGCGAACGCTTGCACGTAGAAGTCACGGTCCGCGAAATGGAGCCCCTGCCCGGGCCGGTTGTGGCTGCTGGCAGTGGAGAAGCGCTCGGACCACGCGGTGATCCGATGGCGCCAGGTATCCGTCCGGCACACATCCCGGAAGAGCACGGTCCCCCCGCGGCCCAGGCAGGCGGCCGCCTTCGAGATGATGCGGCGTTGACCGTCGCGCTGCCAGTAGTGGAGAACATCTACCAGCACAACGGCGTCCGCGGGAGGGAAATCCCATTCGAACAGATCCCGGAGTTCGAACTTCAGGTCCAGTGCCCCGGCCGCCGTGCAGCGTGCCACTGCGATCTTGCGCTCGTCGAAGTCGACGCCCAGGACTTGCCGGCGCAGAGACTTCCGCGCCAGGATGTTCGACATCAGGCCGTAGCCACAGCCGAGATCAAGCACTGCGCCCTCTTCCGGAATGAGTTCGTCGACGTGCCGGAAGATCGGATCCAGCCGAAGCTTCCATCGGATGTACCTCTCGGCGTACACCCCGCGGTAGTTGTAGAGGGAGCGGATGTTGTGCCAGAACGATTCCCCGTCCTGGGCGAGGCGCCAATCCGCGTGCTGGAACGCCACCATCTTTTCCTTGACGTGCCTGGCGAGCGCCCTGGCCCCCTGACGGTAGTCAAAGGCTTGGGGCGTCACGCGCGGCAGGACGCGGATGACGCACTGGTGGTCGCCGACCCAGAACGCCTTGCGTGGCGTGCAGGACTGGGTGTTGCTCAGCACCACCGGAATAATGTCGCTCCCCGTGCGCGCGGCCAGCTCGAAGGCACCCATGTGGAAGCGGCGCATACGTCCGTCCGGCGAGCGGGTTGATTCCGGGAAGACCATCACGGGCACCCCCTGCTCGAGGAGCCGGGCGCCGCGGACCAGGACCGCCTCGGAGTCGCCGGGCTCCGCCAGCACGAAGCCTGCGTCACGGACCAGCCGGCCCATGAGCGGGGCCTTCCACACCCAGGACTTCACCACCATGGCCATCTCCGTAGGCAGCGCGAGCACGACCATGATGTCGAACGGCGCCAGATGGTTACTGACGATGACGCCGGGGGGCCGAAACGCCTCCGGATCGGCGCCGACGTAGATACGCCGACTGTCCCGGTAAGGGAAGAAACGCAGCAGGCCGGCGGCGCCGAGGTGGGCAAACCGGCGGGCGAATCGCGCCCGCGCGGCGGGGTCCCGACGGTAGCGCAGCATGATCACGAACCGGAGGACGCAGACGTAGAAGAGGACCGGGCCGACCAGATAGACAAACGCCCACAGCGCGCCGCCAATCGTCTTCAGAGACGGGGTCCCCTCTCGGCGTTCGCCCGGCAGCAACCAGTCGGCCATCATCGGCACCATCAGAACGCTGCAAAACAGGCTCGACGCCATGCCGATGGTGCCGGTCACGCCGATCGAGAACAGCGCCGGATGGCGGGCAAAGATCATCGCGACGAAGCCGCACATCGTGGTCATCGCACAGATCAGCACCGAGCCATACGTGGTGGCCTCGTGGCTCTCGCGGCCCCGGTGGCGGGCCAGGGCGGTGCTCAGCAGGAAAATGCTGTAGTCGAGCCCCACGCCAAAAGCGAACACCACGAAAAGACTGCCGATCAGATTGACGGGAACGCCGAACAGACCAAGCAGGCCGAGCGTCAGCAGCATGCTGAAACAGATCGGCAGCAGCGCCGTAATGACCAGCTCCACCCGCCCAAGAAAAAGGTAAAGACAGAACGCCATCACGATGGCGGCGATGATGATCAGCTTGTCCAGTTGGGCGCGGACGAGCCGTGTCATGTGCCTGCCGAACTCTTTGCCGTTCCAGATGACGGCGCCGGGCAGCACCGACCGGATGCGCGCGAGGACCTCTTGCGACGTCAACTCTCCGGGAATCGAGAGCATGGTGAACACAAAGACCTCACCGTCCTTCCGCACGATCCGGCTCCCGATCAGCCTGTCCAGAGCGGTGCCCTCGAAATCGGCGCGCTTGAGGGGCTTCTCAGAGCCTTCAAGGCTTTCGTGGAAGGGCTGGAACGCCGCTGCCGAGAAGCCAAGCGCGTCGCCGGCCTTCTTCATTTCCGCTTTCACCGCGGCACGACGCTCGTCCGACCAGAATGCCTTCCAGCGCCGGTGGTTCTGTCCCTGTGTTTTCGCGGACGGCAGGATCGGCGCAAGAGAGGACAAGCTCGCGATCTTACCCTCCTGCTTCAGCGCCCCCAGCGTGGGGAACAGGCGGTCGTTGGCTTCAAGGGCGTCTTGGAGTTCGGGGCCGCGAGCCCCGACGACGGTGGGAGCAGAATCGCGCCAGACCTGCTGGATGAGCTCGATGTCGCTTCGGTTGCCGGGCGTGTTGTAGTTGAGCGACTCCACGTCCCCCTCGAACCGCAAGGAGGGCAGGCCGACGACGCCCACCGCCAGCGCGGCAAGCAGCGCGACGACGGCGAGCTTGCGGTGGCGCGCCCGCCACGCCAGAAGGGCGCGGCAATACGAGGCCAGCGGAATCACGCGCTTCCGGCGCCTCTGCGGCCCCCGGGGGAGGAAGTGCGGAAGGGCGAGGATCGCGAACCCAACCGCCCCGAGGATCCCGACCGCCGCAAACAGCCCGGTCTGCCGCTGGCCCGGCAGCGAGGAAAACACGAGACAGAGCAGCCCGCCGATGGTTGTACACGAGCCCATCACGAGCGGCAGCAGCATCGAACGCACGCATGCCTTCGGTTCGAGGAGCTCGCCTTCCGGGTTGTCGAGCCGGTATAGAACGTGTACGCCGTAATCGACGGCAATGCCGATGAGCACCGCGCCGCAGCCGATCACTACGGCGGAGATCAGCGGGTCCAACAGCCCGAAAACGGTCACGGAACAGGCCATGCCGAACGCGGCGGGAAGAAAGACCAGTGCGACGAAAAGGGGTCGGCGAAAGAACAGGATGCCCAGGACCAGGATCGCGATCGACGTGGCCAGCATCGTTCGTTTCACGTCACCCTTGATCGTGCTGGCGTTCTCAAACGCCGACCGGTGGCCCCCCACAAAGCTGATGCGCACGTCGCCGCCTGGCGCGGCCCGGAGCGCCTCGGCCCGCGCCGCCTCGACCGCCGCCACCACCCCCTCACCCCGCTTGGTGTCCATCGCCCGGAACCGCGGCGTGGCGATCATCAGGATGTGCTTTCCGTCTTTGCTCTGGATGCGCCCGTCGACGATCTGAGCCGTGCCCCCGCCCTCGCGGGCCAAGCCCTCCAAGCCGGCCAGCACAGGCTCGTCAATCCCCAGCGGATCGCGCCGGATCTGGTCACGGACAAACGGACCCGAAGGCTCGATCAGCGCGCGTTTTGCCGCCGCAAGGCGGCGGCCAATCGCCCTCGGCGTCAGCCGCTCGGCGACCGCCGACAGATCGTGATCCGACAGAAGTCGCGCCCGGTGTGTGGTCAGCGTCTCGAGCGCCTTCAGCATATGCTCCGGTGGAGTGCGGTAGCAGATTTCCTTGAAGAGGCCCAACTGCTGCAGATGTTCGTGCAGCCTGTCCGCCACCGCAAGGGCGTGCGCCTCTGCGTCGGGCTTGTCGGAAACAACGCCGACATCGATGTAGAGATCGTCCACCGCGTGGAAGCTAGTGGCGATCAGCCGGTAGTTGTTGACGACCGGGTCGGTGTCGGGAAGCATGGCCGTGACGTCTTCGTCCATCCGGAGGCGCGGTGTCAACACCGCGCTCAGGACGAAGACGGTCGCGACGGCTCCGATGACCCGCCAGCGGTGGGTGCCTGGTTGCACGAGCGGTACCTCCGCCGCAGTGCCAGTACGGCCCGCGCGAAGAGATAGGAGATGACGGCGGCCGCCAGGCCGGCGACGACGGCCAGGATCACGGCGCCGACCATGTATTCAATGGCATAGTCCCACACCGTGATGAGCGTTACGCCGCTGTGCCACAGCGACCAGTCGGCGTGGCCGGTCAAAACAAGCCGGCCGGCGATCAGGCTGGCGTACAGAACAAACGGGATCATGAGCGGAATGGAGATGTTCGACGCGACGACCACCAACGGCTTGCTCAGCCGCAGCTTGTGTGCCACGATGATGGCGGCGGCCATCTGGAAGCCCCAGATCGGCAAAACGCCAAAGCAGACGCCGATCCCGATGCACGCGGCAAAGGCCAGTGGAGAACCGCTCTCCTGCAAGACGGCGCCCTGGATCAATTCCTGGATGACCTGGCGCTTCGGCTTGCGGTAAAAGTCCTTGCGGTAATACACCCGCCGCAGCGAAGCCGGCATAATCAGGCGCTGGGCGAACAGACACCCGTTGAGGTGCGTTACGAGGGCGAAATCCTGAAACGGCCGGAAGTGGGAATGACTCTCCGTGTCATAGCGGACGTCGATCGGCAATTCCACCACTTGCAGCCCCGACCACATGGCCTTGACCAGCGCCTCGACCTCGAAGTCGTACCGCTTGGTCTTCAGGCGGAGCTCCAGAATCGGCGCCAGGGGATAGGCGCGGAAGCCGCTCTGCGTGTCGCGGATCCACTTCTTCGTGTGCACCCATACCCAGAAGTTCGAGTTTGCCCGCAGAATGCGGCTCTTGCGCCGGGCCGCGCTGCCGGAGAGGTCGCGGACCCCGACCACCAGCGCGTCCGGGTTGGCCTCGATCGCAGCGATGAACCGGGGGATATCTGACGCGAGGTGCTGGCCGTCAGTGTCCATCGTGATCGCGTGCGTAAAACCCATCTCGGCGGCGCGCGCAAAACCGGCTGCCAGCGCCGCCCCTTTCCCGAGATTGCGCTCGTGGGTCACGACGGTAATCTCAGATAATCCGCTCAGAACATCTGCGGTCCCATCGGTGGAGCCGTCGTCGACGATAATGACATGACCGGTCACGGCCAGGACCTCGGAGATGACTCCCGCAACGGTAGGCTGGTTATTGTAGGTCGGCAGAATGACGGCGACGTTGCACTGCGGCTTGGCTTCTTTGGTCGTCATCACTCGGTCTGGCTCTGTCGGCGATCCACGAACACCCGTTTCTTCCGCGAGTTCTCAGCGTCTTGCAGGCGCAGGACGTCTCCGACGGGGGCCGCGCGGACGGATGGCGTGACCTTCAGCGAGCCCCGCAGCGCGTCGCGAATGCGTTGGCAAACTCCAGCCTCGCTGCCCTCCACGGCGACGACGATCTCCAATTCATCTTCGAGCGGCGCCGGCGACGTGGCGACCATCACGTAGCTGATGATTCCCTCCACGGAGTCGAGCGCCTTCACCACAGCGGCGGGGAACACAGTCGTCCCCTTGATTTTCATCATCTGGTTCTTTCGGCCCGCGATGGGACCGAGGCGCGGCGTCCAGCGGCCGCATGGGCACCGGTCGCGCAGCATGAACGCCAGGTCGCCCGTCCGGAAACGCAACAGCGGCAGCGCCTCCACCCCGATCGTTGTCGCCGCGACCTCGCCGACCTGACCGTCGGGGACCGGCGAGCCCTGCTCGTCAAGGATTTCGATGTGGAGCAATTCGGGATGGAGATGCCCCCCCTGGCCCGCATCGCACTCGCACAACGACGTGGCGACCTCCGTCACGCCGTAGGTGGAGTACAGCGTCGCCCCCCACGCTTCGGTAAGCTGCTGGCAGAGGGGGGTCAACTCGAAATCGTCTCCCCGCACCGGCTCGCCGATGCAAATGGCCTTCTCCACCGTGGAACCGGCCAGGTCGAATCCGGCCTCCGCGGCGTAGCTGGCAATTCGCTTCAGGAACGACGGCACCGAGACGATGGCGGTCGCCCCGAGCCGCTCGGCGAGGTTCAAGAGCATCACCGGGGAGCCGGAGCCGACCCGCACCGCCGCCGCCCCGATCTGCCGCAATCCCTCGAAATACGCCAGCCCGGCCATAAAGCATTTGTCCATCGTCACCGCCAGCAACACCACGTCCGAAGGGGTCAGGCCGGCGCAACGGAACGACAGGTACTCGTTGTAGCCCAGGCGATGAACGTCGGCTTCGGTCATGGGGTACAGCGTCGGTGTCCCGGTCGTCCCGCTGGTGGTCACGATGTCGACGATCTTCTCCGGCGGCACGCACCACATCCGCCGGCCGTGCCTCGATATGTCGTGCTTCGTGGTGGGGGGAACACGTTTCAGGTCTTCGGTCGAGGCGATGTCACCTGGCGAGAGTCCCTCATTGTCGAGAACCTCGCGATAGAAAGGCGAGTTGGCGTGGACGTACGCGACCGTTCTGGCGACACCGTCGTCCAGAAGACGCGCGATATCGTCCGGGCTCAGGCTCTCTTCGGTCCGGCCCGGCCGCCGCGGCTGTCCGGGATATAGTTGCTGACCGCTCACGTCGCGACATTATAGTTTCGCTGCCGGCCCGTTTCAAGGCTCGGCGAGCTGGTCTGTCGTGCCGAGTAGATATTCTGAACGCGAAAAGCGGTGACGGGCACGTCTCCGCTCCCGCCTTCGCCGTGCCGGCTTCGGGGGACAGGTCGCTCCGCTGGTGCCAGTCACCGTTTTTCGCCGGTGTGTCGGCGCCGCGAGCGGCGGAAACCAGGGACTGCCACTCGCTGGCTGTCCCGGTTTCCGCCAAACAC
>CAZDHT010000007.1:0-50210 GCA_964505325.1 uncultured Planctomycetota bacterium | reverse complement strand
CGTGATCGTGCGCGACTGGGTCCGCCGCGGGCTGAGCGCGGACCTGCCTCTGCTGCCCGCCGAAAAGTGGGACTACAAGGCGTACCAGAAATGGATGGGGGAACTTCCCTGCAAGATCGGCGGTATAGAGTGGACCCCGTTGCTCCTCCGCCCGGAGAAGATCGAGCCCCTGGTGGCGGAACGGCTGACCGATGGCTTTGGCGCCGCCGCCGCCGGTCACGTGATCGCGGCGCTCGTGGACGCCTCGGTCAACCTGTACATCAGGTCGGCGGTATTCCTCGGCCGGCCGTCTCCGCAGCGGTTGAGCACATGGGCGGATTACCGGTTCGGCGTCAAGGTCGGGGCCAACGAGATCGAGGAGCTTGCGGCGGAGACCAACTCGCGCGTCGCGGCAGCGTCCGCCGCCCTCAAGGCCAGACAACTCGATCAGCCGGAGGGGGTCGCCCTGTACTGGCATTTCCCCACGGTAGTAGCTGCGGTCAAGGAGACCCTGGGGGTCGAAGGCCGGGACTTCACCGGGCTCTGTCGCCGTCTGTACGAGGATTTCCAGGCCAGCCTCAACTCCTTCGGGCTCAGCAAGCTGGATGACGAACGGCTCCGCAAGACGGTCGCCGAGGCCATCGCAGCCTCAGATGCCCCCAGTATCTCGTGCCGTGGGCTCGACGACATCGTGTCTCGAACGTTCCAAAGCGTCATCGACAAGGCCGTCGGCGAGTACATCGCCAGCAAGATGGCGCCGGAGGAGCGCAACTACGCGCCCCTGAGGACCTGGGCGGAAGGGCTCGGCCTGGCGTTGTCCTGCGACGAATGGCTGGCCTTGTCCCGCGAAGAGCTGGCGATTCTGCTGGGTGGTCAGGTGCAGGACCTGCCCGACGACGAGGCGCGCGAGTTCGCGAAGCGGTGTGTGGAGTCCTCGGTCGAGCATTTCATTTCGGGGGAGTCGTTTGCGGAGGACCAATCTTATGCCCATCTGGTGGCGTGGGCGCGAGGCAGGTTCAGCTTTGCGTCTTCGTCCGTCAAGCTTGAGACGGCGCTGCCGCGGAAGGTCGATGCTCGGCGCAACGAGGTCAAGCAGCCGCTGGTGGCCGAAGTCCAGAAAGAAATCCAGGACGGGGGCTACGAGCAGCCCGAAATCATCGACCGCCTGATCGTCGCCGCGCTCCAGGCCTACTTCGCAACGAACGCGGCGTCCGAGGCGATCACCCTCGAACCGCTCGCGCGCTGGATCAACTCGAAGCTCCGTGTCAGCGCGCCGGCCGCGCAGATGCAGGAGATGAGGGACATCGACGAGCGGGCGGTGGCGAACTTCGTCTGCGAGCGCGCCCAGAAAGCGCTCGCCAGACAGAAGCCGGATCGCATCGCCGCGGACGTGGTCAACGCCTCGCTGGACTGTTTCCTTCCGCCGGAGACGTTCCCCGACACGTGGAAGGTGGGCGAGCTGGATACGTGGCTGAAGAAATCCGGCCTGGGGGGCGAGCTTGACGTTCACAAGCTGATGGAGGACGTTCACGCCGACATGCTCGGCGTGTTTGTCGAGGCGGCGAGGGCCGGGTACGGCGAGCGCCCGCCGGGCGCCGTTGCAGTCGATGCGGTGCGTCACGCGGTGAACACGTTCCTGGATTCGGATCTCGCCGCGGAGGGCCGGAACTTCGCCAGTCTGACCGATAAGGTGAACCGCAAGTTCGGTCTCGGGATGGGCCCGCTCGAACTGAGCAAGCTGGAGGTGGCGGCGGCGCGCGAACTGATCGAACGACGGGCATTCGAGGCGCTGGAGAAGCGAAAGGGCGAGATCGGGCGCCGCCGGCTGAACTGGGTCGCCCGGGTGCTCATTCTGCAGGCGATCGACACGCGGTGGAAGGACCATCTGGCGGTGATGGACCATCTCGGCGAAGGGATTTCGATGCGCGGCTACGCGCAGGTCGACCCGAAGATTGCCTACAAGAAAGAAGGGTATGAGGCGTTCGAGGAAATGATCGAGGCGATCCAGGAGGAGGTCAGCGACATGCTGCTCAAGGTCGAGGTCGATCTGGGCACCGAGGTACAGGAAGAGCATGCGGGGGTGAGCCTCGTCCACGATTCGGTCAGCGCGTATGAGCAGCAGCAGGAGCAGGCCATCGCGGGGTCGCAGAGATCAGAGGGCGGCCGCCAGCCGGTCCGCACCGACAAGCAGCCCAGCCGCAACGACCCGTGCCCCTGTGGCAGCGGCAAGAAGTACAAGAACTGCTGCATGGGCAAATCCTAGCCGCCGATGGTTACGAGAATCAACAGACCGGGCAGATGCCACGTCAGAAAGGTCCGCAACGTGACGGATCACCTTCTCCACGAGTTAAAGGACTCGGTAAAGGCCGTGATGAAAGCGGCCCACCGCCTCGACGCGACGGAAGGCATCGCCGCCGACAACGTGGAGCAGATCTTCATCGGGCTGCCGGCCGCCGGAGCGTACACGATCCACATCGGGCACACGGGCGATCCCCTCACGCAGGACTATTCGCTGCCGGTCAGCGGGGCATCGCCGCTGATCCCCGAGCCGGGCGGTCTGTGGCTTGCGGCGTTGTGTGCGCGTGCCGTCGTCCGGCGCCGACGGCGGTGAGGGGTCTCGATGCTTGGAGACTATCTCAAAAGGTCGTTTCTGTTCGTGGCACGGGCGTCTCGCCCGTGAGAGTGAGTGGATATTTCCAGTCCGGGCTGTCGAAGCGCTTGTTCGGGCAGCTCTTGACGTGGCACGGGCATCCTGCCCGTGTTCCGTGTTTCCGACACGGCCAAGATGGCCGTGCCACGGTTTTGAGATAGTTTTTTACGCGGGGATGTGCTCCCGGGCGAACTGGCGGCCGGCTTCGATGGCCTTCGTGTTGATCTCCCAAACGGCGGACTTCCTCTCCCCGAACGCCGCCTTCATCTGCCCGATCAGCACCTCGAAGGGGACGAAGTCGCGTACGATGTTGTAGACGCCCATCATGATCATGTTGGCGCAGCGGACGTCGCCCAGGTCCAACGCCATCTGCGTCGCCGGGACTTCCACTATCAGCTTGGCAGGCGGCGGGTCGGAGACCTGAACGAGCGACGTGTTCGCCAGCATCACCCCGTCCGGCGCCAGTTGCAGCTTGAACCGTTCGTAGGAGGGCTGATTCATGATGACCAGCGTGTCGGCCACCTCGACGATGGGCGAGGCGATCTCTTCGGACGACACGATGATCTGGCACTTCGCGGTGCCGCCGCGCACCTCGGCGCCGTAGGACGGGAAGTAGGTGACGTGGAATCCCTCATCCATCATGGTCTTGATGGTGAGCTTGCCCATGAACATCAGGCCTTGTCCGCCGAACCCGGCGATGATCGCTCGTTCCAGCATGTCGGCATCCCGATAGTCGCCGCCCGCCGCGCAGCCGGCACGGGGCGGACCGCCTCAGCCTGCCTGGCAGCGGTTTCGGCCGGCGTCTTTGGCCTTCGACACGGCGTCCTTTGCCGCTTCGACGAAGTCATTCATCGAATCGTAGTTGTTGTTCTCGAAGGTGGCGATCCCGCCGCTGACGGTTACGTGGACGGATCGGTCGCCCACGGCGATGGCGGTCTGCTCGACCACCGTCCTCATCTTCTCGGCGGCGCCCAGGGCCTGCTCTTTGCCCGTCTCCGGCAGCAGCACCGCGAACTCCTCCCCGCCGTACCTTCCGACGGTGTCGGTGGCGCGCGTGGACAGCCGCAGTATTCTCGCGATCTCCCGGAGAACCCGGTCGCCCGCTGCACGGCCCAGCTTGTCGTTCAACATCCTGAAACTGTCGATATCCAGCATCAAGAGCGACACGGGCCGGCCGTAGCGGCGCGAGCGGTCCATTTCTCGCTCGATCTCCGAAGTGGTCCGTCTCTTGTTGTATGCGTCGGTCAGGGGATCGGTCACCTCGAGAACCGCGAGCGAGCGGTTGGTCGCTTCGAGCCTTTCCTGGAGCTGTTTCATCTTGCGGCCGGTCTCGACGCGGGCGAGTATCTCGGTGTCCGAGAGCGGCTCGATCAGGAAGTCGTCCGCTCCCTCGTCGACCGTCAGGTCGTGGGAGGCAAGCTGGTCCTTCGTCGTCCGGAGTATGACGTAAACGCCGGCGCCGTGGGTGCTGCGTATCCGGGTGCACAGCACGAACCCGTTGGTGTTGGGCATGTCGCCGTCCACGAGCGCGATGCCGACGTCTCCGTCGGCCAGGCGCTCCATCGCTTCGTCCGCGTCGGCTGCCTGCCGCACGTCGAAGCCGGCGCTGGTGAGCAGCAGCGCGAGCGCCTGGCGCGGCTCGCGCTCGTCGTCCACCACCAGCACATTCGACTCTCTGCCTTTGAGGGGCATCTCGTCTCCGTCCATTTCATGCCTCCGAGGCGGTGTTGTCTTTGAACACGCCAAGGGGGAACGTTTTTGCCAGTACCTGGTCCACGTGTCTGAGGGCGTCGACGGGCTGCATTCGCCAGTAGGTCGGGCAGGGCGAGAGGAACTCGACCAGTGAGAACCCGAGCCCGGCCAGTTGGACATCGAAGGCCTTTCGGATCGCCCTCTTCGCTTTGCGAACGTTGCCGGGCGAGCTGAGCGCCACACGTTCGAGGTAGGCCGAGCCGTCCAGGGTGGCGAGCAATTCGCATACGCGGATGGGGTTGCCGTGGACGCTCTGCACGCGGCCGCCCGGCGTGGTCTGTGTCTTCTGGTCGAGAATCGTGGTGGGCGCCATCTGGCCGCCGGTCATGCCATAGACGGTGTTGTTGATGAAAAACACGCAGATGTTCTCGCCGCGGTTGGCGGCGTGAACGATCTCCGCCGTGCCGATGGCCGCCAGGTCCCCGTCGCCCTGGTAAGTGAACACCACCTTGTCGGGCTGGACCCGCTTGATGCCGGTGGCGACGGCGGGGGTCCGGCCGTGCGGCGCCTCCGTCACATCGATGCGCCAGTAATCGTAGGCGAGCACGGCACATCCCACCGGCGCCACGGCGACGGTCTTCTCCCGAATGCCGAGTTCGTCGATCACCTCCGCGATCAGGCGGTGCACGATCCCGTGCCCGCACCCGGCGCAGTAATGGGTGGGAACATCGACCAGCGTCTCCGGCCGGCGGTAGCCGCGGGGGCGTTTAGTTTTTTTCGCAGCAGTCGTGGAGTGCATCGAGTATCTCCTTGGCGGACGAGACGTTTCCGCCGACCCTTCCGGTGTGGTAAACGGGCTTCTTGCCTTCGACGGCGAGCCGAACGTCTTCGATCATCTGGCCCAGGCTCATTTCCGGCACGAGAAAGAACTCGACCCGGTCGGCCGCGGCGCGGATGGGCTCATACGGATACGGCCAGAGCGAGATCGGCCGGATCATGCCGACCTTGAGGCCCTCGTCTCGCGCCCGCTTGAGGGACTCCTTGGCGACGCGGGCCGACGTGCCGTAGGCGACGATGCAGATCTCCGCGTCGTCCATCCGGACCTCCTCGTGCCGTTTCTCGTTCTTCTCGATCTCGTCGTACTTCTTGCCGAGCTTGACGTTGAGCGCTTCCAGCACGTCCTCGTTGAGGAACAGCGACTTGATGCTCTGCTGCTCGCGCCCTTCGGCGCCGGTGAGCGCCCAGGGCTTTTCGGGCGGGTTCGGCTCGGGCAGGTGGTCGAAGGTCACCGGCTCCATCATCTGGCCGAGGCGCCCGTCGGCAAGGACCAGCGCCGGATTCCGGTACTTGTCCGCCAGGTCGAACGCAAGGTAAACCAGATCGACGCATTCCTGCAGGGTGCTGGGGCCGAGGCAGATGGTGCGGTAGTCACCGTGCCCGCCGCCGCGGGTCGCCTGCCAGTAGTCGCTTTGGGCAGGCGCGATGTTGCCCAGGCCGGGGCCGCCGCGGACGATGTTCACGATCACCCCGGGCAGCTCCATCCCGGCCATGTACGAGATGCCCTCCTGCTTCAAGCTGATGCCCGGGCTGGAGGACGAGGTCATCGCCCGCTTGCCGGAAACGGCGGCGCCGAGGACCATGTTGATCGCGGCCAGCTCGCTCTCGGACTGGATGAAGACGCGCCCCTCTTCGAGCATCCGGCGCGACATGTACGCGGTCAGTTCGTTCTGGGGCGTGATGGGATAGCCGAAGTAGGCGTCGCAGCCGGCCCGGATGGCCGCCTCGCCGATCGCCTCGTTGCCGGCCATCAGGAGTCTGCCTGATTCCATTGCTTCTTTGTCCATCCGTTGACGGTTCGCCCTTATTCTACGCGGCGTGGGTTATCCAGGCAAGGATGGATTGATCGGCTTCCGGAGGCGTTACCGTCTTCGTGCGGCGAGAGACGGCCGGCCCGAGGCGGGGCCGGCCGGTCAGTACTTGGCTCCCGCCCTGCGAAGCTCCCGGTGCCTGCCCTGTCTGCCGGCCATTTGGTTCTTGAGGAATTGGATCAGATATTCCACTTCGGGCCCCGGGCCGCCCTCGCGGTCTTCGAGAATCTTGAAGGCTTCCGCCCGGGTGAGCTTGGACCGGTAGAGGATCCGGTGGGCCCGCTTGAGCGCGTCGATGCCCTCGGAAGAGAAATCATGGCGCTGCAAACCGATCACGTTGACCCGGTGAACTCGCGACGGGTTGCCCTCGACCACCATGTAGGGCGGGGCGTCGTGGATGATCCGCGACATGCCGCCGATGAACGCGTACTGGCCGATGGTGACGTAGTGATGCACGCCGGTGAGGCCGCTGACAATGGCGTGGTTCTCGACTTTGGTGTGCCCCGAGAGGCCGACGTTGTTGATGAGCACGATGTGGCTGCCCACGTCGCAATCGTGGCCGACGTGGACGTATGACATCAGGTAATTGTCGCTTCCGATGGAGGTCAGCTTGCGGTCCTTGGCGGTGCCCATATTGATGGTACAGAACTCGCGAAGGATGTTGTTATCCCCGATCTCGACGTCAAGGACCTCGCCCCCATACGAGACGTCCTGGGGCGGCGTGCCGATGCAGCAATAGGGATAGATGCTGTTGTGCTTGCCGATCTTGACCTTTCCGACGAAGTGGCAGCCGTGACCGACCTCGGTTCCTTCGCCGATGGTGACGTTCTCCTCGATGACACAGTACGGGCCGATCTTGCAGTCATCGGCAAGCTGCGCCTTGGGATGCACGAGCGCGGTGGGATGCACGTCGGGCACGTTCTTTTCCCGCCTATGAAGAACTCTCGCCGGCCTCGGACGGCTTGGCCACCAACATGTATGTGATGTCGGCTTCGCATGCGACATCCCCGCCCACCATGACCCGGCCGTGTACCTGGGCATTGCGCGGCCGGACCCGGTAGGCATCGAGCTCGATTGTCAACTGATCGCCGGGCGCCACCGTCCGGCGGAATTTCACGTTGTCCATCGACAGCAGGATGGCAAGCTTGTTTGTTTTGAGGCACCGCTTCGAGAACATCAGGCCCCCGACCTGCGCCATCGCTTCGAGTTGAAGGACGCCGGGCATGATAGGCTGTTCGGGCCAGTGGCCCTGGAAGAACTCCTCGTTGATGGTCACGTTCTTGATGCCCACCGCCCGCCGGTCGTCGGCGAGCTCGATCAGCCGGTCGACGAGAAGGAACGGGTACCGGTGCGGCAGGACCTTTCGGATGGCGCGCACGTCGAGCACCGGCGCCTTTTGCGGCGCGGCGCGTTCCAGGACGATCCGCCGGATCCGTTCGGCCAACCGCGCGTTCAGAGCGTGGCCGGACTTCATCCCGATGATGTGAGCGTTGATGTCGACGCCCGTGAGGCACAGGTCGCCGATGATGTCCAGTATCTTGTGGCGGCACGGCTCGTCCTCGAACCGCAACGTGTTCTCGACCACGTTGCCGTCCCGGCCGATGATCAACGTGTTGAGGTAGGTGGCTCCCTTGCCCAGGTTCCGCGACCGGAACTCCTCGATCTCTTCCTCGAAGAAGAACGAGCGGGCCGGCCCCAACTCCTCGCGGAACACGGCGGGGTCGATCGGCCACGACGAGTGCTGCGGCGGGAGGGTGGGGCGGTAGTCGAGCGTGAACGAGATTCTCAGGCCATCTTCCGAGGGCAGAGCGATGATGCTGGCGTCCTTGGCGGAGACGGATATCGGCTCGGTGAGGGTGACTTCACGCCGCTGCCGGTCCTGGTCGATGATCCGTGCGTCTTCCAGCGCGTCGATGTAGATGCTGGCGCTGCCGTCACCGACGGGCATTTCGACTCCCCGGATCTCGACCACGACATTGTCCACGCGCATTCCGTAAAGGGCGGCAAGAACGTGTTCGACCAACTGGACCTCGACCTCGCCTCCGCCCGGGGCGGCGGGGTCCGGCCTCCGAAGAGCGGTTCTCCGCAGCCGGCTGGTGGCGTACTCGGGGGTGGCGGGGATTTCGGGCTTGCCGGGAAGGTCGGCCCGGACGAAGCAGATGCCGCTGCCCGCCGGGGCCGGTTTCAGCCACACCTTGGCCTCTTTGCCGGAGTGGACTCCGACGCCGGTGACCTCCACGACCTTCTCAATTGTCCTCTGTAACCGTTTCAATACCCGCTGCCTCGCAGAGCTCGTCGAGTTTCCCGCACATCCGCCTGACCGTCCGGATCAGGTCGGGCAGTTTTCGCAGCGCCGCCGCCCTGCGGCGCGCCAGGCGGGCAGGCTCCGCCGGCATGCCCATGACGGCCGCCTCGGCGGGAACGTCCTTGGACACGCCCGAGCGGCCGGCGGCGACGGACCTGTCGCCCATCTTGACGTGACCTGCCAGGCCCGCCTTGGCACCCAGCACCACGTAATCTCCCAGCACCGCACTGCCCGCGAGCCCGCACTGCCCCGTGATAATACAGTGCTCGCCGATCTGGCAGTTGTGGGCGATCATCACCAGATCGTCTATCTTGGTGCCCCGGCCGATCAGCGTCGACCCAAACCGCGCCCGGTCGATGGTCGTGTTGCTGCCGATCTCCACATCGTCCTTAATGACCACGTTGCCGATCTGCTGAACCTTCTTGTGTTGCCCGTCTCTGAGGATGAACCCAAACCCGTCCCCGCCAATGACGACACCGCCGTGAACGACGACGCGGCTGCCGACCTGACACCGGTGGCCGACCTTCACTCCCGGCGAGAGACGGCAGTTCTCGCCGATCACGGTCTCGTAGCCCAGAAACACCTGGGGCCCAACCGTCGTGTGGCTGCCGACCCGGGCCCGGTCCTCGATGACCGCATGCGCCCCGACCGACACGTCCTCGCCGAGCACCACGTCCCGGCCAACGACGGCGGCGGGATGAACGCCCTGATACCTGGGCGGCTCCGGCAGCGCAAACAGGTTGGTCGCGTGCCCGAGGGCCGTCTGGAGGCTGTCGGCTCCTTCGGCCGAGGGCAGGGGTACGCGGATGACCGCCGCGGCCTTGCAGCCGGAGGGGATCTCCATCTGCTCGGGCAGGATCAGACAGGTCGCCTGGCTCTCGGCGGCGGCTCGGGCGTATCTCCTTTCGGACACGAAACTTACTTCGCCCGGCCCCGCTCCCATCAGGCTGGAGATGCCGGTGATTATGACCGAGGCGTCGCCCTCGACCCGGCCGCCGACCGCGTCCGCCAGCTCGCCTGCGGTGAGGCACGCCGCCCTCGCTCCGTCCGCCTGTCCCTCGTTCAGCCCAGCCATCACTTGTTCTCAGGGGCTTCAGACTTGTTCTTCGCTTTCCAATCGTTATACCGTTTGTTCATCTCGCGCGCAACCTTCAAGCTGATGCCGGCCCCGCCGGCGACGTAGAACACGGCGCGCGCGTCCACCACCACGTCGAACTTGTTCGCGATGGCGTACCCCTGGACGGCTTTCCGTATTTCCGCGTGGGCTGCTTCGAGGGCGGCGCGAGTTCGTTCATCCAGCGCCCGCCGCAGCCGCTCGCTCAGGCGGGCCAGTTTCTGCCCTCGCGCGACGACCTCGGCCTTCCGCTTCTCGTGGTCTCTCGAGCCGGGCTTGAAGTATTCCAGCTCGGCGCGGACGCGCTCCAGTTCCTTCTTCTGCTCATCCACCAGCTTCTCAGCCTTCTTCTCCTCGGCCTCCAGCCGCGTCTGTGTGTCCTGCCAGCTCAGGAGCTTTTCCAGCACCTTCCCGGTGTCGACCACCCCGATGCGTGCCTTGGGCTCCGCGGCCTTGGCCAATGGGTGCCACAGCAGGAGGATCGCTGTTGCGGTCAGCACCACGCCCCGCGGGCTACGGCAGGAGAATGCCCACACTGAAGCTGAACGCTTCCTTATCATCGCCGCTCTCTTTCTTCAATGGGAATCCGACGTAAACCGCCACCGGAATCTTGCCCAACTGCGGGATGACAATGTGTGCGCCGACGCCGGCGGAGATGCGGAGGTCTGCGAGCGCGCGCGCAAAGCCAAAAGTCTCTGCGGCGACGGAGCCTGCATCCAGAAAGGCCACGCCGCGGACCTGGTCCTTGACGATGGGGAAGTGATACTCGGCCCCGCCCTCGAGCTTGAAGTTGCCGCCGATCGCGTCGCCGCCCGACCGGGGGCTGATGCCGTGGGTGGCAAAGCCGCGGACCGAGCCCAGCCCGCCGGCGAAGAACCGCTCGAAGACGGGCACGTTGGTGCCGAGGATCACCCCGACATTTCCCCACACCGAGATGACGTGCCGGGTCTTGTCTTCCGATTCGCGTACGGTGTGGAACCCGCGGCCCTCGGCGGTGAGCTTCAGGGCCGGGCAGCTGATCAGCTCGGCCATCACGGTGTACCTCTTGCCCTGCGTCGGGAAGGCGGGGTCGTCGACCGTGTCGTGCCGAATCCCGGTGGACACGCCCACCACCACGTGGGTCCCCTCGTCATCCGCGATCTCATCAGCCACGCCCTTGTCCACGTCGAACACGTCGGCCAGGTGTGCGCGGAACCCCACAAACCCGGTGAGGTCCGGCCGGAACCGTTTGCCGATGGTGATCCCGGCGCCCAGCTTGCTCACCGAGTATTCCTCCCAGTTCCGCACGCTGTACCCTGCCGTGACGTCCAGTTCGACGGGCCGTTGCCGAAGCCACGGGTCGCGGAAATGGACGCCGAACTGGCTGGCTTCGGAGCCGGGCTGCAGGAAGATGGCGAGCGACTGGCCGCCGCCGGAGAAGGCCGTGCCGGACACGAAGTCGTTCCAGCTCTTGGCCCTGTCGGTCGCGTCGAAATTGGAGTCCTGGAACCGGAAGTCGCCGAAGAAGCCGCTTGACGAGCTGGCGCCGGCCCCGATCATCAACTGGCGTGTGTTTGCCTCCTCCACGTGAACCTGAAGTTCCTTGTACCGTTTTCCGGGCCGGGTTTTCTTGCTGTCGACGGTTCGGACCTCAACCTTGTTGAAGTATCGGAGGCTGCGGAGGCGCCGCACGCTCTGTGCGATCTTCCGAATGTCGTACCGGTCTTCCGACTTGATGGCCATTTCGCGCTTGATGACCTCGGGCCTCGTCTTGTCGTTGCCGGTCGGCCGAATGATGTCGATGTAATACAACGGGCCCGGCTCGACGATGTACTTCAGGTTGTAGACCTTCTGATCCGGGCGCGCCATGTGGGCCTCGTCGAATCGGACCTTGACGTCGGCGTAGCCCTTCTCCTGGTAGACCATCCGGATGAGCTGGGTATCGGCCGCCAGATCGGCCCGCGTGAAGAGGGCCCCTGTCTTCATCGTAAGGCGGTCGCGAATGTGGTCCTCGAACAGGGGCTTGACGCCCTCGAACGTGACGCTCCCCACCCGGTAGCGGCCGCCCTCCTCGATGTGGATCCGCAGATACACCGCGGCGCTCACGTCGGCCGGGCCCCGCGACATGAACTCCATTTGGACCAGCCGGCCGGCAGCGGTCGGAGTGTCTTTGGCATCGATGAGGGCGTACCGGCGGCGGCCCGGCCGGGTGTACAGGCGGGTAATGGCCGAGATGTCCGCCAGCACGGCATCTTGCGTGAAGGGGTCGCCCGGCCGCAGGGCGCTCAAGTCGGCGATCTGTTTGTTGGTAAACGGCCCCGTCGTGCGGTGGACGATCCGGTCGACCGCCGGCTTGCCGTTCGGCCCCGGCTTGAGGGCGATCTCGATGGTGACCCTTTCCTGCGCCCTGGCGAAGGTGATCTCGGCCGACAATCGCCGCTTGCCGCCGGCCAGGTCCCAGTCGCGGATGTTGATCTGCTGGGGCGTCGTCCTCAGGCCAGCCGCATAGTAGCGGGCGCTGAGCCACTGGATGTCTTTGTCCAGTTTGGCGCGGCTGAAGTCGCCGCCGCGCCTCAGCAGCAGGCCCCGGCGGATGGATGCGCTACTCAGTGTCCTGGCGCCGCTGACGCGGACGCGCGTGATGACGTTTCGCCCTTGGCGCCGACGGTAGTCGACGCCGATTCTAACGGACTCGGGATCGAACAGCACGGGGCGGGGCTTCACCTGCACGTCTTCCCAGCCCCATTGGAGGTAGTGGCTCTTGATCTTCTCGACGTCGGCCTCGTACGCCTTCTGCACGAAGCGCCGGGAGGTGTACCATCTGTCTTCAGTCGTGCGCATGAGGTTCTGGAGCTGGCGATCTGAAAAGGCCCGGTTGCCGGTGATGGTGATCTTGGCCGGCTGTACCTTGGGGCCGCGGTCCACTTCGAACTTCACGTCCGCGAACCCGGCGCGGCCCGCGACCGGGGTGATCCAGGCGTTCACCGTCGCGAAGTGGTATCCCCCCTCTCTCAAGTGATCGGCGATGCGCCGGCTGTCGGCACTGATCGCGGCGCGGCTGAGGGATGCGTCGCGGCGGAGCGTCACGGCCTCTTCCATCAGCTCCGAGGCGGGGATCGAGGGCGTCCCTTTCCGAGGCACCACCCTGACCGTCCAGGCCGTCGGCTCCTTCTCGAAAACGAACACCACGCGAACGCCGTCCACGAGCGGCTCCGGCCGCACCTCGCGGCACAGCATGTTGTGCTCGGTGATGAACGTCTGGAGTCCCTCGCGGGCGGCGTCGGCCGAATACGGCTGGCCGACTTCCAGCTTCGTTTTCTGGGCAAACCACTGCGGCGACGGGGAGTCGACGGGCGCTTCGGCGCCGGTGGTGGGGTCTCGATAGACGAACTTGATCTCGCGGATGGCCGCCCCTGGAGCCATGCAGAAATGTGCAGACCCGAGGAGGGCCGCCAGCGCCAGGGTGGAAACCCGGATGCGCCTCTTCGGCCGAAGCCTCATCCCCCTGTCCTCCTCCGGTTCGCCCTGCGGCGCGGTGCGTCAGTACGGCGCCGAGTCGCCCGCGGGCATGTCGATCTGGGCGGCGGCATATGCCGACCAGGGCGCGAAACGCATCTGCTCCCTCAGGAACGTCAGCCGGATTGTGTCGGTCGGGCCGCTGCGCTGCTTCGCGACGATCAGCTCGGTGACGTCGGCGCCCGGTGACTCGGGGTTTGTGTCGCGGTACAGCAGCATGACCACGTCGGCGTCCTGCTCGATGGCGCCGGATTCCCTCAGGTGCGAGAGCTTGGGGCGGGCGCTGGCATCGCCCACAGCCGCGCGGGAGAGCTGCGACAGCGCGACCACCGGCACCCGGAGTTCCTTCGCCAGGCTCTTCAGTCCTCTCGAGATATCGGTGATCTCCTGCAGCCGCGAGCGGTCTCGTCCCGACCGGTCGGCAGACATCAACTGGAGATAGTCGATGATGACGAGCTCAATCGGGTGCTGTGTGAAGACGCGGCGGCACTTGGACCGCACGTGGCCGCACGTGAGGGCGCCGGAATCGTCGATGAAGATGGGCGAATCGTACAGGTCGCTTGCCGCCTCTCTGATCTTCTCCCACTGGCTCTTGTCGAGTTTGCCGGTGCGGAGGGGGGTCGAGTCCATCTCCGCGTGGCAGCACAGCAGGTTCTGGGCGATCTGCTCGCGCGCCATTTCGAGGCTGAACATCAGGACGCCGCGCCCCTGCCCCACGCCGATGTGTTCGATGAGGTTCAGCGCCAACGTGGTCTTCCCGCTGCTCGGCCGGCCTCCGATCACGATGAACTCGCCCCGGTGCAGGCCGCCGGTGAGACGGTCGAAGTCGGTGTAGCCGGTCTGTATGCCGACCAACCTGTCGGGGTGGTTCATGATGGTATCGACGACGGACTGAACGATCTCCTTGACCTCCATCGGATGCGACGCTTCGAAACGCGTGGCCACCTTGAACACGCGCTGTTCCGCACTGTCGAGGATCTGCTCCACCTCCTGGTGCTCGTCGTAGGCTTCGACGAGGGACTGGTTGCAAGCGGTGATGAGGGAGCGGAGCAGGAACTTCTCGCGGACGATGTTGGCGTAGTGCTCGGCGTTGGCGGCCGACGGCACCGCCCCGCCGAGGTTCATGAACAAATCGGCGTTGGCGGCGATGTCGTCCTCTCCCATTCGGCGCAGTTCGTCCTTGACGGATACGACGTCGATGGGCTGATTCTTGGCGTACAGGCCGGTAAACGCGGAGTACAGTTTCTGGTGGTCGGCGCGGTAGAAGCACTCGACGGACAGAACGGGGGCGACGCCGCTCATCGCCTTGGGTTCCAACATGATGGCGCCGAGAACGGCGACCTCCGCCTCCTCGCTGTGCGGGGGGACGCGCTCGGCCGAACTTCCCTCACCCATGACTTGTCCTGCTCTCTGGGCGCAGACGGCTTCCGACTGGTGGCTATTCCGCTACGATCCACACCCGCGTCTTGGCGGTTATCTCGTGGGCGAGCTCAATCTCGACGACGTACACGCCGACCTCTTTCAAGGGCTGCTCGAGACTCACGTTCTTGGGGTCCACGTCGAACCCGTCCTGTTTCAGCGCATTGACGATCTCCTGGGCGCCCACAGAACCGTAAAGGTGGCCTTCCGGGCTGGCCGCCCCCACGATAGTGAAAGACGTGGCCGCGAGCCGGTCCCGGGATGCTTCCAGCTCGGCCTGTTCTTTGGCGGCCAGCTTGGCGATCCGGGCCCGTTCCATCTCGAGCTGCCGGTAGTTCGCCGACGTAGCCGGCACGGCGAGACTTCGTGGGAGCAGATAGTTTCGCGCATATCCGTCGGCGACGTCGACGATCTCGCCGCGTTCGCCCAGCTTTTCGATTCTCTCCCTGAGCAGAATTTTCATCCAAATCCTCCAACACGTCTGCACCGAGGCAACGAAGGCCTCGTGGGCGGCGTGGAACCAACTCCTCAGTCGCCGATGTAAGGCAGCAGCCCCATGGTCCTGGCGCGCTTCACCGCGGACTTGACGCTGCGCTGGTGCGTGGCACAGTTGCCCGACCGCTTCCTGGAAAAGATCTTGCCCTGGCCGGTCAGCAGCTTGCGAAGGGTGTTGACGTCCTTGTAGTCGATCTGTTTGATGCGCGCCTTGCAGAAGCGGCAACGCGACCGGTCTCCGGGCCGGGTGTAACGCTTTTTCGCCATCCGAAAGCTCCGAGGTGTCTCCGTTCAGTCAAAAGGGAATATCGTCGTCCGACAGTTCCGCGTCGCCCGCGGGCGGCGGCGTCTCCGGCGGCGCCGGTCGGTCGGCCGGGGCCTGAGCCCCCCTGGGCCGGCCACCGAGGAACTGGACCCTCTGGGCGGTCACGCGGAGCCGCCTGCGGTTCTCGCCGGTCTTCTTGTCCTGCCACTGGTCCAGCCGCAGGTGTCCTTCGACAAAGACGGGCCGGCCCTTGCTGAGGTACTCGGCGCAATTCTCCGCCTGCTTGCCCCAGACGGTCACATCGATGAACGTGGCCTCGTCGCCCCACGTGTCGTCGGCCTGTTTGACTCGGCGGTTCACGGCGAGACCCAGGTCGAGCACCGCCTGCCCCGACGGGATGTACCGCAACTCGGGGTCGCGGGTGACATTCCCCATCAGAAAGACCTTGTTCAGATTCGCCATCGTGTCTTCCTCGGACTATGCCGGCTTTTCTTCAGCGGACGGTTCTTCCTCGGAAATCGCTTCTTCCGGGGCGGCTGCTGCGGGAGTCTCGGTCTCGCCGGACGTCTCCGCTGCGGCTTCGGTCACCACTTGGCCGATGGGCTCCGGCTTCGCCTCGGGCGGCGGCTCCGGTTCAACTGCAGCCTGTTCGGGTTCCGCCGGTGCCGTTTCCTGTTCGGTCTTGGGCTGCTGGGTGGCCTCGGCCCCGGGTTTCTGTTCGGTCCTTGGCTTCCTAGTGCGTCTTCTGTCGTCGCCCGCTTCCAGTGAGTCGCCGACATTCTCTTCGCGGAGTATGATGGCCCGCATGACGACGTTGGAGATCTGGCAGTCTCTCTTCAGCTCGGATATCTTGGCCGGGTCGGCATCGAACTTGGTCAGGATGTACGTTCCGCGCCGTTTGCCCTCGATCTCATAGGCAAGGCGGCGCGAGTCCCATTTCTCAAGCTTGTCGGCAGAGGCGCCATGCCGCTCCAGCAGCCCCTGGATGTGGTCTGCGATTGCCTGGAAGTTGTCTGATGCCTTCCTGTCGTCGACAAGAAACAGCCCTTCGTATGTTCGCAAAGCTATGTGTCCTCTCAGTTAAACTCGTTCATACAGGCCTCGATGCCTTCGTTGGCCCAGCATGCAACGGCCCGCGCCGCGATGCCGACCGCCTCCGTCATCTTCTTTCGCTCCGCGCCGGCGAACCGGTCCAGCACGTACTCTATCGCGTCACCCGGCGGGCGTCCGATTCCGACACGCAGCCTGGGGAACTCAGCCGTCCCTAACGCGCGGGCGATGGACTCCAGACCCTTGTGCCCGCCGCTCGACCCTTTACGCCGGGCCCGGACCTTTGCGAACTCCAGGTCGAGGTCGTCGCACACAATCAGTATCTGGTCGAGGGCCAGCTTGTTCCAAGCGACCGCGGCCTGGACAGACCGCCCCGAATCGTTCATATACGTCCGAGGCTTGACCAGCAGCAATCTGCCGGCGTCTGTCTGGCCCTCGCCGATCCGCGCCTTGAAGCGCCGGCGCGAAACCTTCACGCCCAGCTCCTCTGCCAGCCGGTCAACCACCTCGAACCCGACATTGTGACGCGTGCCCTTGTATTCCCTGCCGGGATTGCCAAGCCCAAACACCGCCAGCAAGTCAGGGCTCCCGTCGTGTCAGTTACCAGTCACCAGTTATCAGTTATCAGTGATCAGTCAGCAGTGCCCACTGATAACTGATCACTGACCGCTGACCACTGATCACTCCTTCGCGCCCTCCGCGGGTTCCTCTTCCTCGCCCTTCGCGCGCCCGATGACCTCGGGTTCTCCCGGCGCTGCTTCCTCCACCTCGGCCGGCGCCTCTTCTTCTTCCACCACGGCGGGCGGACGGATGGTCACGAGGATTGCGTCGGGGTCGGTCAGGATCGTAACGCCCGGCGGCGCCTGAACGTCGCGTACGTGAATCGCGTCGCCGATCGCCAGATGGGAGATGCCCACCTTGATTAGCTCGGGGATGTCGGCGGGCAGGCAACTGACCTGGAGGTCGGTGACCGGGTGCTCGACCACGCCGCCCGCCGCGGCGCCCTTGGCCGTTCCAACCAGTTCGACGGGGCATTCGACGTCGATCAGTTCGTCCATCGCAATGCGCTCGAAGTCGACGTGCAGCACGCTCTCGCCGAAGGTGTCGAACTGCACGTCCTTGACCAGCACCTGATCGCTCTTGCCGTCGACCGCCAGCGTCACCATCTTGGTCCGGCGGGCCACCACGCGTTGGATGTCTTCCTTGCGGAGCAGGACGGACACCGGGCCTTCCTTGTGACCGTATACCACCGCGGGGATCATTCCGGCCCGCCGAGCCCGGCGCGACGCCGCCGATCCGATCTCCTCCCGGGGCTGGGCGTTGAGCGTTGTCTGCTCCATTAGAGTTCTCCGTCCTGGAACAGGTGACTGACGGACATGTTCATATGGATCCTCTTGATCGCCTCGGCCAGGAACCCGGCGACGGAGACCACCTCGATCTTGTCCGGTACGCCGGCCTCCGGCAGAGGAATCGTATCGGTCACCATGATCTTCTTGATCGGCGCTTCATTCAGGATCTGAAATGCATTACCGCACATCACCGGGTGCGTGGCGCACACGTAGATATCTTCGGCGCCCGCGTCCTTAAGGAACGTGGCGGCGCAGGCGAGCGAACCCCCGCTCGCGATCAGGTCGTCGAACATCAGGACGTTCTTGCCGCGCACGTCGCCCACTACGGCAGTGATCTTGACACTCTCTCCGTCCACGCGCTGCTTGTGACACGAGGCCACACTGGTCCCGAGCGCGTGGGAATACCCGACTGCCATCTTCATGCTGCCGATGTCGGGGCTGGCACAGACGAAGTTATCGAGATGCATCGCCCGGATGTGCTTCAGCAGCACCGGATGCGCGTAGAGATGGTCGACCGGGATGTCGAAGAAGCCCTGGATCTGCGGCGCGTGCAGGTCCATCGTCAGGACCCGGCTGGCGCCGGCGGTGACGATCATGTTGGCGACGAGCTTGGCCGTAATGGGGACCCGGCCCTCGTCCTTGCGGTCCTTGCGGGCGTAGCCGTAGTACGGCAGCACCGCCGTCACGCGGTCGGCCGAAGCTCGTTTGACACTGTCGATCAGGAGCAGCAACTCCATCAGCGTCTCGTTCTGCGGGTGGCAGGTCGGCTGGATGATAAAGATGTCCGAACCGCGCACGTCGTCGTGGACCTTGACCTCCAACTCCCCGTCGGGAAACCTGCCGATGTGGGCCTTCGAGAGCTTGACCCCGAGATGCGCGCAGAGCGCCTCGGCAAGCTTCGGATTGGCGGTCCCGGTCAGTGTTTTAAGCGGCGCTATGGCGATACCGTTACCCATCCTTGCGCCCCGCCTGGGCAAAGCCAGAAGACACCTTCCCTGATGCTCGACACGGCGAGCTTCCGGGCAAACGGCGGATTATATTGCCGTTACGGCCCGAAGTCAAGGATTTTGAGAGGGGGAGTGTCGTGCCGGCGTTCGTGCGCGGACCGCAGGGTCCTCTTGTTCCCGGCGCGCCACTCCGCCCTGCGCAAACCGTTCCAGGGTTGACCGCGCAATCCCCTGGTGATATAAGCTCCGCAGCCGTGCGAAGAATGCTTGACTTGCCCGGAAAGGAGGCCGTTGTGGCAAGAGCCAGACTGCCGTACACGAGGAGCGAGTTGTTCAGACGTGGCCCGCAGCCGACCTGCACCGGCCGGGACCTGGACGAGGTCGCATTTCCACTCGGGGGAATCGGCACCGGAACGATCAGTCTGGGCGGCTGGGGCCAACTGCGCGATTTCGAGATCATGAACCGTCCCGCAAAAGGGTTCAGGGCACCGATGACGTTCTTCGCGCTAAGGGTCCAAGAAGGGAAGAAACCGCCGGTTGCCAGGGTCCTTCAGGGCCCGGCGGGCGGGAGCTACACCGGCGACGGCCATTCGGCCTCGCACGGTACCCCCGACGGCCTGCCCCATTTCCGCCGAGTCTCGTTTCAAGGCGAGTATCCTGTTGCCAGACTTCGCTTCCGCGACCCGGCGATGCCGGTCAGCGTGGCGCTGGAAGCGTTCAACCCGTTCATCCCGCTCAATGACAAGGATTCGGGGATCCCGGCCGCCGTGTTCCTCTACCGCCTGAGGAACAGAACCAAGAAGAAGATGACGGCGACCGTCTTCGGCTGCCTGAGCAACATCGTTGGCCACCCGGACAAAGAGGGGCGGGTGAACAGGGCTCGACGTGCCCGTGGACTTGCCGGTCTTTATCTCACGACGAACAAGCATCCGGAAGACTCGCCGAAGTTCGGCTCGATGGCGCTGGCCACGACCGGCAAGGCACAGGTGTGGCGCCGCGCGCCCCAGGCCCGTTTCCTCCAAGTCCCCAAGCTGTGGGACGCCATCTCGGGCAAGCTCAAGTTCCCGCCCTTAGACGCCGACGGCTCGGCCGGCATGGTCGCGGCCGAGGTGACAATCCAACCCGGCGAGGAGGTGACCGTTCCCTTCTTCCTTGCCTGGCACTTCCCCGTCTTCGAGCATTGGAAGGAAGACGGTTGCGGCCGCCGTGCGGCCTGGCGCAATTACTACGCGACCCAATGGGCCGACGCGTGGGACGTGGCGAAGTACGTGGCCGGCAACTTCGGCCGCCTGTACGGCGAGACCCGACGTTTTCACGACACACTTTTTTCCTCGACCCTGCCTGCCCACGTGCTCGACGCGGTGAGTTCGCAGATCTCGACCCTTCGCACGTCGACCTGCCTGCGGCTCGAGGACGGGACGTTCTACGGCTTCGAGGGCTGCAGCGATGCCTCGGGCTCCTGCGAGGGCTCGTGCACGCACGTGTGGAACTACGCCCAGGCGCTGCCGTACCTGTTCCCGAGTCTCCAGCGCTCGATGTCCGAGGCCCATTTCGAGAACTCGATGAGCAGGGACGGCTTCATTCAGTTCCGAATGCCGCTGCCGCTGGGCACCAAGGCGAAGGCGGGCTTCGTGCCGGCGGCCGACGGCCAGATGGGCCTCGTGATGCAGGTCTATCGCGAGTGGCTGATCGGCAACGACGAAGCGTGGCTGCGGCGGGTCTGGCCGCTGGCGAAGCGCGCCCTCGAGTTCGCCTGGAAGTATTGGGACGCGGACCGGGACGGGGTGATGGAAGGTGTTCAGCACAACACGTACGACCAGGAGTTCTGGGGGCCCAATACCATGACGGGGAGCCTGTACCTCGGTGCGCTGCGTGCCGGGGAGGAGTTGGCACGGGCCGTCGGCGACGAAGACAGCGCCGCCACCTATCGAAAGCTGTTCCGGAAAGGTTCCGCGTGGACCGACGGAAACCTGTTCAACGGCGAATACTACGAGCAGCGCGTCAACCCGCGGGCGGCCGCCATCTGGCCCAAGCGTTACCGCGACATCATCGACCGCGGCAAGGACGACCGGTTCAAGAGTTGGCCGCGCTGGCAGTTCGGAAAGGGCTGTCTGTCGGACCAGCTCATCGGACAGTGGATCGCGATGATGCTCGGGCTCGGGCACCTGTACGACCGCCGCAAGGTCCGCAAGACGCTCCGGTCGATCTTCCGGTACAACTGGCGCGCCAGCCTGAGCGACCACGTGTGCACGCTCCGGATCTACGCCCTGAATGACGAGGCCGGCCTGCTCATCGGCACCTGGCCGCGCGGCGGGCGCCCGGGCAACCCGTTCTGGTTCACCGACGAAGTGTGGTCCGGCATCGAATACCAGGTCGCCAGCCACCTGATCTACGAAGGCCTCGTCGAGGAAGGACTCGCCGTGGTCAAGGGCGCGCGCGACCGCTACCGGGGCGGCCGGCGTAACCCGTGGGACGAGATCGAGTGCGGCCACCACTACGCGCGCTCGATGTCCAGCTACGCCCTGCTGACCGCGCTGAGCGGGTTCCATTACTCCGCGCCGGACGCGGCCATCGGCTTCGCGCCGAGCGTCTTCGAGAAGGATTTCCGCACGTTCTTCAGCGTGGCGAGCGGCTGGGGCCAGTACAGCCAGAAAGTCAGGGGCAGACAAGCCGCCCTCGCCATCCGCGTGGATCACGGCGAGCTTACCGTCGGGCGGATCGTCACGCCGCTGATCCGGAAAGGCTCTAGAATCACGGTGACGGCGGCCGGCAGGCGCCGCGCCGCGCGCGCCGAGGCAGGCGCCGCCGTGCTCGATGAAGCCGTCACCATTCGGCAGGGGCAGACGCTGCGGATCACGACGACTTGAGCGAGGAACCGCCTCTGTGGAAAGACCAAAGCGTGTGCACGTGATCGCCTGTGGCGTGCTGGCGGCCGATCTTCGGTCGACGGCGAAGCGGCTCGGCATCGACGTGTCGATGGAGTTCCTGCCCGGCGGGCTGCATAGCCGTCCACACGAGCTGCGACGCCGGCTCCAGGACGCGATCGACCGGGCCTCAACGGCACATCGCGGCGACCTCATCGCCGTCGGCTACGGCGTCTGCGGCCTGGGCACCGTGGGTATCCACGCCCGCAACATCCCGCTGGCCATTCCGCGCGTGAACGACTGCATCGCGTTGTTCCTCGGCTCCGACGCCGCCTACAAGGAACAGTTCGCCCGGTACCCCGGCACCTACTACATCTCCGCCGGCTGGGTGGAGGAAGAGGCCCAGCCCCAGACCACGCCGGACGACGAACCGGCACGCGACGGCCCGGAGCGCCCCGAGTTCGACCGGCTGGTCGAAAAGTACGGCCGCGACAACGCGGAGGCCATCCGGTACTTCCTCAATAGCTGGCAGCGCAATTACCAGCGGGCGGCGTTCATCGATACCGGGGCCGCCGGGCGACGCCGCAAGTATGCAGGCATCGCGCGAGCGATGGCCCAGGAGTTCGGCTGGAAATACGAAGAGCTGGCCGGCACGGGCGAGTTGCTGGCGAAGCTCTTGAACGAACGGAAGTCGACCGGCGAGATACTGCTCGTCCCGCCGCATCATGTCACGGTCTACGACGCGGTGAGCAAGGGCCTGAGAGCGGTGCCCGTCTGGGAGGGCGAGAGCTCGCACGTCGGGCGCGCCCGCACGCTGGTCTTCGAGGATGACGAGCCGGCGTCACGCGAAGAGCGGCCCGTGCGGCTTGGCCTGGGCATTGACGCCGGCGGTACCTACACCGACGCGGTCATCTACGACTTCGCAGGCCACGCGCTCATCCAGAAGGCAAAGGCGCCCACAACGAAATGGGACTTCACCATCGGCATCGGGAACGCCCTCGACCAACTCGATGCCGGCCGGCTTCCCAAGGTCGACCTGGTCTCGGTTTCCACCACCTTGGCCACCAACGCCATCGTCGAGGGCCGCGGGCAGAAGGTCGGCCTGCTGATTATGCCTCCCTATGGACTGTTCGAGCCGGCGGACATCTCCCACCGGCCTATCGCCATCCTCAACGGCAGGCTGGAGATCGATGGTGTCGAGATCGCCCCCGTTGATCCCGGTCAGGTGCGGCAGGTGGTCCGTGAACTGGTCGACAGGCAACAGGTCGGCGCGTTCGCCGTCACCGGCTATGCCAGTCACAACAACCCGGCGCACGAGCTCCAGGTCAAAGCGATCATCCTGGAGGAGACCGGCCGGAGCGTGACCTGCGGCCACGAGGTCTCGGAGGCGCTCAACTACCGGGTCCGCGCAGCCACCGCCGCGCTGAACGCCCGCATCATCCCCTGTCTGGAAACACTGATCGAGGACGTGGAGGTCTCGCTCGCGCGGCGCGGGATCAGTGCGCCGAAGATGATGGTAAAGAGCGACGGATCGCTGATGAGCGTTCAGAGGGCGCATCAACGGCCGATCGAGACCATCCTCTCCGGCCCGGCCGCAAGCGTCGCCGGGGCCAGCTACCTGGCGCGGTCGAACAACGCACTGGTCGTCGACATGGGCGGAACCACCACCGACACCGCCGTGATCAAGGACGGCGTCGTGCGGACGTGTGAGGACGGCGCATCTGTCGGTGGATGGCGGACGCATGTCGCGGCGTTGGATATGCGGACATTGGGCTTGGGCGGGGACAGCCTGATCGCCTACGAGAAACACGAACTGCACATCGGACCGCGCCGCGTGGCGCCGGTGTCATGGCTCGCCAGTCATCATCCCCACACCGATCAAGCTCTCGACTGGCTCGAGCCTCACCTGGACCACTTCGGGGGCTCGACCCGGGGTATGGATCTGCTCGCGCTCAACGGCCGCCGGCGCCCGGCCCACCTCGACGGCGAAGAGACCCGGATCGTCGACCTGCTCTCCGAGCGGCCGTTCTCCGTCCACGAACTGGCCCACCGGACGAAGAACGTCGGCTGGCAGTTCCTGCCCATCAAGCGGCTGGAAGAGAGCTACCTGATCCAGCGCTGCGGGCTGACCCCGACCGACCTGCTCCACGTCACCGGGCAAGCCGATTTCTGGGACGCAGCGGCGGCGGGTCGCACGTGCGACCTGTTCAGCCGGTTGATCGGCGTCGGCCGCGGCGAACTCGCGGAGCGGATCCTTCGCGAGACGGTCCGCAAGCTGGCCGTCGAACTGCTGAAGAAGCAGTTGGATGAAGACATCGACCCGGACGAGATCGATACGTCGCCCGCGGCGCTCGAGCTGATCAACAATGCGTTCGACGGGGGAGCCGAGGGGTATCGAGTGCGGGTGAAACTGCGCCATCCGGTCATCGGCATCGGCGCGCCGGTGCACTGCTTCCTCCCCCAGGCCGCCAAGCTGCTCGAGACCGAAGCGATCATTCCGCCCGACGCTGACGTGGCCAATGCGATCGGCGCCATCACAAGCTCGGTGTTCGTCCACAAGCAGGCAAGAATCACACCGAACGAAGAGGGCCGATACAGCGTGCACGGGCTCCCCGACGCACCCGTGTTTGCGGACTTCGAAGGCGCCCATCAGTTCGCCGTCGAGCGGCTGCGGCAGACCGTCCGCGAGATGGCCCGCCAGGCCGGCACGAGTCAGACGCGGGTCGAGGTCGCTATCCGGGACCATCTGGCTCCCGTAGCTGACGGCGGCCAGCTTTTTCTGGGCCGCACCCTCGAAGCCCGGCTCTCCGGCCGCCCCGACATCGCCCGCCTGCGCTGACACCTTTTGCGCCCGACGCTGCAAAAAAGCGCTCGTCTCCGGACAGATTTGTCCGAAAAAAAGCTTGACATGATATGCGGACTATTGTATCTTCATATAGTGAATACCACTTGGGACTATTGCCGTGAAGTCTCATGAAATGAAGTATCTTCTTCTCATGCAAGCACTTAAAGACCAGCCGCTCGTCACCCACGACACCCTGTCAAGGATGCTTGACATGCCGCCCAGCTTGGTGAATCGCTATGTGAAGCGACTCGCCGCGTGGCAGGCGGTGCGGCCGCCGCACAACAGGAAGGGTCGGTACGAAATCACCGCCAAGGGAAGCCGGCTCCTGAAAAGGGGGGCGTGGAGCTTCCTGGCGTTTATCGCCGACGTGATCGAGGGATGCCGGGCACGCGCGGTATCGGATCTCCACAACGTTGTTCGTGAGCGGGGATGGAAGACGGCCGCCTTGTACGGCGCCACTGCGCTCGCGGAGACCATTGGGAGATGGGCCTCGGCCGCCGGCCTTGAAGTGGTGGGGGTCTATGACGAGGAGCGCGGAGAGGGCGCGGGGCGGCTGGACGACCTCGCCGGCCTCGAATGTGACTGCATCGTCCTGTCGGACTGGCAAAAGGCCGAGGACGGCATGCTGCTCCGCCTGCTCTCGGAATATGCTCCGGTGGTGAACCTGTTCGCGGTCGACGGCAAATCTGTTCCGGAATGGAGTTGAGGCATGCGGTCCAGCGCCATGAGGCAGCTCGACATCCTTCAGGCGATCGACGGGAACGAGAAGGTTCCCAAGCGCGACCTGCTGCACCGCGCCAAGATCGCGGGGAGGCTGGCCGACCGATACCTTCGACAACTGGTGGACAAGGGCCTGCTGAAGGCGCGAACCGCGCCGGCCCGGCGCGTGTTGTACTGGCTGACGCCAAAAGGCATGGCGGAGAAGGCGCGCTTGAGCTACGAGTTCATCTCCTATACGTACAAGATGTACCGCGAGTGCCACCGGCTCGCCTCGAACATGCTGCACGAGCTGGCGAAGAAGGACGAGGTGCGGCGGGTGGTGTTCTACGGCGCCGAGCCCCTGGCCGAGGTGGCCGCTGTGTCGCTTCCCGAAAACCAGATCGAGCTGATGGCAGTGGCGGACGAAGACCACGTTGGCGAGGAGTGCGCCGGACACACCGTCCTCTCGATCGACGCGCTCGACCATCTCGACTTCGACCGCATCATCTTCACGAAGTTCTCGAAACGGGACGACGTGATCCTGCAGAAGCTGCTGGAGACCAAGGGCCAGGTGGTGGACATCACGGAGCCGCCCGGGCCGGAGGAGGAGGGCTGATGTCGTCCGCAACGTACATCCGGCCGACGGACTTCCGCACCGAGGCGCTCAGGTTCCTCGGGCTGCTGCGGGCGCTCGTGGTCCGCGAACTAAAGAGCCGCTACCGGCGCTCCGTGCTCGGTCCGGCGTGGGCGATCCTGCAGCCGCTCTTCTACATGCTCATCTTCACGTTTATCCGCTCCGTGCTGAACATCTCCAGCGAAGGCATGCCGTATGTGATCTTCACCTACAGCGCCCTCGTGCCGTGGACGTTCTTCGCCAACGCGGTGACGCGTTGCGGCCTGAGCGTCAACAGCAACGCAGGGTTGCTCAAGAAGATCGCCACACAGCGCGAGGTCTTCCCCGTGGCGAGCGTGGTGACGACGCTGGTGGACATGCTGATCGCGTCGGTCATTCTGGTGGGGATGATGATCTGGTTCCGCGTGCCGGTGACCGGGGCGCTGTTGTGGCTGCCCGCGCTGGTGGCGCTGGTGTGGGGGATAGCCCTGGGATGCGGCCTGGGCGTGGCGGCGGTGGGGACGTACAAGCGCGACGTCGTGTTCGCGATGCCCTTCCTGATGCAGTTCTGGATGCTGGCCACGCCGATCATGTATCCGCTCGGCCGCGTGCCGGGACACCTCCGCCCGTTCTATTGCCTGAACCCGATGGTCGGGATCATTGAGGGATTCCGGAACGTGCTGGTCAATGGAACGCCGCCGGACCCGGGGCTTCTGCTCCTCTCGTTGGGCGGGGTGGTGGTGATCTGGCTGGTCGCGTGGCCGGTGTTTCGTTACATGTCCCAGTACTTCGCGGACGCGCTGTAGTCATGTCGGACGACGTGGTGATACGGGTCGAAGGGCTGTCGAAGCGGTATGGGCTGCCGCTGGCGGCGGCGCTGCGCCGCGGCTGGCGGCGGCTGGCGGGCCGCCCGGCCGACGACGGCCCCTGGGCTCTGCGCGACGTGAACCTGGAGGTCCGCCGCGGCGAAACGCTCGGCATCATCGGGCGCAACGGCGCGGGCAAGAGCACCCTCCTCAAGGTCCTCGCCGGAGTGACCCCGCCGACGCGCGGCCGGGTCGAGCTGCGCGGCCGCATTTTTCCGATGATCGAGCTCAACGCCGGCGTCCACCCCGAACTGACCGGCCGCGAGAACGCGCGCCTGCTGGCCGCGGTGATGGGGCTCCGCCGGCGCGAGGCCGAGGCAAAGCTCCCTGACATCGAGGAGTTCTGTGAGCTGGGTGAGTGGTTTGACAAGCTGGTGCGGATGTATTCGAGCGGGATGCTGGCGCGGCTGGGGTTTGCGGTGGCGGTCAATGTGGACTCGGATATCCTGCTCGTCGATGAAGTGCTTGCCGTGGGCGACATTGCGTTTCAGCGCAAGTGCCTCGAACGGATTGAGCAGATGCACAATTCTGGAAGAACCGTGCTTTTTGTCTCTCACAGCCTCCGGCAGGTCGAGCGGCTCTGCGACCGTGTGCTCTTGCTGGACCAGGGGGCGGCGACCGACCCGAGCGCTCCCACGAAAGCCATTTCACAATACTACGAAACGGCGAACCGCGCGATACTGGAGCGGCGCGGATCTGAGCGTCAGGCCAGAGCGTTTGCTCAGGTAAAGATGGCGGACGCCCCGGTTGATGTTGTTCGTGTCAGGCTGCTGGGTCGGGCTGGCGAGGAACGGCAGAGCTTCGAAACGGGTGGTCCGATGACGATCGAGGTCGTCTACGACGCCCGGGCGCCCGTGGATCAGCCCATCATTGGCTTCGGCATCTCGACAATCGAGGGCCTCCACCTGTCCGGATTCACCAACGAGCAGGCCGGCGAGGAGATGCCGCTCCGCGGACGTGGTGTCTTCCGTTGTACCGTTCCTTCGATCCCCTACTTGACGGGCATTTACACCGTGCAACTCAAGATCAAACATCCGAACGGAGGTGTTCTCGGCGGAGGGTACGGGTTGGCCACGTTTGCCGTTCAGGTCCCGGGGCACGCCAGGCTCTCGACCGACTACGGACTGGTTGGCGTCAACGCGCAATGGACACCGCCCGACGGAACCCAAACATGATAACGGGTGCAAAATGAGCCCCAATCCCGGACCATCAAGCGCTTCTTACGAAGAGTTCTTCCACCTGTGCCACAAGGCGTTCCAACGATTCGGAAGCATCTTCGACATTCCCGTGGACGCGGGTCCGGTCGATTACCTCGCCGAGATGTACCGGACGCGCTACGGTCGTGGCCGGGTGTTAGATTTCGGCTGCGGCGCACAGAAACCGTTACAGGCAGCGCTCGGGGCTGACGACAACCTGTACGACACTTGCGACAACGACCCGTCCGCAACGTTCACCTATGCGTCTCCCGAAGAGATACCCGAAGGGGTCACATACGACATCATCGCCGCGAACCAGGTCTTCGAGCACCTGACGTTCGAGGAGGGTGTTCACGCGGCCATCGCGCTGGCCCGGCACGTGGCACCGGGCGGCATTTTTCAGATCGGCGTTCCCAACCCGCAGCACCCCACACGGCAGCGATGCAACCCGACCCACAAGACGGCATGGACCTACCTGAACCTGTGCGCGTTGCTCGAGCTTGGCGGGCTCCGCGTAGCCCATTGTGCCCGGTGCAACAAATGGCCAGGACCCCGGTGGTACGAGCGGCCGCTCGTGAACATGATGTCCCGCGTCTTTCGGATGGATTGGTGCGATACGGTATATGCCGTCGGCACCCCAGGGGGCCCCGCATGACCGGACCGAGCATAGCCACTCGCAGGGTGACGGTTGACGGCCGCGTGTACAGGGCGCGGGTGTTGCGGCAGATGCGCGCGCCGCCCGACGCCCCGCGCCTCGTCGTCGTCAGTTACCAGCCCACCGAATCGGCGCGGGACGTGCTCGATGTGTGCATCCAGGCCGTACAGCGCTACACGCCAGAGCCGCACGAACTGTGGGTGGTGGACAACAACTCGCCTGCGAACAGGCACTGGCTGCTCGAACAGCCGGGAATCAACGTGGTCCTGAACCAGACCGAGCCGTTGCCGCCCGACCGGCGGGGGCTGCGGCGATGGTTCCGCCCGAAGGGTTCACAGTCGGACTGGGGCAGCTACGCCAACGCTGTGGCGCTCGAGATCGTGGCACAACTCATTGAAGACGACTGCGAAATCCTGATGACGATGCACATGGACGTGATGCCCTGCCGGACCGGCTGGCTTTCTTTCCTCCGGTCGAAGCTTGCGGACGGCGTCGCGGCGGCCGGCGTTCGGATGGACCGGAGTCGGACCCCGCAGGGGGTGCTCCACGTGCTTGGTTGTTTGGCCGATTTCCAGCTCTTCCGCCGCCTGGGCCTCGACTTCTTCCCGGATCTGCCACAGTTCGATGTCGGCGACCGTGTGACTGTCGCCCTTCGACAGGCCGGTTACGATGTGTTCGCGTGTCCCAACACGCTGTGGCAGCCGGAACTCGCCGAACGCCTGCCTGCCGGCTCACCTTTTCGCGAACTGGCTGTCGACCGCAGCTTCGACGACGACGGACACGTGATCTTTCTGCATCTCGGCCGCGGCGTGCGCAAGTCTTCCGGCGGCCACCGGGAAGGGATCTCGACGCAGGACTGGATTCGTTTCGCGCGCGAACACGTATTGCGGGAACCGGAACACGGGACGGAGTACGGGGCATGAGCCACGCGCCGCCTGACCTTTGCAGGCTCGATTATTCGCTGCGGCGACATTTCGTCGACAAGTTCTACTTCCGCCACGTGCCGAAGCTTCCGGCTGGCAGCCTCGTCCTCGATCTCGGAGGCACGAAGGTCCGCAAGCGCGGGCGCTTTGACATCAGCGCCTTTCCCGTCAAGGTCGAATACGCCAACATCGACCCAGGGACAAAGCCCGATTACGTCTGTGACGCCGTCTCCGTCCCCGTGGAGGACGGAACCTTCGACGCCGTAATCTGCGCGGAGCTCCTAGAGCATGTGCTGCGCCCTGTGGACGTACTGTGCGAGGCATGCCGCCTCCTCAAGCCCGGCGGCGTCCTCCTGTTGACCGCGCCGTTTCACGTAAACATCCACGGGCATCCCGACGATTATGGGCGTTACACGGACACTTGGCTTGCCGAGAACCTGAGCGGCATCGGTTTTGAGGTCGCCACCGTCGAGCGGCAGGGCATGATCTTCTCCGTCCTCGCCGACATGCTCAAACGTTTCGCCGCGCAGGACATCTGGCCGCGCGGACGACTGGGCCGCCGTCTATTCCGTGCCGCTGTCGTTCGCTGGACGCGGGCCGCATTGCGCCTGGAGGCAGCCGGCCGGTTCGCCGACAACCGCATCGTCGCCGGCTACACGACCGGTTTGGGCGTCCGCGCCGTCAAGGCGGGGGGCGCACCATGAAGATCAGCATCGGCATGCGTCCCAGAAAGGGGCCGTGGGGAGGCGGGAGCAGTTTCGCCCGCAATTTGGCCGGGCATCTTTCCAGTGCGGGTCATGAGGTGTGCTTCGACCTCGCGCCGCCGGACCTGGATATCGTGCTCCTCGTTGACCCGCGCCGCGGCTCCCAGAGCGCAACTTACGACGACCGCCACGTGTTCGCCTATCTCAAACACAACTCGCGCACAGTCGTCGTTCATCGCGTGAACGAGTGCGACGAGCGCAAGGGCACGCGCGGCGTGAACCGCAGGTTGCGCGTCGCGAACCACTGCGCGGATCACACTGTTTTTGTCTCCGAGTGGCTGCGTCGCCTCCACCTGACCGCCGGCTGGCCGCGCCGCGAGACCAGCGTGATTCTCAACGGTGCCAACAATTCCCAGTTCAACCCTGAAGGTTACCAACCGTGGGATCACACGGGGCCGATCAAGCTCGTTACGCATCACTGGGGCGGCAATTGGATGAAGGGGTTTGACATCTACGTGCGACTCGATCAGATGCTTGGGTGTGCGAAGTGGCGCGAGCGCATAGCCTTTACATACATCGGGAACCTGCCGGACGGCTTCGCCTTCCACAACGCGCTCCATGTCGCACCACTTTCGGGGCCGGCGCTCGCGGGAGCTATCAAGGAGCACCACCTATACGTGACCGCCGCGCGCAACGAACCGGGCCCGAACCATCAGAACGAGGGTGCGCTCTGCGGGCTGCCATTGCTCTACATCAACGACGCCAGCATGCCAGAGTATTGCAGCGGGTTCGGGATTCCTTTCAATACTGCTAACTTCGAAAGCAGGCTCAGCGAGGTGATAGAGACATATGATCAGTGGGTTCTGAGAATGAGGGGTTACCCCCACACGGCGGATCGGATGTGCTGCGCTTACGACGAGCTCTTTCAAGGCCTGTTGCATGGTCGAGATCAGACTGTGGCAGGGCGCCCGCGGAGAAGGCTGCTGAGGTGGCGTTTGGCGCGGGCCATGGGATGGCTCCGCCGTTGAACTGCGGCAGCCGCCACGTGCCGGTGGGTGTACCAACGCTCTCAGAGGGGGCTCCATGTGCTCCGCGTCCAAGAGGAGGGGCCTCATGGCAAGGTTGGTGAGCACGGTGAAGGCTTGGGCGAAGGCTTGGGCGAAGGCGCGGCTGCACTGGCCGGGCGTGCGCACCGCGGTGCGTCTTCTTGTGCGGGATGATTGGCGTCGGAACCTTTTGTTCTTGGGCTCGGACTTGCATCGGAAGGCGCGAACGCCCCTGTCCTTTCCCCAGGCCGTGCGGGTGAATGTGACGGGGCTCTGCAACATGCGCTGCGATTTCTGCGAGATCCATTACTTCTATGACCACGCAAGACGTGTGGCCGGGGGTCTCCACCGCAATGACTTGGACGTGGATCAACTCCGGCAGTGGCCATGGCTGCGTTATATCCACCGATTCAGCCTCGAGACCAGTTGCGGTGAGCCGTTCCTCAATCCAAACGTGCCGGCAATGATCCGCTATCTGCGCGCGTTGTCACCGCGCATAGTCCTCACTACTACCACCAACGGTACCCTACTCGGTCCGGATATCAACGAGACGCTGGTTCAACAGCGGTTTAACCACTTGTCCATCTCGTTACACGCTGGAACCGCGGCCGTGTATCGCGACTTGCTCAAGGGGGACTTTGAGCGCATCCTGGAAAATATCCGCGACCTGGTGCGCCGGAGACGGGAGCACGGGGTGTCTTTCCCCATGGTTTCTCTGAACTTCAACATCAACCGTTACAACGCATCCTCCATTTCCGATTTCCTGAAACTGGCGAAGGCACTCGGAGTCGACCACGTCTTGCTCTATCACTACTACAACGCCAGGAACCGCCTCACGGGCGCCGCGTCATTCCTCGACAACCCCGCGGAGGCGAACCGGATCATGCGTGAATCCTATGATCTTGCGCGCAAGCTGGGGGTGCGCACCGTGCCTGAGAACCCGCCCGTTGTGAGGGGTCTGCAGGAGGGGCGCGACAGCGGGGATGATGGTGCGGTTTGCGAGCAGCCCTGGCGAAATGTTCAGTTCCCGGCTTGTCTCGAGGAGGAGCAGACACATTTCTTCGGCGTCTGTAACCGCATTAATCTCTTCAAGATCAGGCTCGACCAGTCTCCCCATCCGTTTGACTTGCGGCAGCTCTGGCGTCATCCCATCCTGCAATACCTCCGGAAAACGGTGAACGCCGAGCGCCGCAACCCGATCTGCCGGTTCTGCCGCAATCGCGGCACTCCCGCACTCCGCTGCGTGGATACTGAGGAGTACTCCCGACAGCGCGATCGAGCCATTCGCAGTTACTTCGACGAGGCCCGGCGCGTTGTCGGACGCACACCTGATCTTGCGGGGATCAAGGTGTTAGACCGTAATCCATATGAATACGATCCTGACGAATGGCCATTGACCCGCTAGCAGACCTCTGCCTTGAACGGAGAGGATGAACGTGATTTGCCGATCGCTGGGATTCATGCGCTGGGCGTTGCGGGGCCCGCGGCGCCGCGTGTGGTACGTCGCCGGAACAGATAGGCGATGGTCTTTCTATTGGGACGCGTACTACATCACCAAGGGGCTGCGCCAGCACTGCGGCCTGCAGGCGCGGGTCACAGCCAACCCGTGGAAGCTCCGGCGGCAGATCATCCACTTCGGCGACCGCTACGCGTTCCTCAACGGCCCGGCCCAGACCCTGCACGAATCCAACCACGTGTTCCTGACCTGGTTCCACGGCGGGCCGGACTCGCCCGATCCTGAGATGAGAAGATTGTTCTCGGATCTCGTAGGAGCAGCCGACGGTCTGAACAAAGTCGTGGTGAGCTGCCGCATCTCGGGGGAGATACTTACTCGCGGCGGCATCGCCGCGTCGAAGGTCGAGCGGATTCCGCTCGGTGTCGATCTCGCGCGGTTCGCCCCTCCGACACCGCGGGACCGCGCGGCAGCGCGAGCCGAGCTGGGAATTCCCGCCGACGCCGTCTGCGTCGGCTCGTTCCAGAAGGACGGAGTTGGCTGGGACGATGGGAATGAACCGAAACTCGTCAAGGGGCCCGACGTGTTCGTAGACGCCGCCGCGAAGCTGTTCGCCCGACACCAGAACCTGATCGTCCTGCTGACCGGCCCGGCCCGCGGTTATGTTAAGCAAGGCCTGGACGCGGCGGGCGTTCCCTACGTGCACCGCTTCCTCTCCGAATATCCGCGGATCGTCCGCTGCTACCATGCTCTGGATCTCTACATCATCTCGTCACGGATGGAGGGCGGCCCCAAAGCGTTGCTGGAGAGTTGGGCCACGGGCGTCCCCCTCGTTTCCACTCGTGTCGGCATGTCCGCCGACCTCATCGAGCACGGTCGGAACGGCATGCTAGCTGAGGTCGAGGACGCCGACGCGTTGGCGGAACACGCCTCGGGCGTGATCGAGGACGCATCCCTGCGCGAGGTGTGCCGACGTGAAGCTCTTGAAGCGGTGAGACTGTACGACTGGGCGCTGATCGCTGAGCAGTACTATGAGAAGCTCTACAGGCCCGTCCTCGAAGGAACGGCCCCACCGAGGTGACGGCTTCGTGTGCCGGAAAGACGAAGCGAGGAAATGAACGCAATCGGCGAACTCGATCTCGTCCTGTTCCTGACCCGCGGCGGGTCGCTGCGCCAGTGGGACGAGCTGGGCATGCTCGAGCGCGAGCTGGCCGTTTACCGCGCGCTGCGCCCGCACCTGCGCGGCGTCACCCTCGTCACCGATGGCGACGCGCGGGACAGCGCCTATGGGAATCGGCTGGACGACATCCGCGTGATCTGCAACCGCTGGGGCCTGCCGACACGGTGGTATCTGGGGCTGCTGTGCCGGGTCCGGCCGCTGTTCTGGCGCGGACCCACCGTGCTGAAGAGCAACCAGGTTCAGGGCGCCGAGACGCCTCTCCTCATTGCACGGCGCTTCGGGAAGAAGTTCGTCGCGCGGTGCGGGTACCTTCGGTCGTTCAATCTCGAGCAGCAGCATGGGTCCGACTCTCCGCTGTGCCTGGAGGCGCAGCGCTCCGAGCGCAGAGTCTTCACCGGCGCCGATCGCGTGGTGGTCACCACCCACGCGATCAAGGAAACCATCGTCGCACGGTATGGCGTTCTCGAGGAACACGTCGTGGTGATACCAAACTACGTCGACACCGGGCGGTTCAGTCCCGGCCCCGAGCCGCGTCCGCGGGCGAAGCGGATCTGCTACGTCGGCCGCCTGGAGGAAGAGAAGAACCCGCTTGCGATGCTCGAAGCGCTCGACGGGCTCGACGCGGAGCTATCCATCGTCGGCACTGGCAGCCTGGCGCCGCGGCTCCGCGAGATCGCTGCCGAGAAGCACCGGTCGGTTCAATTCCACGGCAACGTCCCCCACGCCGAGTTGCCGAGGCTGCTTCGGGAATGCGACCTGTTCGTGCTCCCGTCGCGCTATGAGGGCCACCCCAAGGCGCTGCTGGAGGCGATGGCGTGCGGCCTGCCCGTGATCGGCACGAACGTACCGGGCATCCGGGAGCTCCTACGCCACCGCGAGACGGGCTATCTGTGCGGGACCGGCGCCGATGACATCCGCGGCGCGATCCGCGAACTGATAGGTGACGCGGGCCTCCGTGCCCGCATGGGGCGTAACGCCCGAGAGTACGTCGTCCGTCACTTCGCGCTGGAGCAGGCGGTACAAAAGGAATTGGCGCTGCTGGAGGAACTGGCCTGGTGATGCTCTGCGTTCGAGACATGGTGAAACGGGCCGTCCTGAGATTGGCGGGCCGGCTGCCGACGGCGAAGCTCGAGGGCCTGATTCGCGCCCTGGTGGCGCGGCGGGCGGACAAGCTGCCGGCGGACGAGGCGCTGCGCTTCCTGTTCCGGCTCGACGCCGAACTCTATCAGCTCCAGGGGCGAAAGGCCACGGACTACGGCGGCGGCACCCACACCAAGCACCGGCATCTCCGATACCACGACTTTTTCGTCGACAGAATCGGCGCCGGTGACCGCGTGCTCGACATCGGCTGTGGCAACGGCGCACTGGCGCGCGACGTGGCGGAAAGGGCCGGCGCCCGCGTGGTGGCTATCGACCACAGCAGCGCGAACATCGCAGCGGCGCGCGAGCAGCATGCCCATCCGCAAGTGACGTACCAGGTCGCCGACGCACTGAAGGAAGTACCGGAGGGGCCGTTCTCGGCGGTCATTCTCTCGAACGTGCTGGAGCATCTGACGGATCGCCCGGTGTTTCTGCGGCAATTGGCGGAAACGACCGGCGCAAAGCGGTTCTTGATCCGCGTGCCGTTGTTTGAGCGCGACTGGCGGGTCCCGCTCAAGCAGGAGTTGGGCGTCGAGTGGCGGCTGGATCCCACCCACGTCACCGAGCACACCCTGGAGTCCTTCGCGGAGGAAATGGCCGACGCGGGGCTCACGGTGGTCCATCAGGAAGTCCGCTGGGGCGAGATCTGGGCGGAGGCAGTGGCCGGTGACTGACGTGTCGATCATAATCCCGTGCTACAACCAGGGCGAGTTCCTGGCGGACTCCGTCGGCTCGGCACTGGCGCAAACGTACGAGGCCGTCGAGGTCATCGTGGTCGATGACGGCTCGGACGACGAGAAGACCAGGGCCGCGATGGCGAAGCTCCCGCCCGAAGTCGCCCTATTGCGGACCGATAACCGGGGCCTGCCGGCCGCGCGGAACCACGGTATCAAGGGCGCCGCAGGCCAGTTCATCTGCTGCCTCGACGCCGACGACATGCTGCACGAGGACTACATCAAAGAGACCGCCGCTCTGCTCCAGAGCGACACGGCCGGCGAGTACGCCATGGTGACCACCGGGGTCCGCAACTTCGGCGAGGAAGACCGGCCGGGAAGAACCGAGCCGTTCGACCCGCTCAGGCTGCTGCTCGGGAACTGCATCCACGTGGCGTCGCTGTTCCGAAGAAGCTCCTGGGAGGAAGTCGGCGGTTACGACGAGGCCCTGGCCGGTTACCAGGACTGGGAGTTCTGGATCTCGATCGTCGAGCGAGGGTACAAGTGGGTGCGCATCGATAAGGAGCTGTTCTTCTATCGCAAGCGAACAGGATCCATGGTCTCGGGTTCGGACGCCATGCGGGACAGGCTGATCGCTCAGATCGTAGGCAAGCACCGCGATTTCTACACAAAGAATCTGACCGGGCTGGTGGTGCGCGCCGATGAGATCTGCGCCAAGCTGATGGATGACCTCCGCGAGGAGCGCGCCGCCGGCCGGGCAAAGCTCGTCAGGTTGGCGAGGGTATTGGCGCAGCCTGTCTCAAGCTGGCGAGACGTGGTCCTGGCTCCATTCCGCATCGCCAAGGTGTTGGTCCCGGACAAAGCAAAGGACGCCATCAAGACGAAGTTGAAGAGGATGGAGAGATAGTCCGTGGCCACGATGGCACAGCCGACCATGAGCGTGATCGCCCTGACCTGCGACCGCGCCGAACACCTCGGGCGACTTCTGCACGAGCTCGACCGTCAGGCGTGGCGTCCGTTCGAGGTCGTGGTCGTGGCCGCTCCGTGCGAGGACAACACGGACGCAGTTCTGGCGGAGTTCGACGGGCGAATCAAAGTGGTGCGGACGGACGAGAGAAACGTCAGCCTGTCGCGAAACCTGGGCATCGGCGCGGCGGCGGGGGAGGTGTGCGTGTTTATTGACGACGACGCTCTGCCGGCGGACGAGCTTTGGCTGAGCAGGTTCGGCGAGGCGCTGCGGGAGCGCGACGTTCTCGTCGGTGGGCCGATCATAAAGAACCGCGGACCGGAGTATGAGTTCCTCCGAGGCCGCACCTCGGGGTACGGGTTCCACATGCCTCTGGTCGGCAAGGATGAGCCGCCGCCTGACAGAAGGGTGTGGTTCGCCGGGGTACCTGGCGGCAACATGGCGCTGCGACGCCAAGCTCTCGTCGCCGCGGAGGGCTTCGACGAGTTCTACCGGTACTACTTGGACGAGACCGATCTCGTGCTTCGCTGTGACCGGCGAGGCATCTCGACCGAGCACTTGCCTGACAATCCGGTCTATCACTTCAACGCGTTCAGCCGGTTCCGCATCAGCCCGGCCGACCGCGACTACTTCGTGCTGGTCAGCCGCCACGTGTACTTCGCGCTGAAGAACGCCCGAGACCGCCTTCTGCCCCGGCTGATCAAGGCACTCTACGGCCAGACCAGGTGGCTCCGTGTAATCAGACGAGCCAGAAGCGAGCAGGGCAAGTCATTGACGTGGTTATTGGGGCGGGCCGCCGCGGTGGCGGCGGGCGTTCTGTGGGGGTGCGTCGCCGGACTGCTGCGGCCCCGCCGGACGCGAGATCTCAGCGGCTGCCGGCCCGAGCCGTTCCGTCCTTTTCATCGGGCGGAGGAAGGTGTCGATTGAAGGTCGCCGTGGATCTGACAAGCTACCACAACTACACCGGCCGTCCGACGGGGCACATGCGCTATCTGACGGAGCTTCTGCCGAGACTCCGCGCGGCGGGCAATGTCACGCTCGAACTTGTCGTCACCCGCCATCAGTGGGCGCGGATGGATTTTCCCCACGAACTCGAGGCCGCGGGCTGCGGCGTCCGGGTCCTCGGCCGCTTCAGGCAAGTGGCCCTGAACAGGCTCGGCGCGCGGCTCGATTCGCTCGTCGACGCCAGCCTGATATTCGCCCCGGTCAACTATGCGCGGCCCGCCGGCCACACCCCGGTCGTGTGCGTCATACACGATCTGCTCCCGTACACCGAGCCCGACTACTTCGCCTACCGGAAGCAGTCGCCGGCCCGGTACAGGCGACGGATGCGGTCGTGCGCCCGGCTCGTCGCCATCAGCGAGTTCACGGCCCGACAGGCGCGCGAGTATCTGGATGTGGACCCCGACCGCGTGGCGGTCATCCCAAACGGCGTGTCACCGCCCCCGGCGGGCGCGGCGGCGCCGCCCGCCGCGCTGAGAGACGGCGAGCCGTTCTTTCTGGCGCTGGGCGGGGCCGAGCCGCGGAAGAACGCCGCAACAGCCGTGGCCGCCTACCGCATCTACCGCGACCGTGGAGGCACACATCGCCTGGTCCTGGTGGGGAGCGATCACGGCGGCCATCGGGTGGCGGACATCCTGGCCGCGGCCCCAGATGGCGTGGTCTCGATGCGACGTGTGTCCGAGGGGGAGCTGGACTGGCTCTACCGCAATGCAGTTGCGCTTGTGTTTCCGAGCAGACACGAGGGGTTCGGGTTTCCGCCATTGGAGGCTATGGCGCGAGGCTGCGCAACTTTGGCCGCGGATTGCACGGCCCTCCCCGAAGTGCTTGGCGATGGCGCCGAGCTGATCGACCCCGACGACCCGAAGGCGTGGGCGGGCGCGATGCAGCGCTGCGCGGCGGACGCCGCTTATCGCGCCGACCTCGGACGACGCGGCCTGGAACGCAGCCGATTGTTCTCCTGGGACCGTACCGCGGGCCGGTACCTGGCTCTGTTCCGCGACGCCGCCGGCGCGACGGAGGACAGCGTGTGAACAACGACACCAAAGACATCGTGATCTTCTGGGCGGGCCGGTTCAATTCGCCGAGTGGCTACGGTTTCGCCACCCGGAGCTATGTCGACGCATTGGAGCGGGCGGGCCTCCGGGTCGTTCGCTTCGATATCGACCTGATGGAGTTGGTGGGCCCGTCGGTGGGCGTGGCGGTTCAGATCGAGACACAGGGCAACGCGATCACGGCGCACTGCGGCGGTCCTGACACCGCGCTCCTGGTCGTCGTCCATGACACCCCCGAGAAATTCCCGCGGTTCCAGGTGGGCGGGCGCGCCCGCCGGGTCGGATACACGGTGTTCGAGACCGAATCGCTCCCGGCGGCGTGGCTCGAACACCTCGCTGCCATGGACGAGGTCTGGACCGCGTCGGAGTTCAACCGGCGCACGTTCACCCGGGGCGGCTTGGCACCGGGCTCGGTCACCGTGATCCCGCACTGCCTGGACGTGGACAACTACCACGCCGAGCTGACGCCGCTCCGACTGAGGGGGCTGCGAGGCTTCGTGTTCCTGTCGGTGGTGTCAAACTGCAACCGGAAAGACATCGGGCTGCTGCTCCGCTCGTACTTCAAGACGTTCAACGCGTCGGACGACGTGTCGCTGATTTTGAAAACGACGGAGGCGTTCTCCGGCTTCCAGTTCAACCGGTTCTGTCGGCGCGCGGTCGAGCCGGAGTTCGACATGAAGACCCCGGCATTGCCGCACGTCTACCATCTGAACCGGACTTTGTCCTCGGAACGAATGCGCCACCTGTATGCCACGTGCGACGTGTATGCGACGACGGAGCGCGGGAAGGGCTGGGACATCCCCGCTATGGAGGCGATGGCCCTGGGCAGGCCGGTGGTGGGGATTGACTGGGGCGGGAGCACCGAATTCATGAGCGCCGAGAATGCGTTCCTCGTCACGCCCAGGCCCAACATGGTGTACGTGGAACCCGAGCTGGTAACCAGCCAGGAGCTCTACACGGCCCACAAGTGGCCGGACGTGAGCGAAGAGAGCGTCTGCGAGCAGTTGAGGTCGGCGTACATGGACGCCGGCCTGAGGGCCGCAAAAGGAGCCGCCGCGCGGGAACATGTCCGCTCGCACTTCAACTTGGCGGCCGTCGGCGGCCTGATGAAGAGACGCATCGAAGACATGGAATTCGCCGGGGCCGGCCCGAACCAGGTCGTTATACGGAGTGACTGCGAGCGCGAAGAGCTCGTCATGAAACGCCTGATCCTAGAATGCCACGAGCAGAGCATCTTGCGCCCGCTGAAGAAGTACTGCGCGTACAGGAGGGTCGCCGATTATATCGAGCTGAACCGCCGGGTGGCTCGCTCTGGTTCCCCCTTGCTTCAGCTCGCCTGCAAGTGCGTAAGGACCCCGCGGAAGCGGCTCCTGAGGAAGCATTTGTACTTCCGGTGCGCTGTCGCTCTTGCCAAGGAGATCAGCGGCCACATCGACGATTCCGAATTCCGTGAACTCACGGCGCGTTGTGTTGGCGAGACCCAAGACCGAGACGACATTGACTCGTGATGGTACCCAGGCTTGGTCAAGTACGCATGTCGGAGTATAGATAGATGGACGGCGTTGTCGCCCTTGTCCCGATGAAGGCGCATAGCGAGCGGGTGCCGGACAAGAACATCCGGCCGCTCGGAGGGGTACCGCTGTTTCACCACATCCTCCGGAGCCTCGCCGCTTGCGACGCAGTCGGACGGATCGTGGTGGACACGGACAGCGAGATCATCGCCGACGAGGCGGCGGCGCGGTTCGGCGCCACCGTCATCGAGCGGCCGGCCGAGCTCCGCGGCGACCTGGTCAGCACCAACCGGATCCTCGCACACGATGTCACGGTGGTGGACGCCGATCTTTACCTACAGACCCATTGCACCAACCCGTTCCTGACCCCGGCCACCATTGAAGCGGCGATCGAACGACTCCGGAACAGCGCCGATCACGACTCGCTGTTCTCCGTCACCCGCGTGTTCAAGCGATACTGGACCCCGGACGGGAAACCCGTCAACCACGACCCGAAGGTGCTCGTGCGAACACAGGACCTGCCGCCGTTCTACGAGGAGAACTCGAACATCTACATGTTTGCCCGCGACTTGATCCTCTCCCGCGGCACCCGCATCGGCGAGCGGCCCATCCTGTTCGAAATGGACCCCGCCGAGGCGTTTGACATCGACGACGAAATGGACTTCCGCATGGCCGAACTGCTGTTGGAGCGAACCTGACATGCCCCGGAAGAAGTGGAAAGTCATTTGCACCACCCGCTGCATGATCGAGACCATCGACCGCTACCGCGACGTTATCGAGAGCCGCGGGGTGGAACTGATCGTCCCTCAAGTCGATCAGTTCCTGAATGAGGATGAACTCATCGCGGTGCTGGGCGACGTCGATGGCGTCCTCGCGGGCGACGATCAATTTACCGAGCGGGTCTATGCAGCGGCGCCCAAGCTCAAAGTCGTCTCGAAATGGGGCGTTGGCATTGACTCCATCGATGCCGAGGCGGCCGAGCGGCACGGCGTTGCCGTCCGTAACTGCAAGGGCAGCATGAATGACGCCGTGGCCGACATCACCGTCGGCTACGCGGTGGCGTTGGCGCGCCGCATTCCGGAGACCACCGCGTGCACCGCGCGGGGCGAGTGGGTCAAGCTCGAAGGCGTCAACGTCGCGGGCAAGATTGTCGGCATCATCGGTGTAGGCAACGTGGGCAGCGAAGTCGCGCGCCGGTTCGCCGGCTTCCGCGTGCAACTGCTCGGCAACGACCTGAAGGAGATCCCTCGCGAGCTCCGCATGCAAACCGGCCTCGAGCCGGTCGATCGCGAGACGCTGCTTCGCGGGGCCGACTTTGTCACGCTGCATTGCGACCTCAACCCCACCAGCCGCGGACTCATCGGCGACCGCGAGCTCGAGCTGATGAAGCCTTCGGCGTTTCTGATCAATACCGCCCGGGGGGCGGTGGTGCAGGAAACGGCGCTGGTGCGCGCCTTGACCCGGAAGAAGATCGCCGGCGCCGCGCTGGACGTGTTCGAGCAGGAACCACTCGCCGCCGACAGCCCGCTTCGCACCATGCCCAACGTCATCCTCGGCTGTCACACCGCCTACAATTCCAGGGAGGCCGTAGAGGCCACCACCCTGATGACCATCAACAACCTGTTCGAAGTTCTGGAGGGTCAGTCATGAAGTCCGCACTTGTCACCGGAGCGCTCGGCGGCATCGGCGTCGCCACCTGTAAGGCGTTCAGCGACGCCGGGTACAACGTCATCGCCGTGGACAGGAGGTCGGGGGCGTTTACGGACGGCCAGTTCATTCAGTTCGACATCCGGGACCTGCATCAGCGGCCCGACACGGCGACAGGTTTTCTGGAAGAGGTCCGCCGGCTGGCCGCCGGCAAGCTGGACGTCCTGGTCAACAACGCGGCAATACAGATCACCAAGCCGGTGGACGACCTGGACGTGAGCGACTGGGACGTCACGCTGGAGACCAACCTCATCGCGCCGTTCCTGCTCATCAAGTATCTGCTGCCCGAGCTTCGCGCCGCAAAGGGCACGGTCATTAACGTCGCCAGTATCCACGCGGTGGCGACGAAGCCCGGTTTTGTCGCCTACGCGACAAGCAAAGGGGCTCTGCTTGCGCTGACCCGGGCGCTCGCCGTCGAGTTGGGGCCCGATGTCCGAGTGAACGCTGTGATCCCCGCGGCGACCGATACCCCAATGCTGCGAGCGGGCTTCAAAGATCATCCTGAGAAGCTGGACGAGCTTGGTGCCATGCATCCGATGGGACGCATCGCCAGCCCCGAGGAGGTGGCCCAGGTCGAAATCTTCCTGGCGAGCGGGCAAGCGAGTTTTGTCACCGGCAGTGCGATGCACGTCGACGGCGGCATCGGCGTCAGGCTGCACGACCCGGCGTGAGAAGGAGCTGACATGCAGCTCACGCGAAAAGACCTGAACCCGGCCTACTTCGCGCGCCGGGTGGCAAGAAAAGTGCAGCAGATGCGGAAGCGCTCTCTGTTCCGCGAGCATTGCGAAAAGATCAAGCGATTCAAGGGCCGCCATGCAGGCGAACGGTGTTTCATCATCGGCAACGGCCCCAGCCTGAACAGGATGGACCTGAAACCCCTCAAGGACGAGACCACCTTCGGTGTCAATGCGATTTATCTCAACTACGAGAAAATGGGCTTCCGCCCCACCTACTACGCGGTCGTGGATCCGAACGTGGCCCACGACCGGGCCGACGAGATCAACCGCCTGACCGGCAGCACCAGGTTCTTCCCCCAGACCCTCTCCCACTGGCTCAAGCCGGGGCCGGGCGTGCTGTACGTCAATTACAGCGAACGCCACTGGGCGGGGCCCGACCACCGCATCATCGCCCGCTTCTCGCGTGATGCCAGCCGTGTGGTCTACTCGGGCTCCACGGTCACCCACCTGAACCTCCAACTCGCCTACTACATGGGCTGCGACCCCGTGTACCTCATCGGCATGGACCACAGCTATACCGTGCCGCCGCACGCCCGGGGCCGCACGATCGTCTCGCGAGGCGACGACCCGAACCATTTCCATCCCGACTACTTCGGCAAGGGCTACCGGTGGAGCTACCCCCGGCTGTGGCGGATGGAGAAGGCTCTGCGCCTCGCGCGGGAGGAGTTCGAGGCCGACGGGCGGGCGATCATCAATGCCACCGTTGGCGGCAAGCTCGAAGTGTTTCCCAGGGAAGACTACGAAACGGTGATACGACAGGACGGCGCCGGAAATGACGGTTGACACCGCTCCGAGCAGCATCACTCTTGCGGCTGGCGCCCCGAGAGCGATTCATCCGAGGACCGCGAGCGGGCACCGCCTGAGACCGCTCGACAGACCGACTGGAGGGATGCGTTTTGAACAACGCTGACACTGTGCGTTCCGTCGCCCAGCCCGCCCGTGAGCCGTTCTTCTGGGCGCGGCTCTACGGCCGGCGCCTCTCGTGGCCGGTGACGTGGCTGGTCCTCAAGACGCCCTTTTCTGCGAACACCGTCTCGGTGATCTCTATCGCCGTGGGCGCGGTTGGCGGGCTGTGCTTCGCCTTCAACTCAGCCGCCTGGAACATCGCCGCCGTGGCGCTGCTTCTGCTCAGTTGGATCCTCGATTGCGTCGACGGCGAAGTGGCCCGGGCCCGCGGCCAGACCTCGCTCGACGGCGAATTCATCGACGCGTGTCGCCACCAGATCGTCTGCCCCGCCGTCTTTGCGGGGATCACGCTCGGTGTTTACGCCCGTCACTTCCGCTCGCCCTGGTTGCTCGCGCTCGGCTTGGGCTCCGTCGCGCTGTCCACCCGATTCACCGGCGGGATGATCGATCAAATGGTGCTGCTGGGCGTCCGCCGCGCCATCAGAAAAGGCCGAACGCCGGAGGCTGAGCCCGAAGAGGTGACGTTGCGGGAAGGCGGGCGGCTCGCCCGGTTCGCGCGCCTGTTCACGCCGCTCTTCGTCGACTTCAACATCATGCACATCCTGATCCCCGCCGTCGTGCTCGACGCGCTCGGCGTGCAGGCCGGGCGCTGGACGCCGCTCGACATCCTCCACATCGCCTACGGCATCGCCTTCCCCGTCGTCAAGCTCGGCAGCATGATGCTCGCCTGGAAGCAGGGGGTCAGCGCCAAGGTCGAGGATGTGTTGCGGGGCCGAGGCGAGGAAAGCCCCCACCACTGATTCGGAGCGAGACAGGCAAATGAAGATGGCGATCATCGGCGCCAGCAGCCACCTCGGCTCGGAGCTCGTGCGCGCCGCGTCGAGCGAAGAGGTGACCGCGTTTGCCCACGGCGACTGCGACGTTACGGATGTCAAGTCGCTCGAGGCGGCGCTCATCCCGCAACGGTTCGACGTGGTGATCAACCTGGCCTCATACAACCGCGTGGATGACAGCGAAGCGAACCCCGCGCCGGCGATGGCCGTGAACGCCGAGGGCGCCCGCAACGTGGCCAGCGTCGCGGCGCGGATTGGCGCCCCAGTATGCCATGTCTCTACGGATTACGTCTTTGGCGCCGACGCCGGGCGGAACGCGCCGTACGCGGAGGACGACGAGCCAGGCCCCATCAACGCCTATGGCCGCTCCAAGCTCGAAGGCGAACGGCTGGTGCGCCGCGCCAATCCGGATCATCTCATCGTGCGGACGAGCGGCCTGTTTGGCGCTGCGAAGCGTCAGGGCACGACGTTCCCGGAAGTGATGCTGGCAAAGGCGGCGGCCGGCGAGCCCATCCGGGTGGTCGACGATCAAACCGTCACACCGACGTACGTTCCGGAGCTTGCGGAGAAGATGATCGAGATCCTCCGCTCGGGCGCCACGGGCATCGTCCATCTTTCCAACTCGGGGAGTTGCACGTGGTACGAGTTCGCGTGCGAGATCTTCAGGCAGGCGGGCCTGTCGCCCGACCTGGCGCCCATTTCGTCGGAGGAGTTCGGCGCGGCGGCAAGGCGCCCCGCATACTCGGTGATGACCAGCAAGCGGCTGCCGGAGCTGGGCATCGAACCGATGAGACCGTGGCAGGATTGCGTTCGTGCCTGGCTGGAGAAGAACGCCGGTAGCACTTCAGCCACCTGAAGCATTGGGAGAAGAAGTTGACACGGCGCCACGGAATGGTTAGTCTGGCCTTCGTAGCCGGCCGATTCGCCGGGATAGGGGCGGCGCGAGCTTCGCGCGCTGCATTGGCCTGTCCCCGAAACGTGTAGGGTAAAGGAGGAACAAGACGTGGCAGACGGCAAGTTGGGTTACGACGACACGCCGCTCGTTCCGGGCCAGCAGTGGAAGGTACACGACAGCACACGGCCGCTGCCGCGGGTGGTGACGCCGGGCACGGAGAGCACGCAGGAGCAGGCCGGGCAGCCGCCGTCCGACGCGGTCGTCCTGTTCGACGGGACCGGCCTGTCGGGCTGGGAATGCGTCAAGGGCGGCGACGCCGGATGGAAGGTCGAGCACGGCTACATGGAAGTCGTGCCCAAGACGGGGAACATCCAGACGCGCGAGCACTTCGGCGACTGCCAGCTCCACCTCGAATGGGCGGCGCCCGAGGTCGTGGAAGGAGAGAGCCAGGGACGCGGCAACAGCGGCGTCTTTCTGATGGGCCGGTACGAGATCCAGGTGCTCGACTGCTATGATAACCCGACCTACGCCGACGGGGCGACAGCCGGCATCTACGGGCAGTTCCCGCCGCTCGTCAATGCGTGCCGGAAGCCCGGCGAATGGCAGACGTACGACATCGTATGGGTCGGCCCGAAGTTCGACGGCGAGAAGCTGGTGAGCCCCGCCCGCGTGACCGTCTTACACAACGGCCTGCTCGTCCATCACGACACGGTGCTGACCGGCCCGACCACGCACCGCACGGTGCTCGAGTACGAGCCCCAGCCGCCCACCGGTCCGCTGATGCTCCAGGATCACGGAAACCCCGTCCGGTTCCGGAACATCTGGTACCGCGCGCTGACCGATTACGACCAGGGCTGATCCGCGGCACGAGGCACAACGGCTCCTCACTGACGGGTTCTTTCCGTACATTCCTTCCACGTATCGATGAAGAGCCGCACCTTCCGCCACGTCGCCTCGGACGTGTCACGGATGTTGTCCACGGGCGAGAGGATGAAGCCGTCCGGCCCGAGGGCCTCGACGGCCCGTTCGGTGGCGGAGCGGATCTCGGCGTCGGTCCCCTCTTCAATCGTAACGAATCCGTTCACGCCGCCCCACAGCCCCAGCCTGCCGCGGGCCTTGTCCTTCAAGGCGCGGAAGTCCATGCCGTGGTCCTGCACGTCGTCCACGCCGATGACGACGTCAACGCCTGCCTCTGTCAGCAAGTCCCCGAACTGCAACGCGCCCACGGTCATGATGTAGCCGAACTTCGCTCCGGCCTGGTGCGCCAGTTCGACCTCGCGGGCCAGCCGCGGTAGCAGGAAGCGCCGGTACAACCCCGGTGACCAGAAGCTCGTCCCCTCATACCAGCCCCGGCGGACGAACAGGCCGACGCCCACCTCGAGCATGATCTCCATGCGGCGCCGGTTCCATGTCTCGATGACGTCAAGGAAGGCGTCGAGAAACCCGGGCCGGTCCACCGCCGCCATGACGGCGTTGGTGAGGCCAAACAGCCAAGCCGTCGCATCCGCACCCACGCCCCACCCTGCGGACAGCAGAAGGCCGCGGCCGGAGGCGAACTGCTTCGCCTCTTCCCAGGCCGCCCGAGACGGTGCGATGTCATCGGCCGTCGGCTCGGTCAGCAAGTGTCTCAGCGCGGGGAGGTCCTCCGGTGAACCGACCGGGAACGCTTCGGCCCGGGGCTCGATGTAGTCGTTGAGGAAAGGCACGTGGTCACCGTAGGGCCAGTCGTCCGTCTGCCTGACCGCGCACGACAGGGTGCCGTCCGGTGTGACGTACTCCTTGTGCAGAACGGGGTAACGCCGCCCCGGCGGCGCTTCGCGCCATTCACGGACCGACACGTCCGGCCCGAAGTGCACGGGGATTCCCGGCGCGTCCGAGTAGTCAGCGCAACGCTCCGGCTGGACCTGCCTCAGCTCAACGACCGGGTCAAGCCCCATCGCCAGAGACGTTTCCACGAAGTCGCGCCATCCGGCGGTCCTCGCTTCCAGCGCTCGGAAGATCATGAAGGAAAGGGGGGCACGGTCCGGCTGGCCCCCGCTGATCGCGGCCAACATCCGTTCACGTGAGTTCATTGTTTGCCTCCGCGCTCAGGTAGCGATTGATCCTCAGGGTGTTCTCCGGCGACACCTCCGGCGGCGTCCTGCCGATCAAGAGAGCACAATGCTCGCAGACAGACGGAGCGAAATCCACGACGTCACCGGGCCTCTCCAGTGGCGCGAGCAGTCCGACGCCACAAATGCACACAAAGAGTACCACGGTCCGGCGCGAAAGGGAAGACGGCTCAGGCACAAGGGTTTCGCGCAAGGCCGTAAGGTCAAGGTAAGAGCACGATCGGGTGTGGGGTGTTTGCGCAGTTTACCCCGGCGCTTCCGCGCCTCGTCGCCATCGTCCTACTCGCCTTAGGCGTACTGGGCCTCGGCTCATTGCCCTTTGCGGGATTCTGCTTTGTGGGCGCCACAATTCTGTACCTCTCCATGACCACGGCCGTGGCGGCTGCGGCCTCAGCGCCCTTCGCGGCGTCGCCTACGGCGACATCCAGGGCGCTGCACTTTTACGCCGCCCCCCACACCGCACCAGATCGGCGGAAATCACCAAGTCAGAGGACGTTGTGATGGTGCCCTGGAGCTGCGGCACCCGTTCGCAGATTCACCCGCGGCGCGGGCGGCACCGGATGCCCAGGGCCGGTCTTTAAGTGAAGCGTTCCGCCTTGAAATCGCCTCGCTCCGCTGTACAATCCGTCCGATGCGGCAGGGCAAGCAGGGGAACGTTCGTCCCGCGACCCGTCGCTGGTCTGCGACCAACCGAACCCGTCCAACCTGTACCACCTCCCCGAGTGGCCATCCTCGGTGTTCGCCACAGAGAATCTGCGGCACGATCCTACGGACGGGATCAACCTGCACAGCGAAGATCCCGCCCGGCCGTGGCGGATCACCTATGAACTCTCGGCGCACGGCGGAGGGAGAATGGCCTGGCTCGCCGCCTACGCGCTCATCCAGAGCCGCAAGCCCGACGAGGCATGCGACAATGAGCCGGCCCGCATCGAGATCGCTGAGTTGCCGCAGGGCCCCTGGCGGACGATCGCGGAGAGCCCCATCGAGGAGCATCCCAAAGGCTGGCACTTCGGGCTCTTCGCGGAAGGGCGGCTCTCGGGTGAGTCGGACAGCGCCTACGTGCAATTCTCCGCCAGGAAAGGTGCCAAGGGCTTTCGGATCATAGGGCATTACGCTGCCGATGGCGCCACGTGCCAGCCGACGGCGCCGCTGGAAATAGAGCATACCTGGTACGAAGAGGATCCGCGGGCCGGAAGACGCCTGCGGAGCCACGTCGAGCGCACGCAGCATGTCGCGCACGAGTATGTCGTTCACTGCGCCAGCCAGCCCCACAACGAGCGGATCACGCTGCGGGTGCCCTCCGTGCCGAAGTAATGCCATTGTGCTCCTGCACGACTTCGAGAGCGGCTGTGGCCGGCGGTCAGGTGGAGAGGAGAGAGCGGTCATTGGGGCCCCCGGCGCCTTGGGGCCTGGGCCGGCGTCGGGAGGACGGCGCTGATGGCATCGCCTGCGAGACTTGCGGCAGGCACCCCAGCCACGCTCCGCGCCTGGCGGCGTCTGGTCCGCGCCGGTGTTGCGGGTGAGCACCAGGCGATTGCCCCAGCACGAGGGTCTTCCCGGCGAGACCCTTGGGGAAAGAGCCTTTCTCATGGGTGCTGCGCCTGTTGTCCGGCATGGAGCCTGCCCGGATGCTCATTGTCTTATCCGTCGGTCTCGCCCAGCCGCGGTCCGGCCCGGTCCGGCTTACTCACCGGCCTCAACCTTACTGCGCATCAGTCGGCAGCGCGACCGTGAAATCGACCCTTTCGACGTCAACGGAACGTCTGCCGGTGCGTCTTCATCGGAATCCCCCAACAGGACGTTGGACCCTTGAACGAGAAGGGGACGATTCCTCTTACTTGATCAGGAACCTCACGGCCTGATCTTCGACCACGAGTTTCTTGCGCTGAGGCTTCCCGCCGGGGAGCTGCCATTTGATCGTGCGCGGTCCGGCCTCGAGGAGGCCGATGAAGCCGGCCGATGTTCCTGGAACAACGTTCCAGGCGCCCAGGCAGCGCTTCTTGAGCCAGCCGGTCACCGTAAGAGGACCCGAACAGGCCCCCTTTGGTGACAGATCGACCTTCACCGCCAGCGGGCTGGCCTCTGTCGTGTCTCGCCAGAAGACGTAGGTGTCTCCTTGTTTGAGGACGAGGACCATGTCCTGGGCGCCGTCGGCGTTGAAGTCACCGATGCAGCCGGTCTGCTGTCCCTTCTCGGCGGGCCCGAGCAGTCCCTTGTCGGCGAGATCGAGGCCGTGGGCGTGGCCGGTACTCCTGAATCCGCGGCTGAAGAAGATCTGCGCGCCCATGCTCTTGTAGGCGATGAAGATGTCCTGCCGGCCGTCGTTGTTGATGTCACACGCCTGACACGTAATGCCGTCCGGCTTTGAGATATAGGCGATCTCGCCGGAGAGTCGCCTTCGCGGGACGAACTTCCCCTTGCCGATGTTCTGCCAGATCTCGCAGCCGTCCCCACCCGTCGTGAGGATATCCAGCAATCCGTCGGCATCGAAATCGCCCGTGCAGGCGTCAGCCCCGTTCTTTCCGAGCGCGACGCCGCAGCGGACCGGCGCGGCGAAACGGCCCGAGCCCTTGCCGCCGTAGAAGAAGCTCCCTTTCTCGAAGGGCTGGACGATATCCGGGAAACTATCTCCGTCGAAATCAGCCACCAGGCAAGCCGCGGCCTTGCCAAGACCCTTGGCGGGCAGGCCGACTTCGGCGAGTTTTCGCGGCTTTCTCGGGAGGTCTCCGGGCAGAAGCAATACCGGGGCGCCCCTCGTGCTGACGAGCAAGCCGGGCTTGCCGTTCCGCCCCACATCGAGAACGCTCAAGCCAACGCAGCTCTCCCTGGGAGCTTTGGCAGCAAGGGTCCGCGTCTGCACGATCCTGCCGTTCCGGTCTTGGAGATGCAGACTGAAAGAGGTGCCGTCCCAACTGACGAGATCGATCTTTCCGTCCCCGCTGCAGTCGATCCAGGCCGACACCCGGGACTTGGAGCGGAGTGTTTTCTCGGCGGTGACGTCCT
>CAZDHT010000006.1:41479-53220 GCA_964505325.1 uncultured Planctomycetota bacterium | reverse complement strand
GCCACAAAAAGAATCCGCCTGTCCGACCGGCCCCCAATCAGAATATCAACTCGTGCGGTGTTTCGGATCGAAGCACAACCGGCTCCAGCTCGTGTCCGCCGCGTCGGTCTGGTGGATGGGAGACTCTACCGAGCCGGCGAGCCGCCGGCCCCGCCCAGTGCCGCCAGGAATTCGTCCGTGATGATCTTGCCGAGCAGAAAGAACTTCCGGTCGGGGTACCACAGGACGCGTCGGCCGCGCCGGCGGGTGAAGCTGGCATACATGGCGAGGTCGCACCGTCCGCCCCGTGGGCCGAGCGGGACGCCGGTGTGGTCCATCAGCACGGTGGGCGGGGAGAAGGCGAGCGGTTGTCCCGCACCGGGCCGGTACTCGCCCAGCGCGGCGCAGACCGGTCGGCGGTGAAACGAGGTGTCTGTTGGGCCCCAGTGCTGGAAATGACCGTCGTGGTTGTGATAGAGGAAGATGTATCGCCCATCGCCGACCGAGTAGATGGGGCAAGGGCTGCAAGGGTGGAGCAGGGCCGGGCCGCCGTCCATCTGCCGGAGCACCTCGGGCGGCCGCCACGTCTCGCCAGCGTCGTCGGAGACGCTGTAGTACGGGTTGCCCGTTGCCGTGCGCATCGCGACGAACAGACGCCCGTCGGGCAGCGGCACGACGCTCGGCTCCTGGACGACGCTGACCTCGGGGTGACCAGGGAAGCCGACCTTCAGCGCCGCGTCGTCGCTCATGAAGTAGCGGATCGCCAGGTCGCGCGGCTCGGGATCGTCGTCCACGTTCTCAAACCGCATGAACTCGACGACCGACTCCTTCGCGGTCCAGCAATCGATGGGCGGCGGGTGCCGCACGGCCTCGCTGACCCACCGCGTGAAGCCCGCGAAGTACTTGCCCTCGGAAAGCCGCTCGGGCTTCTGCCACACGATCCAGTTCGACGGGTACGCCGGATCAGGGTTGTCGTACTTGCTGCGGGGCATGGAGATGACCTGGGGCTCGGACCACGTGCGGCCCGCGTCGTCGCTGTAGAGCCCAGCCATCAGGCCGGTGGTGTGGAAGAAGGTGTCGTGCAAGCCGACGTGCTGGTTGAAGATCACGCAGACGCGGCCGGACGCCGAGACGAACGGGAACCCCCAACTGGCCAGGCCGCCCTCGTCGGGCGGGATGGGTCCGGCGATCACGCGGGGCGGAGCCCACGTCTCACCCTCGTCCTCGCTGCGGGAAAAGACGATCCGCTGGTCGGGCATCGCCTCGCGTGTGCTCTGTGTCCACACGACCATCAGCGAGCCGTCGGGACCGTCGAAGACCAGGAAGTGCTCGTTGCCGGTGTCGTGCGTCGAGCCGTCTGCGCTCTTGGGGACATAAACGACGTAGTCGGGCTGGGTCCGGCGGAGTTCAACGGCGAGGTCGGGCGGGTCACTCATGGCGGCGCATTATAGCGCCTCTGCCTCATCCCGCCAGCGTCAACGGCGAGATGTAGTCGCCGTGCTTCGTCTGAGCCGCGAGCAGGCGCTTGCGCTGCGCGGCCAGCACGTCGAAAAAGACCTGCGGAGTGTCCGACACCTGCGTGCGGTAAATCTCCGACACCCGCTCGAGCTTCTTCAGGTTCTCCGGGATGCGCAGGGTGAACTGCTGGACGTACTCCGCCTCGGTGTACTCGCGGCCGAGCACCTCGCGGAACAACCGCTGCAGGTCCTCGTGCCGCGGGATGTGGCCGACCGGCGTGACGACGGACCCCACGTCGCCGTGCACGCGAAGCTCCATCCACTTAACCCACACCCGCTTGTCCTGGATGCCATTGAGGTAAGCGCCGTCCTTGCCCTTCAGGAAGTAATTGACCGCAAAGATCAGCGGCGGGCCGGTCAGCACCTCGCCGAAGTCCAGGTGGTTCTGCACGTATCGCCCAAGCGGGATGGAGACGAAGTCGAGGTTCGACATCGGCTGAAAGCTGCGGACGCCTTCCTGACCCAGGGTGGCGGCGGTGCTCTCCGATTCGAGCCCCGCGCCGTTGATGATCACGCCATGCGCCCAGTGGAAGGATTGGCGGACGGGGACGGACGTGTCCGAGTCGCGCCCGCCGTAGATGATGCCGCGGATCGGGACGCCGGCGGGATCGTTCGCGCGCTCGTCCAGGTTCGCCAGCTCCGACAGCCGGACTGTGTACCGCGCGTTCTTGTGCGAGGCCGTGACCTCGCGCCCCAGTGGGTCCTTCATCCCCGCCGTCCACCGCCCGGCGTAGTTGGTGCCATCGGCGGGCAGGTCGCGGCCCATGCCCAGCCAGTAGGGCACGCCGCCCCTGACCAGCACGTTCGAGAATATCACCTCGCCCGGCTTGGTCAGCACGTCGTAGATGACGGGGTCATCGTCTGGACCCACGTTGGCGATCACACCGAAGATGCCGTTCTCGACGTTGACGGCCCGGGCCTCGTCGTCGATGTTGCGGAGGTACGCCAGGTCGTCGCCGATGATCGTCTCGCCGGGCAGCATGGCCGTCGAGGTCTTGCCGCAGAAGCTGGGAAACGCGCCGGTGAAGTACGTGACGCGCCGGCCCGGCCCGTGCACGCCCATCACGAACATGTGCTCGGACAGCCAGCCTTCGCGGTCCGCCTTCCGAATTGCCAGCCGCAGGCAGAGCTTCTTGAACCCGATGGTGTTGCCCGCGTACTGCGTGTTTACGCTGTAGACGCACTCATCCTGGATGTCGATGTAGATCCGCTTGCCTTCCATGTTCACGCTGACGCTGCTTTCGAGCTCGCCCGCCGAGTGGAGCACGCGAAAGAAGTCGGCCGAGTTCCCGAGCTCCCGGAACTGCTCGTAGCCGGGCCGGAACAGCAGGTCCTCGCTGTGCGCCACGTAGGCCGAATCGGTCAGTTGCACGCCGGAGATCGAGAACACCGAGCCCGTCGGCCCCAGCGAAAAGAAGCGGACGAACATCTGCTTCCCGGCCATCGCGTTCCTCAGGTAAGACCGGACCTCGACCAGGCCCTCCTCGCGGTCGGCCGTGTTCAGCTTTGCCCCGAGGTGCATCCGCGGCGGGACCAGGTACTTCGTGTTCTCCCGGTCGCGGCTCTGGTCGTTGCACAGGTGGTCCCGGAACCCGTCGAAGTGGACCGTGTGGCCGTCCGTCGCGAGCGGGGTCTCCTCGCCCAGCTCGATGGCGAGCCGTCGAACGCGGGCGACATCTTCCGCCGAATCGGTCACGACAAAAACGGAATCGGGATCGCACAGCTCGACCGCCTCGGCCACAAAACAGTGCAGTTTCGAGTTCCGGAGCGCCATCAGCTTCTGGAGATTCTCATCATCCAGCCGCTCGCGCAGCAAGCTTTCACAATCTTTCGCCATGTCTTACACCTTCCACACGCGAATGTGCCACAAAGCAGAAGCCCCCCGTGTTCTTCGTGACGAGGATTCCCGCCGCTTCCCGCCAAGTAACCCGCGAGATTATACAAAGCGCGCGCTACGGGGTCAACTGTCGGCGTATGTAGCTCTTGACAAATCCCCAGCTTTGTACGATTATCTGCCGCGAATCGTACGGGCTCTGTTCCCTGAAGTGTTATTCAGAAAGGAGATGATCGTGGGCAACGCGGAGAAGAAAATACCGATCGGCCTCCAGCTCTTCTCGGTGCGGGAGGACTGCAAAAAAGATCTGCCCGGCGTTCTCAAGCAGGCGGCGGAGATGACCTACGACGGCGTCGAATTCGCCGGGTACTACGACCGCGGCGCCGAAGAGTTGCGGAAGATGCTCGACGACAACGGACTCGTCTGCTGCGGCACGCACATCCGGATCGACACGCTGCTGGGAGATGCCTTCCACGAGACGGTTGCTTTCAACAAGACGCTCGGCAACCGTTTCCTCATTGTGCCGGGCCTGCCCGAGGAGTATCGGTCGAGCCTGGACGCGTGGAAGAACACCGCGGGGGTGTTCAACGAACTCGCAGAAAAGGCTGCGGCCGTCGATATGCGGGTCGGTTACCATAACCACTCCCACGAGTTCACGTTGACCGACGGCCAGTACCCGTGGGACGTGTTCTTCTCCCACGCGCGCGAAGACGTGGTGATGCAGCTTGACACCGGCAACGCACGTCACGCGGGCGCGGAGGTCGCACCGCTCATCGAGCGCTATCCCGGCCGCGCGACGACCGTGCACCTGAAGGAATGGAGCGACACCGACGAGGCCGCCGTGGTCGGCGAGGGCAAGGTTCCGTGGCAGAGCATTTTCCACCTCTGCGAGACCGTTGGCGGGACCGAGTGGTACATCGTCGAGCAGGAGGTCTATGCCGCCGAGCCGATGGTCACCGTGCGCCAGTGCATCGAGAACCTGCGGGCCATGGGAAAATAGCAGGAAGCAAGGCGGCACATGAACGGTTCTGCCAACATCCTGTTTATCCAGTGTGACAGTATGGACGGCCGCGTGATGGGCTGCATGGGTCATCCGGCCATGGGCCGTGCCACGCCCCACCTCGACGCCCTCGCCCGGCAGGGGGCGCTGTTCCGAAACGCCTACACCAACAACCCCATCTGCTGCCCGGCGCGGGCCGTCATGTGGAGCGGCCGCTATGCCCACCACTGCGAAGCCTGGAACAACTACAAGGGCCTGGAGGAAGGTGACCCGACGTTCCGCACAGAACTCGACGCCGCAGGATATGTGACCGAGACCTCGGGCAAGAAAGACTACCTGTCCGGCAGACACACGGTCCGCGCCCGCGTATCGGCGTGGACGCGGTCGGCCGGCATTGACCGGCCCAGCTACCGGATGGGGCCGCCGATCATCCGGGACGAAGACACCGCCCGCGTCCACGAGCACGACTGGGAAAACGTCGACCGCTGCATCGGCTGGCTGCGCGAGGCGGCCCGCTCGGACACGGGGCCGTTCCTGTACTACCTGGGCCTCGGGGCCCCCCATCCTGACTTCGTGACGTCGCAGACGTACCTCGACCTGATCGACGAGGCCGGCGTGACGGTCCCGCCCGTCGACGAGCGGGAGCACCCGGTCATGCCGCACCGGCGGATCGAGACGAACTGGCTGTACGGTTTCTCGGACGAGATGATCAAGACGGTGCGGCGGATCTACTTCGCCATGATCAGCGAAGTCGATGCCATGGTCGGCCGGGTGCTGGACGCGGTCAAGGAGCTCGGCCTCCTCGACTCGACGTACGTCATCTTCACCAGCGACCACGGCGAGCTGGCCATGGAACACCGGCAGTTCTACAAGATGTCGATGTACGAGCCGTCGGTCCACATTCCGCTGATCGTAGCCGGGCCAGGCGTCCGAAGGGACGTCGAGGTCGAAGCGCCCGTGTCACTGGTCGACCTCTACCCAACCCTGATGGACATGGCCGGCCTCGAGCGCCCTGGCGGGCTGGACGGGCATTCGCTCGTGCCCGTCCTGGTCGGCCAACCGAGCGACCGCCCCGACTGGGCCCTCAGCGAGTTCCACGACACCACCGCCGTTACCGGCATCTTCATGCTCCGCCGCGGTGACTGGAAATACATCGTTCACGTCGGCTGCGAGCCGCAGTTGTTCAACCTGGCGGACGATCCGGCCGAGGTGTCGAACCTGGCCGGGCTCAGGCCAGACGTGGTCAAAGAAATGGACGGCCTGTTGCGGCAGATCGTCGACTACGAGGCGGTTGACGCGAAGGTCAAGGAGTACGACAGGAGCAGCTTCCGCCAGTGGCGGGAGGAGCAACGCGCGGCCGGCACGTACGAGCGGACGATGGCGCGGATATACAGCGGCTGGGACCACTTGTCGGATGACGAAGTCCAGCCTTGGACGGCGGAGGACGAGGAGCGGATCGAACAGTGGCTGGCCGGCGAGCCAAAGGGGTGACGCGCGGCGAAGGGCGTCGCATTTGGGAGACCGGCCTAACCTTTTAAAACAAAAGGGCTTACGGGGCTGTCTGTGCCTCCTGGAGTCGAACGAGTCCATTTATCACGACACGCCGGTCGTTCCAGGCGGCCATGGCGTCCTGCCGGTGAAGCCGTAACTGCCTGTGTCACAATATGATACGGCGCGCAATGGGATTTGGACGGTTCCTTGGCATGCGGGTTGCTGAACTCCAAGGCGACAGACGCCCTGTTTTCGGGGTCACGGCTGCAAGAAGCCCCGCTGCCAGGACTGACGAGAGGGGCAAAAAGATGAGACAACTTGCCAGGATCATGTTCCTTCCGGCCGTAGCCACGGTCGTGGCGGCGCTGTTCCTTGGGGCGGCGGCGCCGCCCTCCGCCGGAGAGAAGGTCACCGGGGTCAAAGCCTTCTTCCGCGAGGGCCAGACGTTCATCACCTGGAGAGAGCTCGGCAGCTTGCAGGGCGAAAGTTATCGAGTTTACCAGGCGCAGCGTAAGATCACCCCCGCGAATCTCAAGAGCGCGAAGCTGCTTGCCACGATCTCCGAAGGGTCGTGCGTCTTCCGAAGGGAGTTAAGGAAGAAGTTCCTCCAAGCCAGAACAGGAATCAAGGGCTACGGCCAGCGCTTCTGCATCGCGGATAACTTGAATAACGACCCCGACAGGATGCTGCCCGTCGGCACGGGGCTCTTCGTCAACACGGCACACAAGGCCGGCAGGCTCTTCTACGCCATCGTGCCGCTGGTGGCTGGCCGGGAGCGGCCCGGGCTGATGGCGGCGCTCGACACGGCAATCGACGAAAAAGTGATGCTCCCCGGCGCCGTCCTCCAGTGGAAACACCCCAACGGCACCGCCGCCGTCTACACCCACTGGATGGACCACTCGAAGTGGGACCCGTTCAACGAGGGATACGCGTACAACTTCGGCCTGGCCGTTCCGGACAAATACGACGGCAAGGCCCCGCTTCCCGTGATGTACTACGGGCACGGGATGGGCGGCGGGTATCGCTGCGCCGACAAGGCCAGCTACTGGCGCTGCCTGTGGGTCTGGCACGGCGACGCATCCGGCTCGTGGTTCTTCGGCGTGATGAACCGCGACAAGACCAAGGTCATCAACTACGCCGAGCAGCGCATCCGCTGGTCGTGGAAGTGGCTGAACGCCGGACGTCCGAACCAGTTCTTCAAAATCGACCCGCGCCATGTCCAGGCGCACGGACACTCGATGGGCGGCACGATGTGCACCGCGTTGGCGCTGCGCATGGGCGATATCTTCTGCTCGACCGTCTCGTCGGCCGGCGCCACCATCCACCGCCGCAACCGGGTGTGGGTGACCCAGGCCTCCCGGCTGTGGGGCCCGGTCGCCACGAACCTGCCGACACAGGACGGCACCGGCGTCTGGGACCACCAGGACTACGCGCAGTGGAGCCTGAAACACATCCAGCAGGAGACCGCGTTCCTGCTTATCAGCAACGGGAAGCGGGATGGGAGCGTGGTGTTCGAGCCGTTCCCGGACTTTGTCGACGCCTTGCAGAAATCCAAGCGCCCCTTCGCCGCGGCCTGGAACCAGCGGGGACACTCGTGGAGCGCCTACAGCACCCGAAACGAAGGGATGGGCCGCTACAGACTCCCCATCGACGAGAGCCTCCCCGCGTTCGCCAACGCCTCTAACAACGGTGATCCGCGGACGGACAGATCGGGGACCGTCAACGGCAACCTCGAGTGGTCAGCGTCAGGCAACGATTTCGCAAGGGGGAACAAAGCCGACGATATCCTCGACACGAAGCGGGAATACGGCATCAACATCCGCTCGCTCACCGGCCCGGCAACAGTAGATGTCACGCCGCGGCGCCTGCAGAAGTTCAAAGTGGCGCCCGGCGAGAAGTACCAGTGGGAGAACTTCGACTTCTCCGATCCCGCGAACCCGAAGACCATCGCCAAAGGCACGGTGGTAGCCGACCGCTACGGCCTGATCACGGTCGAGAAGTTCGCAGCCGGCAAAGCGGGCCTTGGCAACCGGCTCGTCCTGAGACCGGCGAAGTAGCTGGCGCCAAGAGCCTATCCAACAACCCTGAGCCTTGTTTCCCCCGAGCCGACCTTGGGATTTATACCCCCCCCTTGCAGAAACTCTTACGCAAACCGCTGATTGACATTTACGCTGGCCGACATAACTCCCTGTCAAACAAGTGGTTACACCCGGAAAGGGTGCCTGGCACACTGGAGAGGCGTAACATATTGGTGCTGAAGGACTTACAAGTGCGGCGCGCAATCTCCCGCGTTGGAAGGCAAAGCTCTTGGACAGCCTCCGAATGCCAGGTTCAGCAAGGCCTACGGCAGAGCCTGAGTCTCCTACAAATCATGTAGCTCCGCGCCTAATGCCGTGAATTAGAACTACTTACGGCCCGCACTTACTTGAGTCTCGGCGGGCGTCCACGAAAAACCGGGAAGAGACGCTTTAGCCACCCTTCAACCGCCACCGGGGAAAACCGGGCAGTCGCTCCTTTTATCCGCCTGAGTGCTGCCGATCCAGCCGCCGTGGCCCATCCACGCCCTGTCCCTAACCCCTTGCCTGCGAGGACGATACGGCGGACCTCTCCACGGCGGGCCGCTTGGTCATCCGCGCCGCCGAGGGCTGCGGCAACGCAGATGTACGGCCAGGACGCCTCGCGGGCACGTGAATTGCTTCTCCCGCTACAGAGCCAGAGCCACAGCTCAGGAAGGGCGCGGACCGCCTGCACCGGGCGGCCCGCGGCTGTTGTCTCCACAGGCGGACGATCGCTTCCCGTCGAAGGAAGGCCCGAAGTGGCGACACCGAGATACCTTCAGCAATTGATCAATCGGCCCTTCGCCGCCCGCGCCAGACAATGTGGGATCCTGTCCGGCGTACGAAAGTTCATCTTGCCGGCCACCCTCATCGCTGTGAGCTCGACATACCTCGTGACCGCGAACTACGCCCGTCCGCCGCGCGCCGGTTCCGCCCCCATAGCCGACCAGCCGGCGATCCGATCAGAGGGATCAAGAACGATGCTCCCGGGAGGGGTCCGCTGGCGCAGCAGGCTCCACGTGGTCGACCGGGCCCAGCCCGCGGACGTTCAGAGGATGAAGGACTTCGCCGCCGGGCGGACGGGCTACATCGTGTGGGAGTCCCGCCGCCCCAGCGGGACCAAGGAGCTCAAGTACCGCGTCTGGAAACGAAACCTGGACGGGTCCGGTCTTGAGATGATCAGCAGCAAGCCGTTCCAGGCCGGCTACGCTCATCTGGGCCCGCGTATCTCACCCGACGGGCGGCACGTGATATTCGCCGGCCGCCGGTGGAACTCCAGCAGCAGCGGCCCCGGGGTCCGGGCGGTCTACGGCGGCGCGTACGCCTCCGCACCGTTCGACGCCTGGGTGGTGGAAATTGATCCGCAGACGCTCAAGGCCGGCGAGCCCCGTGAGCTCTTCTCGCTTCGCGAGCGACTGGGCACCGCCGGCGAAGATCGGTTCTTCGAGTGGAAGAACAGCCGCACGGTTTACGTGAACATCCCCGACCAGAAGGGAATATATGAAGTCGACGTCGTGGCCGACCGGATCGGCGAGAAGGTCGTCACCGGCGTTAGAGGACAAGCGCTCCTCTCGGCGGGCGGTGAGTATCTGTTCTGCGCCGCCGGCGGTGGGGCGTGCTTCTATCGGCTCAATCGCGGCGGGCCGGTTCCCACTGCCGGCAAGCAAGAAGCGCTGGAGGGATGCCAGGCTACCATCTCTACCCTCGGTGATTTTGTCGTCTGGATGCAGGCCCCGGGAAAGGTCGGCGTGTTCGATCTCAAGGGAGCACGGACCCCCAAAGGCGGCGAGCACCCGGGCAGGGACCTCGGCCTGCGCAGGGCGATTGAGCGCGCCTGTCCGCCGTACCATCACTGCTACTTCCCGGCGATCAGCCGCGACCGCACCATCGTGGCCTGCGGCGCGTCGCGATACCCGCCGGGAGTCACCCCGGACAAACGCTGGATGAGGCAGTCCCACAAGGGGGCCGACTACGAGATCTTCGCCGTCCGGTTCGATCCGCAGACCTTGAAGGTCGTCGGGCCGCCGGTCCGCTATTCCTACAACGAACACAATATGCATGTTGAAGCCTTCAGCGACCCGGGTGCCAAAGGCGCGACGTCATCGCTGCTCCGTGGGCATGCGCTCGATCGCTGGCCGGACGTGTGGGTGAAGAACCCCGAGTTCGAAAAGGCGCACGGCGCCCCGGCCCACCCGGCCACGCCCGGCCCGAAGGACGCTGCTCGGCGCCTCCTCGCCAAGGCGAGGGAGCTGGAGACGGTCAACCCCAGGGCCGCCCTGGACCTGTACATACGCCTCGGGCAGGAGTACGCCGGCTCGGCCGGCGGCGAGGGGGCCGTGCGGCGGGCCGAGCAATTGGATCGCGACCCCGGCTTCCAGAAGGAGCTGAACGCCTGGGCGGTCTTCGAGGAGATGCACCGGGCCGAGGCCCGGATCAAGCCGCCGCCAAGCGGCCCAAAGAGCTTCCGCAAGAACCCGGAACTCCCCCGCGACAACGCGCACATCCTGCGCGCCATCCAGACCAACTACGCCCGCCTGCTCAAGAGCTATTCCTCCACGCGGGCTATGCTCGAGGCCCGATACATGGTGTGCGCGTGGGACATCGAGGTGCCGAAAGAGACCCCTGCCAACCTCAAGGCCGTCGCGGTGGCCGAAGTGGTGACCCGGCGGGTCTCCAGGCCCGCAGCCTACGAGGCGGTCTATCCGTACACGCAGGCCTTTATGACGGTCGAGTGCGAGGTGCGGAAGGTCATTTGGGGAACCCTCGAGGAGCGGATGATCGTCGTGGTAATGATGTCGATGGACGGGGGCAAGGACCTGCCGCCGGCGGCTTATCGGCCCGGCAGAATCTGCCGTCTGCGGCTTGGCCTCTGGTCGGCGCAGACCGATTTTGAAAGCCACCCAATGGCCGACGACATCATGGACCTCGATGCCGACTACTACTTTGCCCTGCCCCCGGACCCGGCCCACTAGGCCACCGCACTCCGTTCTTGACAAACGTCACGCGCTGTACGATCATCGACCCCCGCCAGGGATTGCGTCGAGAGGACCCGTAGGATGACTTCGCGCGAACGAGTGGTGAAAGCTCTCAGCCATCAGGAGCCCGACAGGGTGCCGTTCGACCTCGGCGGAACCGAGTCGTCGGGCATCACGGGGATCGCCTACAACCGGCTGAGGAATCACCTGGGCCTCCGCCAAGGGCGGACACAGATGTTCGACGTCTATCAGCAGATTGCCAAGATCGAGGATGACCTCCGCGAGATACTGGGACCCGATACCATTCCCCTGCTCATCGAGCCGCTCCGGTGGAAGCCGTTCAATCTCCCGGACGGCTCACCGTGCCAGATTCCCGAGAAGTGGAATCCGGAAAAGGACGGGCGCGGCGACCTCGTGGTCAGGAACGCCGAGGGCGTAGTGGTGGCACGCATGCCCGAGGCGGGGTTCTACTTCGAGCCCGTCTTCCCGCCGCTGGCGAACGTCCAGAGCGCCGCGGAGCTCGGCGCCCATGCTGACGACATCGAGTCGTCCGACTGGCCGTCCTTTGCGGATGAGCCGCTGGATTCCATCGCCGCGCGCGCCAAGCGGTTGTGCGAGGAGACCGACCTCGCCGTCGTCGCGAACCTTCAACTGCATCTCCTGGCGGCAGGCCAGATTCTGCGAGGGTATGCCGCGTTCATGATGGATCTCTTGGTCAACAAGAACTTGGCGCACGGTCTTCTCGAAATGCTCACCGATGCGTACATCAGACGGGCCGAGCAATACCTCGACCGGACGAGCGACCACATCCAGGTGGTGCTGGTGAACGACGACCTGGGTACCCAGAGGGGGCCGATGCTGTCGCCCGAGAGCTACCGCGAGATGATC
>CAZDHT010000006.1:0-41469 GCA_964505325.1 uncultured Planctomycetota bacterium | reverse complement strand
GGTTGTTCGAGTTCATCAAGCAGAAGAGCGGAGCGTTTCTGCTGTTTCATTCGTGCGGCTCGGTGTATCAGTTCATCCCGTCGCTCATCGAGGCGGGCGTTGATGCACTGAATCCCGTCCAGGTCTCCGCGCACCAAATGAACGGCGCGGATCTCAAGCGGGAATTCGGCAAGGACATCACGTTCTGGGGCGGCGGCTGCGATACACAGCAGGTGCTGGCGAGGGGGTCACCGGCGCAGGTCAGGGACGAAGTGAAGCGCCGCATGGCCGACCTCGCGGCCGGCGGCGGATTCGTGTTCACCCAGGTGCACAACATCCAGCCGGACGTGCCGCCGGAGAACATCATGGCGATGTTCGATGCGTTCACCCAGTACAGGGATTATGCCGGCTGACGCCTGCATCGCCGAACCGGAATCCACATCCCACCGGCGACGCGGCCGGCCCGCCTTCATAGGAAGTGTTACCGGCGAACAGATCTTGTTGCAACAGCGGAATCTGCCGCATATAATACGGCGGCATTGGTGTGGAGATCGCAGTTATGCCTTCGGGGCTGGATGCCAGCGTGCTCGTGCTGAACCGCAACTACATGGCGATCCATGTTGTCGAGGCGCGCCGCGCGTTCCGGCTGCTGTGCAAGGACCATGCCGAGGTGGTCTCCCAAGCGGGCGAGCAATGGAACTCGTATGACTTCGAGAGCTGGATCGAGCTCAGCCAGGCGCGCCACCTCTTCCCCCGCCAGGACGGCGACTGGGTCCGGACGGTCAGCCTGACCATCCGGGTGCCCCGGATCATCCGGCTGCTGCTGTTCAGCCGCTCGCCGCGCCGGACCGTGAAGTTCAACCGCAGGAACATCTTCGCCCGCGACGACAGCCGATGCCAGTACTGCGGCCGCCGGTTCCCGACCTCGGAGTTGTCACTCGACCATGTCGTCCCCCGCTCGCGCGGCGGGCTCTCCACCTGGACAAATATCGTCTGCGCCTGTTCGCGCTGCAACGCGCGCAAGGGCGGCAGGCGGCCCAAAGAGGCAGGGATGAAGCTCATCCGGCAGCCGTACCGGCCGAAGAGCAGCCCGGTCGTGCGGCTCAAGATCGCGTCGCCGAAATATCAGTCGTGGAAGCACTTCGTCAACGAGGCGTACTGGTCGGTTCCACTGAAAGATTGACGGCGGTGCCCTGCCCGTGATCCTCGACGAAATCGTTCGACATAAGCGCGAGGAAGTCGCCGAATCGCGCCGCCGGCATCCGCTGGACGAAGTCCGGGTCCAGGCGGGCGATGCGCCGCCCCCTCGCGACTTCCGAAGCGCGCTGGCCGCGCGGCCCGACGTGGCCCTCATCGCCGAGATCAAACGGTCCTCACCTTCCGCCGGCCTGATCCGCAAGGACTTCGATCCGGCGATGATCGCGGGGGCATATGCCGAGGGCGACGCCGCGGCGATATCCGTGCTGACGGACGAGCGGTTCTTCGGCGGACACCTGCGGTACATCGCTCAGGTGAAGGCCGCGGCGCCGATACCCGTGCTCCGCAAGGACTTTGTTATCGACGAATACCAGGTCTACGAAGCGCGGGCCGCCGAGGCCGATGCGATTCTCCTGATCGTCCGAATCCTCTCCGACGAACAGATCGGCGCGTACCTGGCGCTGACGCACGAGCTCGGCATGGCCGCTTTGGTGGAGACGCACAACCGGGGTGAACTGGAGCGCGCAGTTCGGAGCGACGCCTCGATCATCGGGATCAACAACCGCGACCTCGACGCCCTGACCATCGGCCTCGCCGCCACCGAGACCCTGGCGCGAGACGTTCCGCCACCTCGGCTGGCGGTCAGTGAAAGCGGCATTTCATCCCGGCAAGACATCGAGCGGCTCGCCCAATGCGGCGTCCACGCCGTCCTTGTCGGTGAAGCATTGATGAAGAGCGCCGACATCCCCGCCGCCGTCAGGGGACTGACCCGCGTGCCCCGCATGACGCGATGACCCCTGCTCACCACGGATGAACGCCGGTGTCGCACGGCTCATGGTTCTGACACCTTGTTCCGAGTTGATATTCTGATTGGGGGCCGGTCGGACAGGCGGATTCTTTTTGTGGCACGGGCATCCTGCCCGTGGGGGGACACGGCCAAGATGGCCGTGCCACGTCTGGCACGGCGCTCGGCCTGATGCCGCGCGCCAAAAAACGCCCCCGCTTGGAGTATCGACACCCTTGTTCCCCGGTGCGTCGCTGGAAGCGGGGGCGGCGCGTTCACTTCTTGACCTTCGGCCCCAGCGCCCCCGGCACAAGGGCTCCGGCGCGCGGGACGTCGTCGTAGTAGACCGCCGGGCCGTACTCGTTGATCGGCAGGTCCTTGCCCAACAGCTTCTTGTACTTCTTGACCTCTTCGGGCGTGAAGATGCGCCCCTTGTAGCGATGCGACAGAACCGGAGAGCCTGCCGCCAGGTGATAGTCGTCGGCCTTCGGATTCACGAAGCGTGGATCATCGGTATGCAGGTTGTCCCGCAGCACCGGCCCGTCCGCCACGTTGCCCAGCTTGATGCCCTCGTCCTTGGCGTGAAAACCAGGGAGCCGGTTCCCGAACACCACGTTGGCGATCACCCTGTTGTCGTGGTTCCCGGTGACCCCGATCCCCCATCCGCCGTGGTACAAGGTGGTGCGCGAGCCGCGATTGTTCACGACGGTGTTGTTGAATATCCGGTCGCCCTTGTTTGTGCGGAATCTGCCGGTCCAGATGCCCGTGCGCCCGTTGCGCACGACGATGTTGTTGAAGATCAGGTTGTGCGACTTCTGCGCCACGTCCCCGTCCGGCTGAGCGTAGCCCTGGCCGCCGTTGTCGGCGATGAGGTTGTTGTAGACCGCGCAGTGATGCGGCCCGGTGGTGTTGCCACTGTTTTCCGGCGAATGAACGACAATGCCGGGGCCGCCGTTCTTGACCATGATGTTGTGATGGACGCGGACATATCTGCACGCTTTCAGGTCCACGGCGTTCTCGCCGTTGCCCTTCATCACGCAATGCCTGATCTCAATGTAGGCGGCCGTCGGCATTCCCACATGGAACTTGGTCGGTGCGGTCGGCTGGATGCCATCCTCGCCGTTGCCGTTGAGCGTGCAGTGCTCGACGAGCGTCCGCTGCGCCCAGGAGGTGGCAGAGGTGTTCCCGATCAGAATGCCTGAGTGGCCGCCGTCGGGGTCCTCGCCGTTGTCGCAGAACCAGCAGTTCCTGATTATGTGCGAGTGGCCCCCGCCGCCGGGCGGCCTGCCGGGCGGGGTCATGAAGCGGACCCCGTGCTGACCACCTGTGTAGCGCACGCCGTCCAGAACGATGTGATGGCAGAAGAAAAACCAGCCGAAGTTCGTCCCGCCCGTGCAGTGCAGATCAGCGATCGTGATGTGGTGTGTATTGTCTGCCCTGATGAGCCGTGCTCCGCTCAACTTGACCTTCACCTTGCCCGGCGTCTTGGCACGGATCGTGATGCAGCGCTTATCCCTGCCGATTGTGATCTGCTTGCTGGTGTGCGTGCCGTCGAGCAGCACGATGTGGTCGCGCTCGGCTTCGCTCTTGCCGTCGCCGATCCTGGCATCGGCGACGGCCGCCGCGATCGTGCGGTAGTTCCCGCCCGGCCCGGCGGTCACCGTCTGGCCCCGGGACCCGGCGGCAGGAGCATGCTGAGCGGCCTGCGGCGGGGAGGTCGCGGCAGGCGCCGCGCAGCCGTTCGCCGCGGCAACCGCCGCCAGGACCATCCCGGCGAACTTCACCTTCCCCCGATGCGTCATCTTTACTTCGATCCTCCTTCCGCCAGGGGGGACAAGACACCTGACACCTTATCCCGGTGCACTTCTGCCGCTGCTCAGTGCCCGCTGCTCACTGTTCACTGCCCGCTCTCCCCAGCATCGCCTTGATGGCGAGGGTCTCGGCGAGGGCGGAGGCCGCCAGGGCGGGAACGAGGATGAACACATACGCGAATATCCGGGGGCCGGCCTCGCGGACAAAGGTCGCCCACGCAAAGTCCGCCTGCATCCGGTGCCCCAGCTTCATCCCCATTCCAATCGCCAGCCAGAACGCGCTGAGCTCCGCCACCACCACGAACATGCTGAGGAACCCGACCCACGCGCGCGCCGGCATCGGAGGCTCATGAGTCCCGCGCGGCGCCGGTTCATCGACGGGCTCGTGGGCGTCGATCAGCATGATGGCGCCCACGTTCAAGCCGGTGAACAGGTCGAACACAATCGGAAGAAAGATCAGGCCGCCGGACAGCATGTAGCAGAATATCGCGGCGGTGTTGAACCCGAATATGAACGCGAACAGCAGGGCGGGGTTGAGGTCGGGGCTCAGGTACTTCCGCGCCAGGCGCAGCAGCCACTGAGGCAGCACCAGCAGGCTCTTGACGTCCAGCCGGACAACCGCGAGCGCCAGAATGAACCCGCAGGCGAATACGCCCAGCGCCCACAGGGCGGCGCCGACGTGCGCTCCCAGTGTCCGAAGTGCAGCCGCCAGAATGTCGAGCATAGTGAAATGATAGCGTTGTCATCGCAGACAATCAACCACACAAGGCCGGCGCACGACACAAGCGGCCGGCGGTGGCCCCCGACGTGCGGGCGCGGTTTCCGGGGCGGAATCCGGTCTCGCTTGACACCCCGCGCGGGCAGATGTAGAATTGCTCGTTGCTGGAAGTCATGGCGGGAAAGACCGGAGACTTGAGATAGCGCCTAGAGACATCGCAAAGGCATCCGCCCGTATCGCCGATGAGCTAAAGGCTACCGACATCGCCGTAATGGATGTCCGCAAGCTCTCCGATGTCACCGATTACTTCGTGATTTGTACCGGCAACAACCGTCGTCAGCTCCGGGCGATACAGAGAAAATTGTCCCACGACCTCACGCCGCCGGGCTCCCCGCCGCCCCGAGCCGAGGGCGAAGAAGGCAGCGCCTGGATCCTGCTGGACTTCTACGATGTAGTCGTACATCTGTTTGACCCGGAGGCCCGTGAATTCTATGACCTCGAACTCCTCTGGGGCGACGCGCCCCGGGTGACTTGGACCCGGAAGCGACCGAAGGGATAGAAGACATTGCCCGTACGGCAGGATATCAGCGGCGTAATACGTGAGGCCATCCAAGACACGCCCGGCATCGGCGCGGAGGAGCTCGACGACCTGGCGGCGGTGGACTACGGCCGGGATGCCGCTCACGGAGACTTGACCACCCCCGTCGCCATGCGGCTCGCCAAAAAGGCCGGCGAGAATCCGCGCGACTGCGCCGATCGCATCGCACAGGCCATCCGGGACGCCGCCGACCGCTCCCACGGCGCCGTGGGACGCGTCGAGATCGCCGGCCCGGGATTCATCAACATCTTTCTGTCCAAGTCGTATTGGCTGGGACTGGTCCAGACCATCCTGGCCGAAGGCCCGCGATACGGTCGCTCCCACGTCGGCAAAGGACGGAAGGTGCAGCTCGAGTTTGCGTCGGCCAACCCGACCGGGCCGCTCTCGGTCGCACACGGGCGCCAGGCCGCGCTCGGCGACGTGCTCGCCAACATCATGGAATTCATCGGGTTCGACGTCTCCACCGAGTACTGGGTCAACGACGCCGGCAAGCAGGTGTATAAGCTCGGCGAGTCGGTCTACGTGCGGTATCTTCACGCGCTGGGAGACAAGTCCGCCGAGCTCCCGTCCGACGGATACAAGGGCGATTACATTATCGACATTGCCCGGGACCTCGCCGCCAAGCAGGGCCGCCAGTACGCCGAACTGCCGCGCGACGAAGCGATCGATTCACTCGGCCGCCTTACCTCCGACCTCATCCTCCAGCAGATCCTGGCAGACTTCAAGCGGTTCGGCATCCAGCACCACACCGTCTTCAGCCAGCGCAAGTTCGAGGCCGAAGGACACATCGAGCGCCTGCTTGATCGAATCGAGCAGATGGGCCTGACCTACGCGGAGGATGGGGCGGTCTGGCTCAAGGCCAAAGAGCACGGCGACGAGAAGGACCGCGTGCTGGTCAAGAGCGACCGCGCCTGGGCCTATCGCCTTTCCGACATCGCGTACCACGAAGACAAGTTCGAGCGCGGCTTCGAGCTGGTCATCGACCTCCTCGGGCCGGACCACCACGGCCACATCGCCACCATGCGGGCGGCGATGGACGCGCTCGGCCACGACGTGTCGGCGGTCCGGTTCCTCATCGTCCAGCACTGCACCATCATCAAGGGCGGCCAAAAGATCAAGATGTCCACCCGGGCCGGCGAGCTGGTCACGCTCGATGAAGTTATCGACGAGGTCGGGACCGACGTCGCCCGGTTCTTCTTCCTCACGCGCAAGACCGACAGCCATCTCGACTTCGACCTGGCACTCGCCAAGAAACAATCTCTCGACAACCCCGTCTATTACATCCAGTACGCGCACGCGCGAATTGCCAGCATCATGCGCAAGGCACAGGAGACGCAGCGGCTCGACGACCGGGACGTGACGCGCGGGGTGTATGCCGGCGGGGCCAGGGACGAGCTGGACGTGCTGGAGGAACGGGACATCGCGCTCGCCGCGAAGCTGGGCCGGTTCGGCGCCGTCCTCGAACGGGCCGGCCTCGAACTCGAGCCGCACCGGCTCACCAACTACCTGGAGGAGCTGGCGGCGGAGTTCCACAACTACTACACGCAATGCACCGTGATCAGCGATAACGAGAGGTTGACCCGCGCCCGGCTGTCGCTGGTGAGCGCCGTCCGCGTGGTGCTCGGCAACGCCCTGCATCTGCTCGGCGTCCACATCCCGGAAACGATGTGAGACCGTGCTCGGCGGACCCCGGATGGTGTGGGGCAACAGAAGAACGCCCCACGATGGCTCGGAATTCTGATCCCGATCTTGGGACCCCTTGGCTGCGTTCTCCGAAATGGAAGAGCACTCGGATTCATGTCGATTGAGATCAACCACCTGACAAAGCGGTTCGGCGAGAAGATCGCCGTCAACGACCTGACGCTGCACGTCCGGCCGGGGGAACTGTACGCCTTTCTGGGACCCAACGGCGCGGGCAAGACCACCACCATCAAGGTCATCGCCGGCCTGCTCCGCCCGACCTCTGGCTCGGTCCGGGTCGCCGGCCATGACCTGCACAGCGACAACGTGGATGCTCGGCGCCTCATCAGCTACGTGCCCGACCAGCCCTTCCTCTACGAGAAGCTCTCCGGCCGCGAGTTCCTCCGCTTCGTCGGAGACATGTACGGCATGGACCGCGCGGAGCGCGACGCGAAGATCAGCCGCCTCGGCGAGCGGTTCGGGACGGCGGAATACCTCGACGACCTCGCCGAGAGCTACTCGCACGGCATGCGACAGCGCGTCGTAATCACCGCCGCGATCCTGCACGACCCGAAAGTCCTGGTCGTCGACGAGCCGATGGTCGGCCTCGACCCGCGCAGCGCGCGCCTCGTCAAGGATGCCATCCGCGAGATGGTGGCGAACGGCGTCGCCGTCTTCATGTCCACGCACACCCTCTCCATCGCCGACGAGGTCGCCAGCCGGATCGGCATCATTCACCGCGGCAGCCTGGTGGCGGAAGGAACAGTTGACGAACTGCGGTCCGCCGAGGATACTGGTGCCCGGCTGGAAGATATCTTCCTCACCATCACGCGTGAGGAGCCCGCGGGTCCAGCCCCCGCCTGAGACACACGAGAAGGAGAGAGCCAGAATGGCCAAGAAGAGCGCGAAGAAAAGCACCAAACCCCCAAGCAAACTGTGGGGCGGACGGTTCAAGAAAAAGACACACCCCGCGGTCGAGCGGCTGACCGAATCCATCTCGTTCGACCGCCGCCTCTACCGGCACGATATCCAGGGCAGCATCGCACACGCCGCCACCCTCGCCCGGGTGGGGGTCATCACCGAAACCGAGAAACGAAAGATCATCGCCGGCCTGCGAAGCGTCGAAAAAGACATCGCCGAGGGCAAGTTCCAGTTCCGCATCGAAGACGAAGACATCCACACGGCGATCGAGCTGGCCCTCATGAAGAAGATCGGCAGCGCGGCAAAAAAGCTGCACACCGGCCGCAGCCGCAACGACCAGATGGCGCTCGACCTGCGCCTCTGGATGCGCGACGAAATCATCCACATCGAAGAGCAGGTCTGCCAGCTCCAGGAGAAGATTCTCGCCCACGCCGAGGACACCGTCGACGTCCCCATGGCCGCCTTCACCCACCTCCAACACGCCCAGCCGATCCCGCTGGCCCATCACCTGCTCGCCTACATGGAGATGTTCGAGCGCGACAGCGAGCGGCTGCTGGGGTGTTACTCGCGCGTCAACGAATTCCCGCTCGGGTCCGGCGCCGTCGCGGGAACAAGCATCCCGAGCGACCGTGAATTCACCGCCCGCCTGCTCGGGTTCGATACCATCACCCACAACAGCGTCGACGCCGTCAGCAACCGCGACTTCTGCATGGAGTTCCTGTCGACCCTCAGCATCCTGGCCGTCCACCTCTCCCGGCTCGCCGAAGAATGGACCTGGTGGGCCAGCCCGGAATTCGGGTTCATCGAAATCGACGACGCGTTCTGCACCGGCAGCAGCATCCTCCCGCAGAAAAAAAACCCCGATGCCCTCGAACTCATCCGCGGAAAGACCGGCCGCATCCTGGGCGACCTCATGCAAATGCTCACCGTCATGAAGGGCCTGCCCCTCTCCTACAACCGAGACCTGCAAGAAGACAAAGAAGCCATCTTCGACGCCGCCGATACCATCCGCGTGTCGCTCGACGCGCTCGTCCCGCTCACCGCGAACCTCACGTTCAACAAGGAGCGCGTAGCCGCGACCACCGAGCGCGACCTGATCGACGCAACCTCACTGGCCGAGTACCTGGTGATGAAGAAGATGCCGTTCCGCGACGCACACCGGATCGTCGGCCGGCTCGTCGCCAAGTGCATCGACCAGAGCATCGCCCTCCAGGACCTCGACCCCAAGGACTTCAAGGCGGCCAGCCCCAAGCTCGGCGAGGACGTGTACGACGTGCTTGGCGTCGACAACTGTCTCCGTCGCTACCGCGGCGTCGGCTCCGCCAACCCCCGCAACGTCCGCCGCGAACTCGCCAGGTGGCGAAAGCTGTTTGAAGAGTAGGCGCCCGATTCGTAGGGGCGGTTCGCGAACCGCCCCTACCGAAATCAACATGCCATGATGCCGCACGTGCCGAACCAACGTGCCAAGCCGTGCGTATCTTGACGGCGGCTCAGCGGATGCGGCCGTCAAGGACGAAGACCTGGCCGCTGACACGCGACATGCGGCCCAGCCGGAAGACGAACTCGGCGGCGCCCCGGGGGTCGGAGAGGATTCGCATGGCGTGTTGTGAGCGGGCCCTCTCCATCGCGTCGGGAGCCGACTTGCCCATCTCGGTCGGCAGGTAGCCCGGAGCAACCGCGTTGATGCGGATGCCGCGCCGGGCGAACTCCTCGGCCGCGCCGGACGTGAACCCGGCCAGAGCGCCCTTCGCCGCTGAGTAGGCCGATACGCCCGCACAGCCCCACAGCCCGCAGATCGAGACCACGTTGACGACCGACGAGCCCGGCCGCATGACCACCGCCGCGCGCCGCGCCAGCCGCATGGGCGCCAGAAGGTTCACGGCGATCATTTCATCCCAGGCCGCCTCCCCGAGACTCGCGAGCCGCCCGGGCCCGAGCGCCGCCGCGTTGTTCACCAGGCAGTCGAGCCGGCCCCAGCGGCCGGTGGCGCTCTCGATCAGCCTGCCAGGCGCAGAGGGGTCCGCCACGTCGGCCTGGACGACGAGCGCGTCGGAGCCGACCCCTCGGGCTTCATCGGCCACCGCGTCCGCCGCGGCGCCCGACCGCACGCAGTTGACCAGCACGTTCCACCCGCCGCGTGCGAAGCGCAGGGCGATCTCCCGCCCGAGCCCGCGCGACGAACCGGTCACGATCACCACCGGCCGTTCATCGCCGTCACTATCTGGAATCTTGGTCATTTGGATTGTGGGGCGGCTCCGGGTTCCGTGCTTCGGATTTGCTCCTCGCCGTGAGCCCCAGGTCCGCGAGCATTTGCAGGTCGTCCCCCGGAGCCCGGCCCCGCGTGGTCAGGTAGTTGCCAAGCATCGTGCCGCTGGCGCCGGCGCGGAACATCCACGACTGCAGGTCGCGCAGGGTGACCTCACGTCCGCCGCACACCTTGATCTCTTTGTCCGGCAGCAGGAAACGATACAGGGCGACGATCCGCAGCGCCTCGCGCGCGGGCAGCCGCGCCCTGCCCCCGAGCGGCGTGCCCGGGATCGGGTTCAGGAAGTTGATCGGCACGGCGTCCACCCCCAGCTCCCGCAGTTGGAGCGCCAGGTCGACGCGGTCCTCCCACGTCTCCCCCAGGCCGAAGATCCCGCCGCAACACACCTCGAGCCCGGCGGCCTTGGCGCTCTTCACCGTCGCCACGCGCTCGGCGTGCGAGTGCGTCGTGCAGACCTGCGGATAGAATCTCGCCGACGTTTCGAGGTTGTGATTGATTCGATTGACGCCCGCCGCCTTCAGCCTGGCCGCGTTCTCTGCTTCGAGCTTGCCGATCGAGACACACGGGTCGATCCTGCCGGACTCCGCCACCGCCGCTGCCGCCTCGCAGATGGTGTCGAAGTCTTTCCGGCTCTTGCAGATGCCCTCACCGGACGTGACGATCCCGAAGCTGTCGGCGCCCAGCCCTGCCGCCGCGTCCGCTGCCCCGGTCATCTCCGCACACGAAACCAGCGCATGCACCGGGGCCGACGTGTGATAGCGAGCGGACTGTGCGCAGAACTTGCAGTCCTCCGAACAGGCACCGCTCTTCGCGTTAATAATCGAGCAGAGATGAACGACGTTCCCGCAGAAGCGCTCGCGCAGCACGTTCGCCCGGTACAGCAGCTCCTCGAAATCGGCCGCAGTGGTGATCCATAGCGCTTCCTCGCGTCCGAGCGCTTCGCCGGCCGACACTCGCTCCGCGATGCTCCCGAGGTCCGACAATTCGCTCACCTTGACGTGACGACGGCGCGGTACAGGGTTCGGTTGCGGACGATGATGACCGGCAGGCGCGAGCCGGCCTTGAGGTCTTTCAGCAGCGGCCCCAGGCCGCGCACGGTGGTCAGCCTGGCTCGGCCGACGTAGACCAGGGCGTCGGACCGGCGCAGCCCGGCGGCCCCGGCCGGCCCGCTCTGCTCCACGCCGCTGATCAACACCCCGGACTTCTCCTGGAGCCCGAGGGCGTTGGCGAGGTCCGCCGTGATGTCCTGCACGTCGATGCCCAGCTTCTTCTTCGCCAGCCCGCGCGGGGACGGCTCCGGTATCCGCTCCAGCTTGACCTTGACGGCGACGGCGCGCCCTCGCCGCCGAACGCCGAACACGACCGTGTCGCCCGGTTTATGCTCGACGATCAATCGGCGGAAGCAAAACTCCTCCGCCACCGGCTTGCCGCCGACGCTGACGATCTGGTCGCCGACCTTCAGGCCCCCTTTTGCCGCGGGTGTTTTCGGCTCGACCTTCGTGATGATCACACCCGTTTTCGCCTTCGATGCCTGAACGCCGATACGGATTCTCTTCAGCACGCGGTAGTCGAGCAGATCGCACGCGCTCCGCAGTGCCGCATCCACCGGGATGGCAAAACCGATTCCCTCGGCGCCTGCTTGGATCGCCGTGTTGACGCCGATCAAGTCGCCCTTGATGTTCAGCAGCGCCCCGCCCGAGTTCCCCGGATTGATCGCCGCGTCGGTCTGCAACAGGCCGCGGAAGACCTCGCGCCCGCTGGCCTTGATCGAACGGTTCTTGGCGCTGATGACCCCGGTCGTTACGGAGTTCTCCAGCCCGAACGGATTCCCGATGGCGATGGCCGTCTCGCCGATCATCAGGTCGGCCGACGTACCGATGGGGACCACCGTCAGCGTCGTCTTGGGCTCGATCTTGAGCAGTGCGAGATCGTGTTCCGGGTCCACGTTGATGAGCTTTGCGTCAAACTGCTGCTTGTCCCACAGGGTGACGCGGACCTTGGTGGCGCGCATCACGACGTGCGCGTTGGTCAGGATGTATCCGTCGCGGCTGATGACGACGCCTGATCCGAGGCTGTTCTGGACGAACGTCCGGGAGTGCCGGCCGAAGAAGTCGCGGAACACATCGTCGAAGAACTTGTCGCGGAACTCGAAGAACGGGTCGACCTGCGGACGCACGATACGCGTCGTGCTGATGTTCACGATCGCGGGCCCGGCCCGCTCGACCGCGCGAACGACCGCGTTCCGCCGCTCCGGCTCGACGGGCGCCGCCGCCCACACCGGCCCAACGGCCATCCATAGCATCAGCAAGACGACCGGTCGCCGCATCGTCGTACTCCGCTGGGTTTCACTTCCACGGGTAGTGTACTGTCCGCCCGAAACGCTGTCAAATCAGTGTCGTTTCGCCCGCAGCCGCCGCTGCACTGCGTCGCTCCCGAGTTCGCGGAGAGCGTCGGGGCTCCCAATCAACTGGAGACGCTGCAAGATGTCCTCGCTCTTCATCGCGCGCTCTGAAATGAACACAGATACTTGCCGACTTGGTTGAAGCGGCGGGCCTGGGTGCCATAAATGAGCGTAAACAGCAGCAGGCCGCCAAAGACGAAGATGCCTCCGTACCCTCCGATATCGGCCACAGCCGGGCAAACAAAGAGAAGAAAGAACAGCAGGGGCCACCAGTTCGCGTACCCAGTGACGGTGGCCGAATCCTCCCCCACGCGCACCAGCCCGTGCATGACAGGCGTGTACGTGATCCAGCAGATCTGGATGATCTTCTCTCGGAAGGCGTATTCATTGGCGCCGATCTGTCGGAAGCGAAGCGGCGGCCAGACGCGACCCCGGAATCGCCAGTTGAGCGCGTCCAACAACTCGGGTCCGGTCAGTTGGCCGCCATACGGAACGGTCTTCCTGAAAAGGCGAATGCCCGACCGGAAGTAAGACGGGCTCCAGCGGCCCGCCGCGATCAACTCGACGACGGTGACGACGACCAGGACGACCCCCATGGCAGTGAACACTTCGATCATACCTTCCCCCCCTGCGATGCGAGGGCCGTCAGTACGTGCTGGACATCCTGCGCCGTGTGCGTGGCCATCGGGGTGAGGCGGATGCGGGCGGTGCCGTCTGGCACGGTGGGCGGGCGGATGGCCGGTGCCAGGATGTGATGCTCGAAGAGCTTCTGCGAGAGTTCGACGGCCGGGGCCGAGTCGCCGACGATGAGGGGTGTGATGGGGGTCTCGGTCGGACCGATGTCGAAGCCGCGCTCGCGCAGGCCGTCGTGCAGTTGCCTCGTCCTTGCCCACAGCGCCGCGCGGCGCTCCGGCTCCTCTTCGATGATGCGGAGGCCGGCGACAGAGGCGGCGCAGACGGCCGGCGGGAGCGCGGTGGTGTAGATGAAGCTGCGGGCCCTGTTAACCAGCAGGTCGACCAGGTCGCGGCTCCCGGCGACGTACCCGCCGAGGCTCCCAACGGCCTTGCTGAGCGTGCCCATCACCACCGGCACGCGGCCGGGTTCGATGCCGAAGTGCTCGGCGGCGCCGCGGCCGTTCTCGCCGAGCACGCCGGTCGCGTGGGCCTCGTCGATCATCAGCATCGCGCCGTGCCGCTCGCACACCTCGGCCAGGTCCGGCAGCGGCGCCAGGTCGCCGTCCATGCTGAACACGGTGTCGGTCACAACAAGCGCCCTCCCCTCCCGCTTGCGGCCGAGCAACCGGCGCAGCCCGCCGACGTCCTTGTGCGGATACACCCGCAGGGTCGCGCCGGACAGCCGGCATCCGTCGAAGATGCTGGCGTGGTTGAGCCGGTCGCAATAGACCGTGTCGCCGCGGCCGGCGAGCGCCTGGATCGTGCCCGCGTTTGCCATGTAGCCGGTCGGAAAGACAATGGCCGCCTCCGTGTTCTTGAACCGAGCAACGGCGTCTTCAAGCTCGCGGTGGATTCTCATCGTGCCGGAGACGAGACGGGAGGCGCCGCTGCCCGTGCCGTACTCGTCGGCCGCAGCCTTCGCCGCCTCCGCCAGCGCGGGATGATCCGCCAGCCCCAGGTAGTTGTTCGAGCAGAAGCACAGGTAATCGGCGCCATCGATCCGCACGCGCGGCCCCTGCCTGCTCTCGACGGTCAACGGCCGGCGCAGCAGGCCGGCTTCGGCCAGGTCATCGAGTGTTTTTCGCCAGCCAGACATCGCAGCGTCTTATAACATATTGACGGCGGCAGTCACAGATGTATACATGGGGGCAAACTGGACGCAGATTAGCCATGGCAGAGATGAAGGAATACCAGACACCGGCTGAGGACGGACAGGTTGTGGTGTTGCCCGCGGCGGAGAGCCTGCCGGCGCGGACGCGGGCGAATGCCGAACTGCGGGCGAAGTATCGCTTCGACGTGCTGGGCATTCCCGCCCCTGCGCTGGCCCGGCAGGTCCGCGCCGAAATCGCCCAACTTGCCCGCAGCTACACGAACTCACTCGGGATGAAGGCGGGCGATGCGCGCGGCGGCCTTGTCGTCGCGACCGGGCATCAGCCGGTCCTCCCCCATCCGGGAATATGGCTGAAGAACCACCTGGCGTGGCGGCTGGCGCAGGCGGTCGGCGCGTCGAGCGTGAACTTCATCGTCGACAATGACACCGTGCACCTCAGCACGATCAAGGTGCCCGCGGAACGCGACGACGGCATGACGGTCGAGGTCATGCGGTTCATCGACTGCCCGCGCGGCGTGGCGGCGGAGGACGTGACGGTGCGCGGCGACGCGGCCGCCGCACTGGCCGAAACGGCGCGGCTGGCCGCAACGGCGCTGGGCGACACGCTCGCCGATGACTTCGTCGCGGCGACCGCGGCGTCCGAGAGGCTGGTCGATTTCATCTCGCGCCCGCGCCGTCAGCTTGAGGAGCGCTTCGGCCTGCATAACCTCGAGCTGCCGGTGAGTCACCTGTGCAAGACGAACGCGTTCCTCACGTTCGTGGCGCACGTCATCGCCCACGCGGGCCGGTTCGCCGCGACGTACAACGATGCGCTCGACAAGCACCGTGCAGAGCACGGCATCACGAACCCGGTCGAACCCACGCCCAATCTGCGCCACGAGGGCGCCCAGGCCGAGCTGCCCTTCTGGATCTGGCGCCGGGGCGAGCGGCGCCGGCCGATGCTGGCAACGCATGTCGGACAGGGCTGGGCGCTCCGCGACGGGTCCGTCGAGTACGCCGAGCTTTGCCCGAACACGGAGCCCGGCCAGGCCGCGGGGTGGCTGAGCGAAGAGAACACCCGCCTCAAGATCCGCCCCCGCGCCCTGGCGATGACCATGTTCTTCCGCCTGTTCTGCTGCGACATCTTCATCCACGGAATGGGCGGCGCCCATTACGAGCGGGTGAACGACGCGATCATTCGCGAGTTCTTCGGGTGCGCGCCGCCGGACTACGCCGCCGCGTCGGCGACGCTGCTCGTCAAACCGAAGACGCCCCTCCCGTCGCCCGAAGATGTGGTTGAGCTTCGCCAGCGGATACGGCGAATGAAGGCGACGCCCGAGCGCTTCGTTGACGAGTTTCTCCCGGATGACGAAGAGGCGCGCGAGCTGGCGCGGCGGAGGATCGCCCTGCTGCATCCGACCGGCCTCTCCAGGCGCGAGCGGAGACGGGCGTTCATCGAATCCAAAAACCTCGCGGCCCGGTTGCACGAGCGGATGGCGCCACATATACTGGGGGCCGAGAAAGAACTGGCGCGGGCGGAGAAGTTCGTCACGCTGCGCGCGGCGCTCGAAGACAGGGAGTATCCATTCTTCCTGCACTCGCGTGCGGCGCTGGAAACGCTGTACGAGCTTCCTGCTCTCCGGCCACCGGCTCCCGGCGGAACCGCACAGGGCCCTCACAATTGAGCCTCTCCGACCCGGCTTCCGCCGACCGCATCCTGTTCGTCTCCGACTGCCACCTGCCCCCTGAACGGACCGCGCGGACCGATCTGTTCACTCGCTTCCTCCGGGAAGTGTGCGAGGGCGCCGGGCGCCTATTCGTGCTGGGCGACCTGTTCAGCACATGGGTCGGCCCGCGTCACGTGGTCGAGCCGGGCCACGCGGCGGCGTTCGGAGCCCTGCAGCGGCTGGCCGAGTCGGGCACGGAGGTGACGCTGCTGCGCGGCAACCGCGATTTTCAGCTCGACCGGAGAATCGCCCGCCGGTTCGGGCTCCATTTCGTGCGGGGCGCGTGGCGGGGCCAGTTGGGAGGCAAGACGGTGCGTCTCTCCCATGGCGACGAACTTGCCGAGGGCGACCGGTTCCACAAGGTGACGCGGGCGCTCGCCAGCAACTTCCCGCTCAGCACCTTGGTCAAGGCGATGCCGCTCTGGGCGAGCAAGAAACTCGCCGACGGGTATCGCTGGGTCAGCGACCGCCGACACGTGCAGCGGAATCGAAAGGCCCCCCAGCCCGACCCGCGGAGAATCCGGTCCGAGTTCGAGGCCGGCACTGACCTGATTATTGTTGGTCACTGGCACAAGCCGGCCATTGAGGTCGATGCGTTCGGCCTGAGCGGCAAGATGTTCGTCAAGCTCGGCGAATGCACCAAGACCGAAGCCTACTACGCCGAGATGCGCGGCGACAGCATTGAGCTCCGAACATTCCCCGGCCCGTCGAATCCCCCATAAGAGGAGAGGACCCGTGCCTTCGAAGACCACGCGAGTCAGTGCCCGCATGTTCCGAACCCCATTACGGCGCGACGCGATGCTGCCGGAGTTCCGGGCGGTCCGCAGAAACCCGGCGAAGGTCGCCCGGCTGCCCGTCGCGAGGAAGATCCTGCGGGCGTGCGAAAGGATGGCCGACGAGCGCACGCCGATCCCCGACACCACGTACACCCTCTTCCGCGAGTACAGGACGATCGGGGTCCGGAGAAACTACGACCAGGTCTACCACCGCAAGCGGGCGATGCTGGGCGCGGCGGCCCTCCTCGCGATCTTCAAGCGCCGGCAGCGCTGGATCGACGTGCTCCAGGATTACATATGGAACGTCTGTGAAGAGACCACCTGGGTGCCGCCGGAGCACATGAGAACGGCCCCGATCGATCTCTTCGCCGCGGAGACGGCGTTCGCGCTGGCCGAGACAACCCACCTGCTGAGCGATGCGCTGGACCCGGAGGTCGTCGACCGCGTCCGGGACGAGGTCGAGCGGCGTGTCCTCGCGCCCTACCTCGAAATGGAGTGGTCCTGGTTCGACGGGCACAACAACTGGAGCGGCGTGTGCAACGGTGCGGTCGGAGCGGCGTTCCTCTACCTCGAGAAGAGCCCGGCGCGCCTGGCGCGGGCGGTCAACAAGGTCTTGAAGGGCCTGGAGATCTTCCGCCGGCGCGCGTTCCTCGCGGACGGCGGCTCGTCGGAAGGCGCCGGCTACTGGCAATACGGCCTGATCAACACCGTCGCCTTCTCCGAGCTGCTCCGCCGCCGGACGGGCGGGAAGGTGGACTTCCTCTCGCACGAGAAGTTCAAACGGATCGCCCTGTATCCGCTGGCGACCCTCGTTGCGCCGGGCGAGTACTACAGTTGCTCCGACTGCCACGGCACTGTGAGGTTCTCTCCCGGCTTCATCTCCCGCCTGGCCGAACGCACCGGCGCGGAGGGGCTCAAATCGCTGTTGAACCGTGAGTCGATCGGTGTCGGCGCGGGCCGGCTGCCGTGGAGCATTCGCGACCTGTTGTGGTGGGACGGGAAGACCCCCGGGCGCCCCAAGATCGACGACCGCGTGCTGCCGGATACCGGCGTCGCCCGCCTGGTCGACCCGAAGCACAAGATGGTGCTCATGGCCAAGGCCGGCAACAACGCGGAGAATCACAACCACAACGACGTAGGGAGCTTCGCCGTCTACGTCGATGCCGAGCCGCTCCTGTGCGACCCCGGGTGCGGCCTGTACGACCGCGCCTACTTCGGCCCGCAGCGATACGAAAACCCGGTCTGCAACTCGTACGGCCACAGCGTGCCGCGAATCGACGGCCACCAGCAGGGATGCGGCCCGCGCTACCAGGGCAAGATCATCTCCTTCGACCCGGCCGGGCGCGACAAGACCATCAGCATGGAGTTCGCGCGGACATACCCGGTCAAGCGCCTGAAACGGCTGCAAAGGACGATCCAACTTGACCCTCGCGGGGCGGGCGCGGTCCGCTTGGAGGACCGCTTTGCCTTTTCGCACGGCGCCGCACCCAAGGTCGAAGAGGCCTTCACCACGTGGAACCGCATCTCGCTGCGCCGGGGCACCGCGCGGATCCGCGGCGGGAAACGCGATCTGTTGCTCAAGATCCTCGACCCGCCAGGCGCCGCGTTCAGCGTCGAAGATATTCCGGTGATGATGGCCGGTGCCACCGAGCCTCGGACCCTCCGCCGCCTGGCCTGCCGCCTGCCGAAGGGCTCGACCTCGTTCGCAATGGAAATCACGCTGGTCTAGTGTCGCCTTGACAATGGGTTTGGAGAAGCGCTCCAAACGGGGCCTGCCACCCGCTGGCTGCCCGCGCTCTCCGAAGTGTTGCCCGCCAGAAGGGAAATTCGCCCGATATTCTGTTTGACAGCGCGCCGAGACCATATTAGAATATTAGCGGATTCTAAGATGGAGCGAGTCAGCATGAAAAGCGGCCAAGACCTCGGCCGGCTGTTCAAGGCGCTGTCCTCGGAAGCGCGGCTCCGCATCGTTCAACTGCTGAGAGGTGGTGCTCTGTGCGTGGGAGCGCTGTCGGCCCGGCTGGACGTGACCCAGGGAGCGGTATCACAGCATCTGCGGGTGCTGCGGGACGCCGGCCTCGTGGTGCCCGAGAAACGCGGCTACTACGTCCATTACCGGCTGAATGAGCGCGGGATTGCCAAGCTGGAGAAGGCGATAGGGCGTCTGCTGGGAAAGCCCCCGAAGAAGGAAGCGAAGCCATGTGTGAGAAGAAGAAAGGCTGCCAAAAGCCGGAGAACCTGAAGGGCAAGCCGGAGGAGTGCTCGCCGGAGCAGATCAAGAGATGCCACGGCGACGTGAAGGAACACCCCTGCGTCAAGGAGACGAAGGACTGATTGGCAAGGCGCCTCGCCGGCAGTTCGGGAGCGGCTTTCGGTCTGCGCGCGGCGCCTTTCGAGGACACCTGACCCGTGGCTGAGCACGAGACATCGGCGGTCATCACAGCGTCGCAACTCACCAAACGGTACGGGGAACTGACGGCTCTCGACCGCGTCACGTTCTCCGTCCGGCGGGGCGAGGTATTCGCCTACCTCGGCCCAAACGGCGCGGGCAAGACCACCACGATCAATATCCTCTGCGGGCTGCTTCGGCGCGACGGCGGCGAGGCGGCCATCTGCGGCTTCGACATCGAGCGCGATCCGGTGGCGGTGAAACAGCGGATCGGCGTCGTCCCCGAAGAGTCGAACCTCTACCCCGAGCTCACGGGCCGGAGGAACCTCGAATACCTTGGCGAGTTGTACGGGCTGTCGCGTGCGGCGCGCCGTTCGCGGGCCGACGAGTTGCTCGAAACGTTCGGCCTGACTGACCGGGCGGGCGCGTCGTTCCGCTCACTGTCGCGCGGGCTGAAGCGCCGCCTCACCGTGGCCGCGGCCCTCATCCACTCGCCTGAAGTGATTCTCCTCGACGAACCGACCGCCGGCCTGGACGTCCCCAGCGCGCGATCTCTGCGCGAAGTCATCCGGTCGATCCACCGCGACGGCGCCACGGTCTTCCTCACCACGCATAACCTGGCAGAGGCGGAGGCGTTGTCCGATCGCGTGCTGATCCTCGTCCGGGGGAAGGTGGTTGCGGAGGGCACGGCGGCGGAGATCCGGCGCCAGGTGGAACGAGCCAGGACCGTCTCGGTCGTATTCTCCGGCGCGGTCGCAGAGGGGGCACTGCGCGATGCCTGCCCGGCGGTCCGGACAGCCACCCACGCGGACGGCGCGTGGCGGCTCGAGGCGAGCGACACCCACGCTGCACTCGCGCAGATAGTCCGCTTCGCCGAAGGGCAAGGCGTGCGGGTCGTCGAGATCAGCTCCGCCGGTGCAACCCTCGAAGAAGCCTTCATGGCGATCCTGCAAGACAGCTCACGCGGGCAGGAGTCGGACACATGAGCCAGATGGCCCGGGCCGTTTCCATCAGCCGAAAGGACATGCAGAGTTACTACAGCAAGCCGCCGCTGATCACGTGGGCACTGCTCTTCCCGGCCGTGCTCATACTGGCTGTCTACGTGCGAGACCCGGCCACCTATCTGGCGGTCACCCCCGGCATCATCGCGATGACCTTGCTGTTCGGCAACACGTCGATGGCCGCCATCGTGGTGACGTTCGAGAAGCGGTCTGGAACCCTGCAGCGCCTCCTGATGGCGCCCGTGACCCACCGCACCATCATCCTGGGCAAGGCGGCCAGCGCCGCTGCCTTCGGGATCGCCACCTCGCTCGTTCTGACCGCGGGGCTGGTCGTGCTCCTCGGCATGAGGATCACCCATCCGCTCGCGTTTGCGCTTGGGCTGGTGCTGGGAGCAGCGACTTTCTCGCTGCTGGGGCTGATCGTCTCGGTCATGGTCAAAGAGGTCTTCGAGGCGATGACCCTGCTGAACCTGTTCCGGTTCCCGATCCTGTTCATCAGCGGCGTTTTCATGCCGGTCGAGGCGCTGCCCGCGTGGATCAGACCCGTGGCGATGGTGTCGCCGCTGACATACGTCGTGGAACTGTTTCGGTTCGGTGTCTCGGGGAAGTCCTACTTCCCCGGTCCCTGGTTGCCGGGCCTTGCGATGATCGCGTTCCTGGCAGCAAGTTGGCTGGCCGCAGGGCCGGCGTTCCGCCGCCGTGCCGACCGCTAAGCCCCGTTACACGGCGAACGGTGCCGCGTGGCGCCGGAGATGCTTTTCCAGCGCGGCGTAGTGCTCCTCTTCGTGCGCCCGGAGCGTCTCGTACAGGCGGTCGCGGAACACGTACGAGCCGTCCCGACTGGCGGTGAGCACCGAGCCAAACGTGACGTGGAGCAACTGGCGGCCATCGAACTGGTCCAGCACGCCCGGCAGTTCCTCGTCGGCCAGCTCGTCGGGCCGCTTGACCTTCGCAGGGTCGGCGGAGACGTGGTATGTGGCGCGGTCCTGATCCCATCGCTCGAACGCAAATGCCAAAATCTCACGGAAGAGGTCCGGCGCGACGAGCGCCACGCTCCGCAGCGCTTCCAGGTAGCTCGTGCCGGCCGTCTTGACGTGCACCAGCCCTCCGGCGCACCGGGCGGCCACCTCGTACACGCTGAACTTGTCGGAGCCCGAGTGGATGCTGATCTTGTACGGCCCGAGCGTGTTGGCGATGGCGACGTGCTCCCGGAACGTCTGCTCCAGCAGCGCCACGTCGCCCTTGTAGTCCACGCCCTTCTCGAAGTCGCCCACGAACCGCGGGGCCAGGCTCAGCGGCCGGACGCCGAGCCGCGCCAGCTCACTCGCCACGTAGTAATGCTCCGCCGACGACGTGGGCGACGCCGTCTCATCCACCGACATCTCCAACTCGAACGCTTGCCCCGTCATCACGGACTCGAGATAGCGGAACATGGCCGCCGTATGCGCCACCGCCGCGCCGTACTTGACCGCGGCGCGCGCCACCGCCTCGGCCGAGCACTCGAGCTCGAACTCGCCAAGGTCGAACGTCTTGCCCGCATACCTGGCTTCGTTGTCGGCGCGTGTGGTGTCCAGTTGATCCCACGGCACCGAGCCGAGCGCCTCTTCGAGCGCGGCGGCGGCCATGGCGTCCGCCGCGTCATTCACGTGATCGCCGGGGTCAATGGTGAACATGGTGAAGCCGGCGGCCGCGGTCACGTCGATGTCGTTCGGGGTCTTCAGGTGATCGGCGTCCGAGCCGAAGCCGCCGCGATAGCCTTCCTGGAGAACGCCCCAGGTCGCGGCGTCCATCACCTCGTCGGGCGTGCGGTGGGTGCGGGCCATTTCGCGGATGGACTGCTGTGCGAGGACGGGCGCGACGCCGGTCCCACGTACCGCGCGGATGTGCCCGGGCGTGGCCAAGCCGAGCCGGTCGCCGAGCCCGAGCGACGTCCGAAGCCCCACGAGCGACGGCGCCAGGAACGGAAGTTCGGCCCGGAGTGCAGCCGCGTTCTCGTGGTTCAGACCCTTCAGCTCAACCCTCAACTCGCCCAGCTCGATCCGGGCGGCGCCGAGGCGTTTCTGCGGCCCGCGCGTCACGAAATAGAGCCGGTCGCCGGACGCTGCCAGGGACGACGGGTACACGTCACGATTGGTCCCCGCCTTGAGCTCGGCACAGGCCGCCGGCAGGTCCTGAGGGTTTGGCACCTGGTCCGCCCCGACCGACAGCACTTTCTTGATTGCTTCGTTCATGTGTCCCTCCCGATGCTCCCCGTCGTGTGCCATGATATCGACGTCCGAGACGATTACAAGCGCATGCGGAAAGAGCGGGCGAGAGCGCTGCGCGTTGACAAGTGCCGCGATGCTGATATCATGCAGGAAACGCGCAGGAAATCTCATGATGAGCAGGAAAAGGGGAATGTTCATTGCGGTCCTGCTGGCCGCGCTGTTCGCCGCCCGGCTGGCCCAGGCCGCTGAAGACGCCGCCGCTGCCGTCACGAAGCTCGAAGGCCTACTCCTGCATACCCGGTACCGCGAGGCGGAGGCGCAGGCAAAACAGATGCTGGCCGCGCACCCGAAATCGCCGTCCGTCCGCTGCGTGGCTGCACGGCTTCACGCCGCCCGAGGCCGCTACCAGAAGGCATTGGACGAACTGAGCGTGGCGATCAAGCTCGACTTCAAATCCATGCAGGCACGGGCACGGAAAGCCGAACTGCTGGAACTGCTCGGCCGCCACGATGAGGCGGTAGAAGTCGCCGAGGCCGTCATCGATTTCTACAACGACAACTCGAAGTCCATCAAGCAGCCGCGGGAGCTGGTGGGGGTGGGTCTGGCGCTGAAACTCGTGAACGCGCCGAAGGATGCTCTCACCATCCTGACGAAAGCCCAGCGCGCGGACAAGACGGACCACGTCGCCACGGTCGAGCTCGGGCAACTCTTTCTGCTCAAGGGCCAGGTGACCGACGCGAGCGGCGAGTTCAACACCGTGCTCCGCGCCGACGCCAAGCACCCGGACGCGCTGCTGGGCCTGGCGTACTGTGCCTTCGCCATCAGCAAGCTCGAAGACGCCGAGAAATACGCGAAGGAAGCCCTGAAGGCCGCCCCGAACGCGGTGGACGCCTTCGACCTGCTGGCGGCAATGGCGGCGATCGACGACGACTTCGACGGCGCCCAGGCGTACATCACCAAGAGCCTCGCGGTGAACCCGAACGGGATCTCCGCCCGCGCGATCCTTGCCGGATGCCACCTGGTCCGCGGGAACAAAAAGGGCTACGAGCAGGAAGAGGCGTTCGTCAGGAAGATCAGTCCGCGGTGCCCGGACTTCTACACCTACGTGGGGCGCGCGTGCAGCGGCAAGCGGCGCATGCGGCTCGCCGAGCAGATGTACCGGACGGCGATCCGCCTGCGGCCCGACGCGCACGACGCGATGGCCGAACTCGGCCGCCACCTCTTCCGCGAGGCCAGGTACACCCAGGCCAAGAAGCTGCTCGACGAGTCCCACGACATCGACGGCTTCAACGTCCGCACGTACAACACACTCCACCTGCTCGACGCGATGGAGTCGTACAGGATCATCAAGGCGGCGCCGTCGATTCACATTATGCTGAAGAACGAGACCGACGGCGTGCTGGCCGAGTATGTCAAGCGGTTCGCGATCCGCTCCCTGGACGACTTGTGCAAGATCTACGACTTCCGCCCGGCCGACCCGGTCACCATCGAGGTGCTGCCGACGCAGAGGTACTTCGCCACGCGGTGCATCGGCCTGCCGCACATCGGTGCGATCGGCGTCTGCTTCGGAAGAGTGGTCGCGTTCACCACGCCCCGCGTGCAGAATGGCCGCGTCAATTGGCGCGAGACCCTGCGCCACGAGCTGACCCACGCGGTCACCCTGCTGGGGACGAACTATCGCATCCCTCACTGGCTGACCGAGGCGATGGCCGTCCACGAGCAGCACTCGGACCGGCCGTACAACTGGGACGTGCTGCTCAAGACCTCGGTCAGGCTCAACCGCATCATGCCCATCGGCAAGCTGACGAGGGGCTTCACCCGGCCGAAGACGGGCGAGCAGCGGATGCTCGCCTACTGCCAGTCAGAGGTGGTGCTCGACTTCCTCATCCAGAAATGCGGCCGGAAATGCCTCCCGGCGCTGGTGAAGGCGTTTCGCGAGGGCAAGGAGCTGCCCCAGGCGATCCAGACGGTGACCGGGATGCCGCTGGCCGAGTTTGAGAAGCAGTTCACGGCCTACATCTTCGGCGTTGTCGCCAAGATCCCGGTACTGCCGAAGGTGACGCCGAAGGACGCCAAGACCATCATCGACCTTGCCGCGAAACAGCCGCATAACGCGGAGGCGCAGTGCAACCTGGCAATCCTCCTGCTGGTGCAGCGCAAGCCGGATGAAGCGGCGAAGGCGGCGGACAAGGCGCTGAAGATCAACCCAAAATGCGCCGAGGCCCACCACATCAAAGCCCGCATCGCCATGGCCGCGCGCAAGGAGGCGGATGCGATGGCCATGGCCAAGCTCGCCATTGCGGCCGACAAGAACTACGCGCCGGCCCACCACCTTCTCGGCGCTCTCGCGGCCCGGCAGAACAAAACCGATGAGGCGGCCGCCGCGTTCCGCGAGGCGATCCGAAGCCATCCCCAGTTCCCCAAGCCGTACCAGGCGCTCGCCAAGATCTACAAGGACAAGAAGCAAGACGACAAGAGGGCCGAGGTGTTCGAGAAGCTCCTCCGGCACACGTCGAACTCTTTCGGGCAGGCCGTCGAGCTCGGGCGGCACTACGTGAGCAAGAAGAAATGGAAGGACGCGGCGCGGGTGGCGGACGTGGCGGCGGGGATCGGGCCGTTCTATCCGCAACCGCACATCATCGCCGGCCACGCGCTGTGGGAGCTGGGGAAGGAGGATCCGGCGGTCCACGAGATGGAGATCGCTTCGATTTGCGCCGGCGATACGCTCAAGCAGATGGAAGCCCTGTACCGCCGCCTGGTGGCGGCGCGCCGGCAGGAGCAGGCGGACAAGGTGCAGGAGAGCCTGAACGAAGCCCGCAAAGAGACGGCCGGGAACAACCTGCGCCTCGCCAAGGCATACCTCAAGAGGGGCGACAAGAAGAAGGCCCGGACGGCGGCCCTCGCCGCACTTGACCTCGATCCGAACGGCGAAGAGATCAAGGCCCTGCTCCGGCGGATCAAGTGAGGACCCGGTGGGCGACTGCGTCTACGTCAACGGTGAGGTCGTGCCCCGTGAGGACGCCAGGGTCTCGCCGTTCGACCGGGGTTTCCTGTATGGCGACGGGCTGTTCGAGACGATCCGGGCATACGCCGGCGTCCCGTTCATGCTCGGCGCGCACCTGCACCGCATGGGTGCCTCGGCAGCCGCGCTTGGAATCCCGATGCCCGAACGCGCCGAGCTGGGCGAGGCCGTCACCCGCCTGATCGAGCTGAATCAACTCGGCGACGCCTACGTGCGGATCACGGTCACCCGCGGGCTACACACCGGCGCCCTGGCGCCGGCCGAGCCTGCGGGACCTACCGTGCTGGTCGAAGCGCGCAAGCTGCACCCGTATCCGCCGGCGCTGTACGCGAACGGCGCCGCGGTGGTGGTGTCTTCGCTGCGGCACGACAGCGATTCGCCGCTGCGCCGGCACAAGACCACGAATTACCTTCTCAGCATCCTGGCGAAGCGCGAGGCGAGGGAGCGGGGCGCCGACGAGGCGCTCCTGCTCGACGCCGCAGGCCACGTCGCCGAGGGCGCCACCAGCAACATCTTCTGTGTCCGCCGCCACGGCGGCCGGGACAGCACGCTCCTCACCCCGCCGCTCGACATGAACATCCTGCCCGGCATCACGCGCGCCACCGTGCTCGACCTCGCCCGCGAGGCGGGCATCGAGACCGGCGAGACGCGTCTTACCCTCGACGACCTCTGCTCGGCCGACGAGATCTTCCTCACCAATTCCCTGATGGAAATCATGCCCGTCCGCTCGATCGACGGCCAAGATCTCCCGCAGGCGCCCGGCCCGACCGCCCGCGCCATGACGCAATCCTACGGGCAACTGGTGGCGCGACGGTGAGCCCGCCAGAAAACCCTTTTGAAACTCCCGCCCGCAAGATAGGCTGTGCGCCCGCGAGTCCTGCGTGAGAGGTGCGATGTCGGAAGAGCGCAAGGCGGTGGTGCTGCTGGCCCTCACGGCGGTGTTGTGGAGCACGTCGGGGGTGCTCATCAAGGCGATCCGGTGGAATCCGATGGCGATCGCGGGGACGCGGAGTGCGGTCACCGCGGCCGTGCTGCTGGCGTTCGTCCGCCGCCGCAACTTCACGTGGTCGGCTGCACAGCTCGGCGGCGCGGTGGCGTACGCCGGGACCGTCGTCCTGTTCGTTGTCGCCACCAAGCTGACGACGGCGCACAACGCCATCCTGCTGCAGTACACGGCCCCCATCCACATCGCTCTGTTCGGCCCCTGGTTTCTCAACGAACGCGCCCACTGGTTCGACTGGCTGGTCATCGCGCTGCTTCTCGGTGGCATGGTGCTGTTCTTCCTGGACAAGCTCTCGGCCACCGGCACCTGGGGCAACCTGCTGGCGATCGCCTCGGGCGTGTCGTTCGGGTGGATGACCCTGTTCTTGCGCAAGCAAAAAGCCGCCTCGCCGCTGGAGTCGATCTTCCTGGGGAACCTGCTGGCGGCGGCCGTCTGTTGCCCGTTCATCTTCGGCTCGATGCCGCGTGCTGGCGGCTCGGTCGCGCTGGGGTGGGTGGTGCTGGCCTGCCTGGGCGCGTTTCAGCTCGGGGTGCCGGCGGTTCTGTATTCCATTGCCATCAAGCGGGTAACGGCGCTGGAGGCGATGCTGATCCCCGCGGCGGAAGCGATCCTCAATCCCGTCTGGGTGGCGTGCTTCCATCCCGAGCGCCCGGGCCGCTGGGCGCTGGCCGGCGGCGCGATCGTTCTCGGCGCGGTGGCCGCGCGCGCCATCCTCACCGCGCGAGGCAATAAGGGACCTGAGGGCCGCGAGGGAGCGCCTTCCCAAGCCGCCGCATAGCTGATAGAATGCGCAAGAGGTGTCAGGAGGGCTGTTGAAAAAGGCACAAGAACCCGCCGATTCACAGAGTCGGCCTACAACAGACCGCCGGAAAGCCTCCCAACGCCTGAATTGTAGGCCCGCTCTGTGAGCGGGCGGACTTGTTCAACAGCCCCTCAGGGCCCTTTGCACCGCCGAGGTCGGGGTGGGGCAGGCAGGAATGTCCGCCCCACCGTGTTGTCAGAGTTCCCAAGGCGTGGGAGAAACGAGGCGACGCGATGCACAAGGTCAAGTTCGGCGACATCGAGGTGACGCGCCTGGTCATCGGCGGCAATCCGTTCAGCGGCTTCTCGCACCAAGGCCCCGAACGCGACCGCGAAATGATCCGCTACTACACCGTCGCGAACATCAAGGACGCGCTGCGCAAGGCCGAGGCCGCAGGAATCAACACGTTCTTCGGCCGCACCGACCGGCACGTCCGCCGCCTGACGCGCGAGTACTGGGACGAGGGCGGCACCATCCAGTGGTTCGGCCAGACCGCGAGCGAGCTGTGTGACCAACTCCGCGCCATCCGAGACGCTGTCAGAGACGGCGCCAAGGGAGTTTACATCCACGGCGGGCAGGTGGACTACTGGTATGCCCAGCAGGAGTTCGACATGCTCCGGGCGGCGCTGGACACGATGCGCGAGTGCGGCGTGGTGGCGGGGTTTGCGGGCCATTCACTGGATGCGCACGCCTGGATACGGGATAACCTCGAGCCCGACTTTCAGATGATCTCCTACTACGACCCGAGCGACCGCGCCGAGAGCCCCCACCACGTTCCGACCGTGGACGAGAAATGGGACGACGCCCACCGCGACGAGATGGTCGCGCTCATTCACACCATCCCGTGTCCGGTGGTCCACTACAAGGTCTTCGCCGGCGGGAACAAGTCCATCCCCGACGGCTTCCGGTTCCTGGCGGCCAGCATGCGCGAGAACGACCTGGTCTGCATCGGCCACTACCTCAAGGACAAGCCCGACATGATCGCCGAGAACGTCCACACGTTCGAAGAGGCGGTCGAAGGAAAATAATGTATGAGATTCGCGAAGCGGGCACCCGGGTTTCTGACAAGCGTTGGGGTGGCTTTGGCGCTGGCCCTGAGCGCATCGGCCGACGAGATTGACCTGAAGAACGGAACGAAGTATCAGGGCCGTGTTGGGAAAGGGTGCCTGGGAAAGGGTGCCCAGGGAAAGGGTGCCTGTCACCCTTTGCAGGCACATGTGCCTATTGCGGCGGGACTTACGCCGCCGCCGTTCATTGTCACCTCCTCACCCGGCCGATCCTAGGCCCCGCGCATATGACATCTGACATATCGTCGCCGATGCGGGTTTCCCTGATAAGGCGATCTCGGCGCTCCGCCCAGCCGAAGCGGCTTTCCATCCGCGAAACAAATCCCGGCGAGCCGACGAAATACTTGGTCGCTAGGGACGTCGGCGGTCGCGCGGCTTCGTCGCCCAGAAGCTTCATATACAAGCGATAGCGGGAGGCGGCGTCGGCCCCGCCGTCGAGGTAGAGCGGATGGAAGTCCAAGACCGCCGAGTCTTCGTCGCGAAGCGACCGATGGCCGGACCAGCGATATTCGAGCGGCGTCACGGCCATCCCGGCGCGGACGGGATTCAGGTCGAGGTAGGCCATAGAGCGGAAGAAATAGGTGTTTTGCTCGATGATCGTGCTGCGGAACCGGCCTTCCCACAGGTGCCCCCAGCGGCCCGCCAGCTTGTTGAACCGCCGGGCGAACGTGCTGCTGATCCAGTGCATCGCGTCGGACAGCGTCGTGTCGGCGCCCACCTTGAACAGCAGATGGACGTGATTCGTCATCAGGCAGTAGTTATAGAGGGAAAGGGTGCCAGAGGGAAAGGGTGCCTGTCACCCTTTGCAGGCACATGTGCCTATTGCGGCGGGACTTACGCCGCCGCCGTTCATTGTCACCTCCTCACCCGGCCGATCCTAGGCCCCGCGCATATGACATCTGACATATCGTCGCCGATGCGGGTTTCCCTGATAAGGCGATCTCGGCGCTCCGCCCAGCCGAAGCGGCTTTCCATCCACGAGATGAATCGCGGCGAGCCGACGAAATACTTGGGAAAAGGGGGGAAAGGGTGCCGGGGAAAGGGTGCCGAAAGGGTGCCTGTCACCCTTTGCTCCCTGTCACCCTTTGCTCTCGCCGGGAACGCTTGCCGGTTCGCGGGCCGGTACGACAAGGCGGCCGAATACTACAAGAAGGTCCTGACCGCGACCCAAGGCAGCGGGCGGGGCAAGCAGAACAGCGACCGCGCCAGCGCCAGCGCCGAAGCCATGAAGCTGATCCAGACGCTGGGCCGGTCCCGTATCCCAAACGGCACCTACAAGGGGAGCAGCCGGGGCTACAAGAGCACCGTTGAGGTCGAGGTGGCCGTCAAAGACAACAAGCTCGTATCGGTCGAGGTCACGCGCGAGAACGACACCCGGTTCTTCGCCGATATCGCCCAGCGCGGCGTCCCTCCCCGGATCGTCGGGAGACAAGGCATCAAGGGCGTCGACACCGTAACCGGCGCCACCATCACGTCGGAGGCCATCATCAACGCGACGGTCAAGGCTCTGTCGAGCGGGATGAAGTAGCGGCCGCTCAGAACCCCACGGCCTGGCCGTCTTTGCGCGGTTCGGACGCGGCGACGTACCCGTCTTCCAGCTTCCAGATCGCCTGGCCGCCGCCGAACGCATGAAAGGTGTCCACCGCGATCTGGTGTCCGCGGTCGGCGAGCGCCTGCCGCACGTCGGCCGCCACGCCCTTCTCGACGACCACGCCCCCCTGCTCCAGCACCCGCCAGCGCGGAGCGTCGAGCACCGCCTGCGGGTTCTGCCCGTAGTCCGCGATGCGGCTCAGCACCTGGGCGTGGCCCTGTGGCTGCATTGGGCCGCCCATCACGCCGAAGCTCATCACCGGCTCGCCCTTTCGCGTCACAAACGCTGGAATGATCGTATGATACGGCCGCTTGCCCGGGCCGACCTGGTTGGGGTGGCCGGGCTCGAGCGTGAACCCGCTGCCCCGGTTCTGTAAGCTGATCCCGGTCCCCGGGACGACGATGCCCGAGCCGAAGCCGTAGTAGTTCGACTGGATGAACGAGACCATCATCCCGCCGGCATCGGCCGCGGTCAGGTAGACGGTGCCGCCCCGCCGGGGCACGCCGTATTCGAACTGCCCCGCCCGGGCCATGTCGATCAGGCCGGCGCGGCTCTCCAGGTAGCCGGGATCGAGCAGGTCGGCCGGGCCGACGTCCATGTGCGCCGGGTCCGCGATGTAGCGATGGGCGTCGGCGAAGGCGAGCTTCATCGCCTCGATCTGCACGTGCAGGCTGTCGGCCGAGTCGGGCGGGAAGTCCGCGACCGGGTGGTGGCGGAGGATGCCGAGCATGATGAGCGCGGCGAGGCCCTGGCCGTTGGGCGGGATCTCGTGCAGCGTGAGGCCGCGGTAGTCGACCGAGATCGGCTCGACCCAGTCGGCCCGATGCGCGGCGAGGTCGTCAGTGGTGATGAGACCGCCCGTCGCGGCGGCGTGCCCGGCGATCCGCTCGGCCAGCTCGCCGCGGTAGAACGCCTCGCCTTTCGTCTCGGCGATGCGGCGAAGCGTCGCGGCCTGGTCGGGGCAGGCGAAGCGCTCGCCCGGCCTGGGGGCGCGGCCGCCGGGGCAGAAGACCTCCAGCAGATCGGGGAAGTCGGCGAAGCTCTGCGGCGCCCCGCCCCACGCCTCGGCGGTGACGGGCGAGACGGAGAAGCCCTCCGCCGCGTAGGCGACCGCCGGTTCGAAGAGATCCGCGAACGGCAGCCGCCCGAACTTCTCCGACACCTCGACCCACGCCGACACCGCGCCGGGGACGGTGACCACGTCCCAGCCCTGCAGGGGCATGCCGTCGCGGCCCGCGAACCGCTCCGGCGTGAGCGCCGCGGGCGACCGGCCGGAGGCGTTCAGGCCGTGTAACTCCTTGCCATCCCATATGATAGTAAAGGCGTCGGAGCCGATGCCGTTGGACGTCGGCTCGACGACGGTCAGTGCGATGGCGGTGGCCACGGCGGCGTCGGCCGCGTTGCCGCCGCGGAGCAGCATCCGCAGCCCCGCCTGCGCGGCGAGCGGCTGCGAGGCCGCCACCACGTTCCGCGCCAGCACCGGCATCCGCTGTGAGGGGTACGGAAACGTCCAGTCGAAGTCAGGCATGTGGCTCTCTCGGGGTGGGCTAGCCGAGCTCGACTGCCATCCCCGGCTCGGCAACGGCGGGGAGACTGCCCATCATAGAAAGCTGTCACCCTTTGAACACGAGAATCTTGACGGTCGCGACAACGGTGTCCCCTCGACTATCGGCGGCGCCCATCATACCATCCGACGGCCCACAATGCAAGCGAGTTGTGCAACCCTCGCTGTCCCCAGCACTTGCGCTGTCTAAGGGCGCCCTTCTTCGGCACCCTTGTTCGAGCGGGATGAAGTGACTACCGGGCCGGGCGGCGAGTCCCGCCGTCTGTTGTGGAAAGACGGTTGGCTCCTCCCCTTCGTGGCGGATGCCACGCAGGAATCGCAATTCCCCGGCGAACACCGACTCGCCCGCTCGTCGTTCCGACAAACGCTGACTGTCCCAATGGCCAAGCGCAGACGATACGCAAATGCGCAAAAAAGCCACGCCGTTCTTGCGGGAGACAATCGCGCCGCGTCACGCCTGCGCTTCACGATTATTCATCAGAGGAAGGAGCCGCTCTTCCACCGCGGTGACCACAGCGAGCAACACCAACGCCACGAGCCAGGAAAAAAGGGAAAGAGCGACCCAGGCAAACAGCACGGCGCACTGCACCGCAAGGATCAACCTCGCGCGCTTGTCCCAAATACAGTTGCCGCATCTGACGGCCCGGACAGCCCTGCGAACCGGAATGCAGCCGAGCAGAGCCGCGCCGGCGGACAGCAGGCCCGCGCACAAGACGACGACCCACCATCCCCCGCCGGTCTGAATCGGCGCGAAGTCCCAAGACTGCTCCCGGCCGGGTTTGTCCCACACCCGTACGGTCTTGGCCCAGAACGCGAGGACGTCGGCGAGCAGGAACTTGCCAAAGAAATACCGCTTCGCGCCGGCGAGCGACCACGACGGCATCGCGGACGCCTCCAGCCCCCTCAGCATCCGGCCGAAAGCTTCCCTGTCTCCGTTCGCCCTGGCGGCGGCGATGCCAAACGCGCTTGCCGCAGCGCCGATTCCGCACACGACAGGCCCCGTGTCACAATCCATAATGACTTCGCGCCCCTCGGGATACTCTCGCACGCCCGTAGTCGCGAGCACGTGCACGAACCATCGCTTTCGGTAGGCCGCGTACTGCGAGCGAGCCAGACCAGGGGCATAGCCGGGCATGAACGCCAGCGACCAAGACAGGGCGCAGCCTCGCGGGTCGTCGACCACTCGCCCGTCTTTCGTTATCCGCGCCACCATCATCCCTGTCCGTGCGTCCAGGTGCTCGGCCATCCAGCGCTCCCACTTGCGGCAGGCGCGGGAGTATGTCGTGCCGAACAGCACATCGTGCAGGCGCAGCGACTCAAGCGCGCAGGAGTTGTCGACCGGCCAGACCATTCTTGGGAAGGTCTCCAGCGACCCGGTCTGCGTCTTCATGAACTCGGCAAACAGCAGTCCGCTGACGTCGTGGAACTCCCGGATGATATCCTCTCGTTTCCCACCGAGGAGGACGTAGCCGGCGCGGAGCAGATTCGCCTGTGCCGCGGGAATGATGCCGCCCTTCGGGCGAAGCGTGGTGAACCGCGGGAACTCGTCCATCCCGGCGCACTCCTCCGCGCTGGCAATCACCCACTCGAGCTCCCTGACCGCCCATCGGCGGAGGTCGCTCCCCGGCGTGGTGGAGACGGCGACATTCACGACGCTGAAGCCGTAGAACGAGTGGCAGAACAGGCGGCCCTCGGGGTGGAGCTTCTGCATGAATCCCGGCTCACCCGTTTCGAGGCGCCGGTGGAGCGATGCGAGCTGCCGCTCCGCGCTCGCCGGCGTCCCATCGAAGAATCCGCAGCCCGACACGGTCAAAAGATTCCAGAACCACGGCACGAAGAACCAGAGGATACTCGCCAGCAGAAACGCGCGCAGGACGATCCCGCCGGGCGTGATCTGCCGCGTGGGCTTCGGCCGTTCCGATTTCTCTCTTTTCCCCATGCTACGTCAAACGCCCCTTTATCAAATCCCCGGATGAATCTCTGGAAACGGTGCCTAGAAACGGGGCGGAAACGGTGCCTGTCACCCTTAGAACGCGCATGTGCTGCATGCGACAGGGGTTATGCCGCACTAATTCATTGTGCGCCGCTGGCTCAGCCGATTCTTGATGTTCGGGGCTGCCACCTGTTTCGGCTCCTCGTCACGGCGGAGACGCTCGAAAGAACGGTCAGCCGAGTTCGACTTCCATTCCCGGCTCAGCGACGGTGAGGCGCTTGAACCCGCGTTCCGCGAGCGCGGCCTTGAGGGGGGTGGTCGCTTTCTCTTCACCGTGAACGAGGAAGGTCTGCGTGTCGGGCCGGGCGACGGCCTCGGCGTACGCGACAAGTCCGTCGTGGTCGGCGTGCGCGGAAAAGCCGTTCAGCGTGGCGATCTCGCAGCGGACGGGGTACAACTGGCCGAAGATCTTCACCTTCGCCTGGCGCTCGACCAGCCGGCGACCGAGGGTGTGCTCGGCCATGAACCCGACGATCGCGACGGCGTTCCGCTTCCTGGTGACGGTGTTCTTCAGGTGGTGGAGGATTCGGCCGGCCTCGCACATCCCGGAGGCGCTGATGATGATCGCCGGCGTCCGCCGCCGGTTGAGCTTCTTCGACTCGGCCACAGACATGACGTAGTTGATCGAGCGATGGGTGAATACCGAGCCCTCGGTTTCGAGGAAGTCGGCGGCCTCCTCGTCGTAGCATTCCGGGTGCATCCGGAACACGTCGGTGGCGTTGATGGAGAGCGGGCTGTCGACAAAGACGGGGACGCTGGGGATGCGGCCCTCGGCGAAGAGCTTGTGGAGGTAGTAGAGGACGTTCTGGGTCCGGCCGACGCTGAACGCGGGGATGACGAGCTTCCCGCCGCGCTTGACGACGCGGGTGACCAGGCTTTCGAGCTCGGCCTCCATGTCCTCGGGCGGGTCGTGCCGGCGGCCGCCGTAGGTGCTCTCGATGATCAATGCGTCCAGCTTGGCGCCGTCGTCGGTGATGAGTTCGGGGTCGCGGAGGATGGGCATGGCGGCGCGGCCGAGGTCGCAGGCGTATCCCAGGCGGAACGGTTCGCCGTCGCGGTTGACGTCAAGCCTGACGACCGCACTGCCGAGGATGTGCCCCGCGTCGAAGAACGTCGCGGTGACATCCGCGAGCGGAGAGAACCGCCGGTGATAGCCGACCGAGACGAAGTGGCGCAGCACCTTGGTCGCGTCCGACGTGGTGTACAGCGGCGGGACGGGGCTCTCGCCGGTGCGCTCCCGCTTGCGATTGATGTACTCGGCGTCCATTTGCTGGATGTGGGCGCTGTCCCGCAGCATGATCGCGGCCAGGTCCCTGGTGCCGGCGGTCATGTAGATGTTGCCGCCGAACCCCTTCTTGTGCAGCAGTGGCAGCCGGCCGGAGTGGTCGATGTGCGCGTGGGAAAGGACCACGGAGTGCAACGAGAGCGGGTCGAACCGAAAGCGGCGGTTTTTCTCCGCCGCCTCTCGACGGTGGCCCTGGAACATGCCACAGTCGATGATGAGGCGGCCGGCGGGGGTTTCGAGCAAGTGCGACGAGCCGGTAACTTCCCCCGCCGCCCCCATGAACGTCAGCTTCACTGCGCGAGCCCTCCTGGCCGAGGCCGGTTTGCGCCGCCCTATTTCTGCGCGCGTTTGATCTTGAGCGCGATATCGAACTTGAACGTGGGCAGCCGGATGGTCATCTCTCCGCGTTCGACGATCTTCGGAGCCCGGTCGACCACCGCGCCCTTGTACGTGTCCCAGAACTCGACGGTGTAGGCGCCCGGCTGGAACCCGCGCAGGGACAGGGACAGGCCGGCGAGTTCGACCTCGTCTTCCTCGTCGGGTATCTCCTGCGCGCTGCGCGTGTCGTAAACCCAGAGGTACGCGGCCCGGTTGTTCCGGAGCGCCAGGCAGGACGCCCAGTTCGCGAACTTCGCCGGGCCGGAAACGGTCAGCCGGGCGGTCTCCAGCTTCCGGTTGCGGCGGTCTTCACCGCGGGCGAAGTTGGCCAGCGCCTTGTAGTGATGGTATTTGTCTTTCCGGTCGATGTACATGAACCACCACAGGAGCGGGCTGCCGGCGTGGTTCATCATGTACGCCGACCAGATGCCGGCGTGCAGGTCGGCCTCCATGCGTTCCTGGCTGGTCCCCATCGGCGAGCCGCCGTATTCGGTCACCAGAATCGGCTTGCCGTAGTGCCCCAGCGTGGTTGCAGTGCGCTCGAGCAGCCGCACGATGTTGCCGCCTTGCTTCCCGCGGTAGGCGTCGAGCGTGATGTAGTCGATTCCGGAACGCTGAACGACCGGGGCCTGGACGCGGTTATAGGTGCCCGAGTAGTGCGTGGTGAGGAGATGCCGGCGGTGGTCGATGGTCCTGATATAGCGGGTCATCTCGCGGTGCCAGTCGATCTTGTCGCTGAGGAAGTCCGGCCGCTGATGGTCGGCCCAGTTATCGCCCGTGAGGTCGATCTCGCTCCACAGCTCGAGGCCCATGATCCGGGTCGAATAGCCCCAGCGCGCGATGATGTAGCGCAGCTTCTTCTTGTACTGCGCCCACGCGTCCCGCCGGCTGAAGAAGTCCTTGCAGCCGGCCAGGAACCCGCCGTTGTCCTCGCTGTACGGGTTGTTCTGCCATTCCTGGTCGACGAACGTACTCAGCTTCCCGTGGTTTTCCAGGACCAGGTGAACGTAGATCCCGTGCTGGTCGGCGATGGAGAGGATGCGATCGAGCTTCCACGCGTTGTGCAGGTTGTACCGGCCCAGACCGAAGTAGTTCTTCCACCGGCCGGTCCACTCGATGTCCAGCGACCAGCTCGCCATCCAGACCTCGGCGAGATTCTCCCCGTGCGCCGCCATCTTGCGGAAGATGTCCTCGTAGGCCTTCGTGCCGCGATCGTCGGCCGGCTTCATTTTCAGCAACTGGCAGTTGCGGGGGCTGATATCGTTGGGCGAATGGACGTTGTGGCCGATGGGGTAGAACGGCTGGTCGGTGGAGAACTCGAAGTACCGTCCGTCGCGCGCCACGCGAACGTAGCCCTTCCGCGACGAGTCCACGCACGTGAACCGCCGCGGCCGCGTCGTCAGTCGCTTCGCCACCACCCCCGTGCGGTCGACCACCCGCACCACGTACGAGTACCTGCCCACCGTGTCCGGCGCAAACCGTACCTTCCAACGGCCAGGCCCCACCGGAACCAGGCCCTCGAGCAGGCGGCGCTTCGCCAGCTTGGTGACCCGATCCACGCGCACAAAATCCTGATGGTAGAAGCCGGGCACGGCCAGCTTGCGGCCCTGGGGGTCGGTGAACTCGGCGTCCACCGCGATGAGCTCCGGATCAAAGGGGTTGGCGAACGAGCGGTTGAGGTCGAACGTCAGCTCGAACTTGTCGAATCGCGGCACCTGGGCTTTGTTGGGACGGAAATCCGTGATGGCGAGCGGCTGGCGTCGGTCTTCGCCCTCGATGCGAATATCGTCGACCAGGACCTCGCCATCGAACCGGTGCTCCGAGAAGAACTTGATCCCGACCGTCTCCATTTCCGCCGCCGCGGCGTTGCTCCACCGGCGGAAATGCCCGAACGGTACCACCTGCGAACTCGACGGCGACAGGTCGAACTCGACCCGGCACCACGCGCCCGGATACAACGGCCACGGGCGCACGCACTGGTACCACAGCCCGTCCTTGTTCTTCAGGAAGAGGAGCGTCTTCACGACGGGGCCGGCCGATTTCGGCGCAAGGACGTGATAGCTAACCCGGGAGGTCTTGTTGGCGTCGAACAGAAGCGGCCGCGTGATGGTCGCCGTGCCCGGAAACCGGCGCGAGACCGCCAGGCACCACGAGCCGTCCTTCGCGGCACGATCGACCCGGCTGATCGAACAGCCCAGCGCGGTCCAGCCGCCCGTATCCTCCTCGAAGCTCCAGTCCTCGCCCCGGCTGAGCGCGCACGGAGCGGCCACCCACCACAGCATCGCGGCCAGCCCCACGATCAGCAGGCAGTTTCGACCTCCAAAACGCATAGACAACGGCCCGCCCAATTCTCCACGGACTCACGACCCGGAAGACTTCATTATACGGCAATTTGCGATGGTTGACAATCTCGGGCGCCCGGCCGGCCCGGCTTCGCTCACTGCGGCAATGCGCCCTGGCCGCTGGGAAGTGGTACTTTTTTGGAACAGGTGTCGTTCAAAAGTACCACTTGCCTGCAGCGCCGGCCGCCCCGTCTTCGAGCAGACGGTCTTGGCGTCGGACTTCCCTCCCTTCGGCCACGCGTTCTTCCCCAGCCTCGCCCACGGCGAGACCGGCTTGCCCTTCTCGTACGCCCAGCCGAACGGAAGCGTCACCGCTTTCTTCACCGCCGCCAAGTTTTCGGCGGTCGGCTCGATGATCGACGCCACGGCGAGCCGCCTCGGGTCGTACGCATGCCGGTTCGCCGCGACCAGCAGCTTCGTGCCCTTCCGGCAAACCGGCGGCGTCCTCGTCCGGAAACTGCCCCCCGGGCCCGCCCAGGGAGAAGGCCGGGGGTCTCATAACACGTTGCCGGGCAAGACGATATGGTTGTGTTCGCCGCGCCGGCCGCGCACCTACCTCCCCAGGGCGAGGCGGGCGGCCAGGACGTCGGGCAGGCCAGCCTTGCGGATCTTCGCCTGCGCACTCTCTATGTCATACTCTACACGACGCAGCCGGACCACCTGCGTGTCGGAATCATAGATCGCGTAACAGGCGCGGGGGTCGTCGTCGCGGGGCTGCCCCACGCTGCCCACGTTGACCAGCGCCTTCGAGACGTGACGGAGCTCCAGCTCCGTGCTCTGCGTGTACGTGACGGAGTCCTCCCCCTCGCTCTCCAGGAACGTGATGGGCACGTGCGAATGGCCCAGGAACGCGATCTGGGTGGTCATCGCGTGAAACGAGAGCTGGGCCGCGAACGGCGTCTCGATGTATCCGAACAACTCGGGCCGGTGGATCGTGCCGTGTCCGAGGGTCAGCCCGTCCACCACGGCCACCAGGCCCAGGCCGGCAAGATACTCGACGTTGGCGACCGACAGCCGCTGGCGCGTCCACTCCACAGCCTCGCGCGCGTGGTAGTTGAAGTACCCGATGTCCAGCCGGCCGATGGCCGCGTGGTCGTGGTTGCCTGCCACACAGTGGAAGCCCATCTCGCGGATTTTCTTCATGCATTTGCGGGGCTGCGCCCCGTACCCCACGATGTCGCCCACGCACAGGTACCCGCCGACGTCCTCGCCGGCCATGTCCTCGAGCACCGCTTCGAACGCGTCCCAGTTCGCGTGGATGTCTCCCAGCACAGCGTACTTCATACCGCGCACGTCCTCGACAGGGCGGACGCCGCCGGGCGCTATGCGACCTCTCGGCGCCGGAACAGCAGAACCGCCACGACCAGCACTAAAGCAGTATATATAATACCATATAGCACGCCCTTTGCGCACACGCCGAACCCGACCCGGTCGATCCCGGTCGAGAGGGCCTGCGTCAGGTCGAAGTTCTCGAAATTCGGCAGGATGTGAATCTTCTCGCCGAACTGCGCCTGCGAGAAATGGGGCCACACGTTGCCCAGGACGAAGACCGCCGCACAGAACAACGCGTTGAACACCAGCGGCAGCCGCGTCGACACCGCGACCGCGAAAGCCGCGATCACCATCACGTGCGTGAACGTCAGTACGAACGCCTCGAACAGCACGGCCGTCCGCGCCGTCGGCACAGACCGCAGGAGATCGTCCGCCACGCTGGCCGCCCCCGGGCTGAGCTCTGTCCGGTTCGGCCCTTCCGCGATCAGGGGAACTCGCGCCACCAACTGTGAGGATTGCCCGGTCAGGAGCAGCAGAAAGTCACCCGCCGACTGGAGGTGATCGAACCCCGTCCCCTGGCGAGTGGTCACGGCATCGCGGTAACCGTCCGCCACCGCGAGGCTCCCCTGCCCCGTCGCAAGCCACGGCAACTTCTTCACCGCCAGAACGGGGTTCGTCCGCAGCTTCTCCACCTGAGCTTCGGCCCACCACACCGTGCAAAACGATATCAGCATCATCACCAGGAACGCCGCGAAGATGGTCATCATGATGCCGAGGAACTTACCCAGGATGATCTCGTAGCGCTGGACGGGTTTTGCCAGAAGCGTCAAGACCGTGCGGTTCTCGATCTCTTCCGCCAGGACGGCTGACGCCGTGAACACCGCGATGAAGATCCCGCACATCAGCGTCGACGCCACCGACATCTGGCGAATCGCGTCGTGGGCCGTCTCCGTCTCCAAGTGGTAGAACGTGAGGAACTGCGAGAGGAACGTCACCAACGCGGCGATGATCAGCACGATGATCGAAACGGGCTGGCGTATCGCCTCCCGCCAGGTGGCGGCGGCGATAGTGAGCGTTCGCATGGCTGCTCCGAAGCCTACATGCACGACCGGGGAGATGACGTGTGCCCGCAGATTATACGCAGCAGCGGCGTTCTCAGGCAAGTGAAAAAAAGCACCAACCCCCCTGTCTCACGCGATAGAATATGTTCCACGTGAAACACAGCTCCCTGGCTGGCCCTGCGGCGGGACAGGACATCCGATGAGAAAGACCTTCGCTATCGCCAACCAGAAAGGCGGAGTCGGCAAGACCACCACCGCCGTCAACCTGGCCGCCAGCCTCGCCATCGGAGGCAGTCGCTGCCTGCTGATCGACATCGACCCGCAGGGAAACGCCACCTCGGGGCTCGGCGGCGAGAAACGTCCCGAGGGCGGCGCCGAGATCGCCCTCACCGCCCCGGACAAACCCGAAGCCTGGATCGAGAAGACCAAGATCGACGACCTGGCCCTGGTGCCCGCCACGGATAAGCTCAACTCGGCGGACCTGCTCCTCCGCCACGAGGTCGACCGGTACCGGCAGCTCAAGAGGGCCGTGGACTACACGAAAGACAGGTTCGATTTCGTCTTCATCGACTGTCCCCCCTCGTCCGGCCTGCTTCCGCTGAACGCACTGATCGCCGCAGACGAGGTCATCGTGCCGATTCAGTGCGAGTACTACGCGATGGAGGGCCTCGCCCACATGCTCGACACGCTCGCCGTCGCTCAAGCCGAGCACCACGCCGACGTCGAGGTCGGCGGCTTCCTCTTCACCATGTACGAGCCCGACGTGCCCCTCGCGCAGGACGTCGTGAGCGAGGTCCTAAGCCACTTCGCCAGAAAGACTTACAATACCCGCGTGCCCCGGGACCCCGTCCTCAGTGAAGCACCCAGCCACGGCGTGCCCGCGATTGAATACGATCCCCGGGCACGGGGCACGAACGCCTATGTCCAACTCGCAAGGGAGATCTACGATGCGAACCAGTAAGCTTGGAACGTCGCTCGAAAACCTGTTGTCCAAACGCAAACCCGCAAACGCGAAACGCACAGACCAATCGCCCCCGCCGGACGACGAGATCCTCCACATCCCGGTGGCCGACATCAAGCCCAACCCGTCGCAGCCTCGGACGGCGTTCGGCGAGGAGAGCTTCCAGGAGCTGGTGCAGTCCATTCGCCAGAACGGCATCATCCAGCCGATCGTCGTACGCCGGCTCGGCGACGGCTTCGAACTGGTGGCGGGCGAGCGCCGGTGGCGCGCCGCCAAATCCGCCGGCCTCTCGACCGTCCCGGCACAGGTCCGGAACGTTGACTCCGCCAAGGCCTTCGAGCTGTCCATCATCGAGAACATCCAGCGCCAGGACCTGAATCCCATCGAGCGGGCCAACGCCTACAAGCGGCTCATCGAGACCTTTGAATTGACCCAAGACCTTGCCGCCCAAAGACTTGGCATCAACCGCAGCTCGATGGCCAACGTCATGCGCCTGCTCGAACTGCCCGGCGAAATCCAGGACGCTGTTTCACGTGGAACAATCAGCATGGGCCACGCACGTGCCCTCCTCGCCCTCCAAACGGCCGAACAACGCCTCACCCTATGGCGGAAGATCGAGAAAACCGGCCTCTCCGTCCGCCAGGTCGAGCAATTGGTGGCGAACGGCGGCACCCGCCGAACACGGGCCCGCAGGCCCGCTGCCGACAAGAGACCGCCCCACATACGCGATCTCGAAGAGCAGCTCCGCGCCGCGCTCGGCACCAAAGTTACCATTAGCCCCGTCATGGAGAACGCCGGCCGGGTGGTTATCGAGTACTACTCGCTCGATGACTTCGATCGGATCGTCGAGCGCGCGCTCGACCGCCGCGGCGTCGCCAACCTGTAGCGCCCGGGCGCGCGCATGCACC
>CAZDHT010000005.1:36588-54515 GCA_964505325.1 uncultured Planctomycetota bacterium | reverse complement strand
AGCAAAAGAAACGTGTGTGCTTAGGGTGAGCGAAAAACAGGCCAGGCAACGGCGTGCCGGTCCGCGCGCTCTTCTGCTTACCGCACGGTGCGGGGCTTCTTCACCCCCGTGACGATCAGGACGGGACTTCGGTGAATCTGCACGAAGTGATCATCTGCCGATACGTCGAACGCGCGCGGCTGAAATGGCGGCCGCACCCAGCGGAACGTGTAGTCCATGTCGTCCGTGGTCCAGCGCTGCCTGACGAACTCGATGAGGTGCTCGGCCCTGGGTGGCGGCGAGACGTCCGGGGCCGACGCGCTGTCGTGCGCCGACTCGGCCGAAGCGCTCCGGATGGCGACCAGGCAGGCCTTCTGGCCGACCTCCAAATCCGGCTCGACGGTTGCGCCGCCCGGCCGAAACCGGTAGTTGACCCAGTTCTTAAGGCTGGCCGAGAAGCGGCTGTGCAGGACAAGCCTGGGCGGCATGGCCGACGCGGCGCGCAGTTGCGGCGTGCCGCCCGGACCCAGCCGCGATATCCGCGCGACTACCACCTCCGTCGGGTCCGCGCCCGGCTCCTGTACGATGACTGCGACGGTGTCGAGCGCCAACCCCGATGTCCCGGCCGTGAGCGCCAGCAGAATCGCTGCCCCGCCGGCGGCAATGCACGCGATCCCGGCCGGCCGGATCCAGCGCCGCTTGGTCAGTAGTGTACCGAAGCTCAGCAGCAGCCCGATCGCGGCGGCCGCGTATCCGCAAGCCAGGAGCGTGAACCTGCGGCGGGGGCGCGCCGACCAGTCGGCCTGCTCGAACAGGCCAAACACACCGGGGTCGACCGGGCCGAGGTTCAGCGGGCGCCGGTTCCTGCGGATGTGGACCAGCGCGCGCGCGAAAAGCTGAGTCGTTTCCTCGGGCCGTTCCAGAACGTTCTCGCTGGGGGCCAAGCCGTATGCGAGCACGATTCCGCGGCCGCAGCGCTGCCAGACCAGGCGCGGCATGTTGGGGTCGAACCGCAGGGCGAAACCGGCCGGCACCAGGAAGCGGCGGGGAAGTCCGGGCGCCTGCTTCTCGGGCTTGCCGTGTGCGCCGAACAGGCCGCGCCACAGCTCCTCCGACGCGGCGGGGATGGCGCGCGACGCGAAGATGAGAAACACCGCGCCGCCGCGCCGGGCAAACTGCCGGACGGCGGCGCGTTCCTGCGGCTGAAGCTTGCTCTCGCTGAAATCGTGGCAGATGACGAGGTCGACCGGCTCCGGCACGCCGCGCCGGACGTCGCCGAGCTTCACGAGTGTCGAGCCCTGGGGGAGCGCATTCAGAATGCCATCTCGGGCAGCCGTTCCGATTCCAACCCCGCGGTTCAACTCCGCGGCCAGCCAGGCGCCCTCGGGGACACCCGCGACGTCCAGATTCGCATCGCCAACGGCCGCCGTCCACGGGTCGGACATCGGCAGCGCGTATTGTGCGTCGGCCCGCGCGGTCTCGATCACCGTCGTCGTGCCGGGCGCGGTCACCCGGCCCGGCGGCAGCGCCGGGAGCTCGACCCACCGCCCCGGCTTGAAGTGGATCGGAGCGGTGCCGCCGCTCGCCGCCGCCGCGAACCCGCCGGCGGAGCGGGCAAGCAGGCCCGCGAGCACTGCGATCAGGTGCAGGGTCCTCATCGGCGCTGTCCGTATAACAAGCCTGGCCGTCTAAACGGAGGACGCCCATCAATTGTTCACGAGCGGGCGTGCGGAGTCAAGAAGCAGTGGCGGCAAACCATTGCGGCACCGCTCCAGGTGGCCGAAGTGTTGCCCTGCGAGATGGCTTGAGGGATGGGCGGGATGATGGCGGCCGGCCGTCAGTACTCGATCCGCTGGCGCGAGGGCGGGATGTTCATCAACTGGCGATACTTGGTGACGGTGCGGCGCGCGACGTCGATGTCCCGGTCCTTGAGCAGATTGACGATGTCGCCGTCACTCAGCGGCTTGAGCTTGTCTTCCTTTTCAACGATCTCGCGGACCAGGTCCTGCACGCTCGCCCTCGACGCGCCGGAGCCGTCGCCGTCGGCCTGTGCGCTGCCGGCGAAGAAGAACTTGATCTCGAACAGGCCCCGCGGAGTCTGCGCGTACTTGTCGGCGATGGCGCGGCTGACGGTCGAGACGTGCACCCCGGCCACTTCCGCGACCACTCCCATCCTGAGCGGCTTGAGGAATCGAATCCCCCGGTCGAAGAAATCGCGCTGGACCTTGACGATTTCTTCCATAATCCGGAGCAGGGTGTTGCGGCGCTGCTGGATCGAATCAATCAGCCATTTGGCCGACTGCATCTTCTTCTTGATGTATTCCTTCTCTTCCAGGGTGACCCGCTCCGACCGCAACAGCCGGAGGTAATGCCGGCTGATCCGGAGGCGGGGGACGTAGTCGTCGCACATCGTCACCACGTACCCGCCGTTCTCTTCCTCGATCCTTACGTCGGGGAGGACATAATGCGCCCGCTCGGAGCTGAAGATGGCGCCCGGTTTGGGGCTGAGGTGGCACACCATGCTCGCCGCCTCGCGTACCTCCTGCAATGAGGAGCCGGTCTCCTTGACGATCTTCGGATACCGGTTCATTTGCAGGTCTTCGAGGTGGTTGGCGATCAGGATGCGCTCGAGTTCATACTTGCCGTCGCCGGTGGCCAGTTGCAGGAGCAGGCATTCCCTGAGGTCGCGTGCGCCGACGCCGGGCGGATCCAGCGACTGCACGATCCGCAGCACCCGTTCCGCCTGGGCCACCGTGGTACCCACTGGCATCGACTCGACGACCTCTTCCAGGCTGTACTGGAGGTAGCCATTGTCGTCCAGGTTATAGATGAGGTTCTCGGCGATGCTCCGGGTGGCGGGATCGAGGTCGAGCATGGTGAGCTGGTCGGCGAGGTACTGCTGGAGCGAGATGGGCGGCGCCGCGGTGTTCTGCATCGCCTCGAGTTTCGGGTCCCGATCGGTCTTCTTTGGCCGCGCGGGCGCCTGGGAGGAGTAATCGCCGAGCCGCTCCTCCATCTCCAGCATTTTGTCGAATTCGGACTCGTCCGTGGTGCGTTCGTCCTCGTGGGTCGGCTCCTCGAGGTCTTCGGCGGGTTCGGAGCCGTTTTCGAGTTGGTCGAGCACCGGGTTCTCGAGCATTTCCTGATTGATTCGCTGTTGAAGTTCGAGGGTGGGGAGTTGGAGGATCTCGATGGACTGGATGATCTGCGGCGCGAGCCGCATCCTCATTTCGAGTTTCTGGTAGAGGGACAGGTTCATCTGCATCGGCACGGACAACTTCCTCTCAACCCACCGCTTGCCACAAGGCGGCCGGCGCACGGCCAACCGCGGTCGTCACCCTAATTGTCGGCGGAACTTCATTTGTCTTTAGCGCTTACGCCCCGCCTTCCCGATATTGCACCGGCCAGCGTGCTCTGGGCGGCGTGCTCAATCTGCCCGCCCGCGGGTACGCCCCGCGCCAGCACCGACACCGCCACGTCCAGCGGCGCCAGCTTGTCCATCAGGAAATTCGCCGTCGAATCACCCTCCGTGTCCGGGTTCGTAGCGATGATGACTTCCTTGACCTCGCTTTCTTGCGCCCGGCGGAGGAGGCCGTCGATGGTCAGGTCCTCCGGGTACACGCGCTCCAGCGGCGCAATCCGCCCGCCCAGCACATGATAGAGGCCGCGGTAGCTGCCGCTGGCTTCGATTGCCGCCAGGTCCCGCACGCGCTCGACCACGCACAGGGTCGAGCGATCCCGCCCGCGGCTCGCGCAGATCGGGCAGGGGTCTGTTTCGCTGATGTTGAAACAGGTCGAGCACGTGATCGCCTTGGCCTTTACCTCGCGGATTGCGCCGATCAGCTTGCGGGCCTCCTCGTTGCTGAGCGACTGGACGTAGTACGCCAGCCGCTCGGCCGTGCGGATGCCGATGCCGGGCATCTTGGCGATCTCCGTTCTCAGCTTCTCGATGCTTTCCGGGCTTTTGGCCATCTCCGCCACTTCCCGATCGGTTCCGCAGGAGGCCGGGGCGTCTGCTAGAACATCCCCGGCAGCGACAGCCCACCGGTAACTTTCGCCATTTCCGTTTCGGCCAGTTTCTCCGCCTTTTTCAGCGCTTGAGAGACCGCGGCAATAACCAGGTCCTGGAGCATTTCGACATCGTCCGGGTCGACGACCTCCGGGTCGATCTTGAGCGCCACGAGTTCGCGCTGTCCGTTGACCTGCGCCGTGACCATGCCGCCGCCCGCCGAGTCCTCCACCACGCGCGTGCGAAGGTCCGCCTGGACCTGCGCCATCTTCTTCTGGAGCTCCTGCGCCTGCTTCATCATGTTCCCCAACGGGGCGTCAAATCCCTTCATCTTCGACCCTCGGTCTGCCGGAGTTCTTGTTCGTCGCCACCACCCTGGCGTTAAAGAGATCCATTGCCTTCTTCACGTGTTTCCCCTTCGGCTGCGCGTCGATGCGGCGCGGCGGCTTGGGCGCGCCGGCCGGCTGGGATGCGACCGACGAGGTGTGCAGTTCCACCGAGCACGCGTTTCCGCTTACTTCCGACACGACGCTCTCGATCAGCTTCTGGTTGGCCTTCGCCTGCTCGACCCCGATGGGGTCGAGTTCGATTATGTACGTGGCGCGGCCCGCGAGGACGGGGCCGGCGGCGGGGCGGAATGATGCCCCCGCCATGAACGTGGCGAGGGGCGCTTTCCGCTGTTCGAGCAGCGCCAGCGCGTCGGCCCACAAGTTGCCGGTGCGTTTCGGGGGCGGCGCCGGCGGCTTCGCCTCCGCTTTCGGCGGAGATGTCGCCGGCGGGCGCGGCTTCCTGGCGCCGCCTCCTTGGGGAACCGAGCCGCCTGATTCCAGCCCGCGAAGCTGGGCGAGGATCTCGTCCAACGAACGCAGTTTGTGGACCTCCGCCGCTTTGATCAGCGCGAGTTCGAGCACCACGCGGCTCTGGCTGCTGTCCCGCGCCCGGCGCTTCGTCTCGGCGAACATCTGCACCAGGTACATCAGTCCGTCGATGGTGAACTTCGATGCGAGCTCGCCGATGGCCCGGCGCTGGGCCTCGCCGCGGTCGATGAGCGGGCTGTCGGCGCCCGCGATGCGCGCGAGCAGCAGCTCCCGGAATCCTTCGATGAGTTGTTGAATCAACTCGTCATCGGCGGCGCCTCTGGCGAGGGCGTCGTCGGCCAGCTCGACCGCCTTGCGCGGGTCGTGTTCGGCGATTGCACCGAGCAGCTCGAGCAGTTTCTGCTGCGAGACCGCGCCGATAAGTTGCTCGAGGTCCTCGGCGCTGATCTTGTCGGCGGCGAGCGCGGCGAGCTGATCCAGCAGTGATTCGGCATCTCGCATCCCGCCGTGGGCGGATCGTGCAATAGCGTCGAGCACACCGTCGTCGGCCTTGATCTTCTCTTTTTTGCAGATGTATGCCAGATGCTCGGAGATCCGCGAGGCGGGGATGCGACGGAAGTCGAACCGCTGGCATCGCGAGCGGATGGTGTCGATCAGCTTGTGCGGCTCGGTGGTGGCAAAGATGAACTTGACGTGCGGCGGCGGCTCCTCGAGGATCTTGAGGAGGGCGTTGAAGGCCTCGTTGGTAAGCATGTGGACTTCGTCGATGATGTAAATCTTGTGTCTGGCGCGGGCGGGCGCGTAGCGGGCATTGTCACGTAACGAGCGGATCGGGTCGATCCCCCGGTTCGACGCGCCGTCGACCTCGATGACGTCGATGTCGTCACCGGTGTCGATGCTCTTGCAGATCGAGCACTTGTTGCACGGGTTCTGCGTGGGGCCTTTTTCGCAATTGAGCGCCTTGGCCAGGATGCGGGCCATGGTGGTCTTGCCGACCCCGCGCGGGCCTGTGAACAGGTAGGCGTGCGCGACGCGCCCGGAGGTCACGGCGTTCTTCAGCGTCGCCGCCGTGCTTTCCTGACCGATGACCTCGTCGAACGTCGTCGGCCGGTATTTCCTTGCCAGCACCAGGTACGACACAGTTGACCCCTGCCAGGGTATGCCGAATGCTCCAGCTCCAGATCCCAAATGAACCGAGCGTCAGGAAACGGCGGCCGCGCCGTCTTGCCGTGCAGCCCCCGTTTCGCCGGTCATCGGGGCTCTTGGCACTGGGGCTTTCTCGCAAATATGGCCGTGCAGCCCTCCTTCGACACTGCTCGCGGCCGCCTCGACGCGCAGTTAGCTCCAGCCAGGCAGCCCCACGGCACACAGGACTAGGTGCTTATGGCTGCTTGGTTCCCCATCTGACCAGGTTCGCACCGCCCTGTTGCATGGGACCCAACCTTCAACGCCACTTGCGCTCCGAGAGCCGCCGCAAGCGGGGAGCCTCGAGAGGGCATTCGCCCTGCTGTGGCGGGTTGCAGGTCATCCACGCGAAGTGGAGTCAGGGCACCGCCAATTCCCCGCTAAGCACGGCCTTTGTCTCGGCTATGCGACGAGCCGAACAGCAGCCCGTCTGCCAAGAATGTACCACGCAGCGCCGCGACAGTCAAGCAACGTCCGCTCAAAATGCGCCGGGACGCCGGCCGCCGTGTGCTGGGTCCACGTCATGCTTGCCAAGCGCGGGGGAGATTCGTAACATCTCTCGGAGCTGAGGAGGAAGGCCATGGAAACGATGCGAGGGGTTGTGCTGCCGGGCAACAGCACGGTTGAGATCAGGGAGTTTCCCGTTCCCGAGCCGGGGCACGGGCAAGTACTGGTGAAGATGAAGGCGTCTTCGATCTGCGGCAGCGACATCCGCGCCATCTACCGGGAGCACCTGGGCGAAGGGCCGGAGGCGTACCAGGGGGTCATCGCGGGGCACGAGCCCTGCGGCCGGATCGTCGCGTTGGGCGCGGGATGCAAGCGGTTCCGGGAGGGCGACCGCGTGGTGATCTACCACATCGCAGGCTGCGGCGTGTGCGAGGATTGCCGGCACGGATACATGATCAGTTGCCGCAGCCCGCTCCGCGCGGCATACGGCTGGCAGCGCGACGGCGGACACGCCGACTACCTGCTGGCGGAGGAAAACACCTGCGTCCTTCTGCCGGACAACCTGTCTTACGTGGACGGGGCGCTCGTCGCGTGCGGGTTCGGCACGTGCTACGAGGCGCTTTCGCGAATCCATTTGAGCGGTGAAGACCGGCTACTCGTCGTCGGGCTTGGGCCGGTGGGACTGGCTGCGGCGATGCTGGGCCGCGCGCTGGGGGCGAGAACCATCATCGGCCTGGAGGTCGCGCCGGGGCGCCTCAAGTTGGCGCGGGAACTGGCCGTGGCGGACCATGTGCTCGAGTCCGACGAGGCCGCGGCGGGGCGCATCATGGACCTGACGGACGGCCGGGGCTGCGAGGCGAGCATCGATTGCTCGGGCTCGCCCGCCGGGCGGCTGCTGGCGCTGCGGGGCACGCGCGGCTGGGGCCGCTGCGTCTTTGTGGGGGAGGGCGGCACGGTCAGCTTCGACGTCTCGCAAACCGTCATCCACAAGCAGATCACCGTCTACGGGTCCTGGGTCACGTCGCTGAAACACATGGAAGACCTGGCCGAGCGGCTGGCGCGTTGGGAGCTTCGGCCCGAGCGGACCGTGACGCACCGCTTCCCGCTGGCGGAGGCCGCCGAGGCGTACCGACTCGCCGACGAGGGCCAGTCCGGCAAGATCTGTATCGTCTTCGACGAGTGACCTCTGACGGACGGGCATCGACGGGGCACAACTGCCCCGACGAGGCCGTCCGACCTCTGCATATCGACCTTGTGTCGCCCGGCGCCTTGCGCCGCAGGAACGGCGGGCATATAATTAAGATGAGCAGGGGAGGGCGGAGCTGGTCTGCGCCGCGTGAGGAGAACCTGAATGGCGTCTCAGACGCCGAAGGTAGCGTTGGCGGCAGGGTTACTGGTGGCGGCGGGAGCGCTGTGCTTCTTTGCCTACCGCAGCCAGACAAAGGAGGAGTACGCGCCGCCGGCGCTGGGGGTTGAACACTGGGAGCGCAAGGCGAAGCACTCCCAGGACCTCCGCGCGCGGTGTGCGGCGGTGCCAGAGATAGCGAAGAGCGAGGACCCGCGAGCAGTGCCGGTCCTCTTGGAGACGCTGAAGAGCAAAGAGCCCGAGGTGGCCGAGGCGGCGGCCCGATGGCTGGGCAAGCGGCGGGAGAAGAAGGCGGTCGAGCCGCTCGTGAAGCAGTTGGAGCGCAAGTCGACGATTGTCAAGTTCGCCACCATCAAGGCGCTTCAGAGGATCGGCGACCCGCGCGCGCTGGAAGGCCTGAAGAGCCAGGTCACGCGGGAGAACGGGCTGGCGGCCGACGCCGCGTGGGCGATCGGAAGACTGAAAGACCCGGCGGGAAGAATCCCGCAGCAGGCGGAAGACGCGTTGATCGGATATCTCTCTTCGCCTGTTCCAAAGATCTGCCTGGGCGCGATCTACGGCCTCCGGGACGGCGGGACGGAACGCGCCCTTCCGGCGCTCGAAAAGATTGCGGCGGATCCGCTCGGGGGCCTGGATAAGGAGTTGATCAGCCAGCCGGTAATGGAGGGCAGAACGGCTGAGCCCGAATGGATCGGCCGCCCCTGCCGGGAAGCGGTCAAGGCCATTCGCGCCCGGACGAAACAAGGGGGCGGCAAGTCATGAGGCCACGCGTTTGCCGAGGCTTTTCGCTGACCGAGTTGCTGGTCGTCATCGGCATCCTGATGATCTTGGCGTCGATCCTCATCGTCACCACGGGCGAAATGGTCGGGCGCGCCGTGCAGCTCAAGTGCCAGCACCGGTTGGAGCAACTGGGCGCCGCGTGCCAGATGTTCACCAACGCCCACGACGGCAGGTACCTGCGATCATACGACACGACCACGCACCTGCGGTGGTACGACTCTCTGCTCGACGGGAAGTACATCGACAATCGGGACGTGGCCAGGTGTCCCCAGTCCGATGCTGTTGTCGGCGGCACCGGATCCGGCGCCTCCGGCGGCGAGGGAGGCGGGCAGGAGTCCGATCTTCCCATCCTGCTGTACAACACGGGCGCCGGCAGAAGCTCCACCAATCAGTGGGCGCAGTGGGATCCCTATCTTGAACTCCGCGCATGGCTGGAAGAGAATCTGGAGTACGGCCTCATCTATACGCACGCGGATAACGGCCTCGTGCCGCTCTCGGACACCTTCCTGGGGGCGGCGAGCCAGGCGTGGTTCCTTAACTGCGAACTCCACACATATAAGCCGGGTCAGAACGTGTTCGAGCCGAGCGAACTAGCCGCGATCAAGAAATTCCATGACCGCGGCGCCGGCATCCACTGCCTGACCGAGTCTTACATGGGCGACGACTACTACCGCTCGGCCAACAACATCTTCGAGGCCTGCGGTAATGTCGGTCTGCGAGCCGGAAATATCGCTTGGCCGAACATGATCTGGTGGGATTTCGGCCCGTCCGGTCATCCGGTGATGCAGGATTCGTCCGGCCCCATCACCAAGATGCGGAGCGCCGGCTCGCCGGCGAAGCTGTGGATCGAGAATGACCCCAAGGGCAGCATCGTTGGCACCTGCACCGTTACCGACAGCGGGGGCACGGTACTGGCGACGGATGTCCCGATGATCACCGCGTGGGACGACGGGAACGCCCGCATCCTGGTCCACGCCAGCTATACGAGCTTCACGAACAGCGGATACGACGTATGGCCCTATGGTGATGTTCGGCGGTACTGCCTCACCTCGGAGAAGTGGCTGCGCAGTTCGGGCGGCCTGAGGTCCGAAGGTAGGTGCTCGTACGGCTACAACAACCTGGTCGGTGTGGACGCGCGTACGGTTTCGGCCGATACCATCGTGATTATGGATTACCAGGACTGGGAAATCGATCACGATGGGAAGAAGACGGACGACGACGACAGTTACATTGCCCTCCGCCACGGCGGCCGGGCGAACGCGCTCCTCGGAGACCATCGCGTCAGGGCCCTGCGGATTGGAGACATCGGGGCCGGCATGTGGACGCCCGAGCCGGGCGATTGAGCGCCGGCCTGGGCGTGAGCACCGGCTTGGGCGGCGGACAGGACGGGACTTACTGACTATCTCAAAAGGTCATCTGCGCTCGTGGCACGGGCGTCTCGCCCGTGGAATCACGGCCAAGATGCCCGTCCCACGGCTTTGAGATAGTCGCTTGGTGGGGCAGGCACTCCTGCCTGCCCGGGGACGGACGAGAATGTCCCCCCGCCGCCGGAGCTTCTCAGTTCTTCCCCTGCGCGCTGCATCGGCTACTACGGCCGCCGGTCGGTGAAGCCGATGAGCTTCCCCGTTCTGTCAAAGCGCAGCGTCAGGTGGCGCGGGCCGTCCTGCGCTCTCCCCTCATACTTCGACTCCAGCGGACACTCCACCCGGAAGCCCCCGTCCGGTTCGTCATAGACCGCCACGTGACCGAGCAGTTCGCGTATTCCGTCGCGCGTCCATCCGGCCTGTGCGCGCAGCAGTCGCTCCAGGTCCACCTTCATGTGGTAACGTTGGCTGGTGTTCTCTTTCCACTTCTTCTTGTCGAACGGCATCGGGCCGGGCGCCGGCGTGGTGTAGCGATAGATAACGATGACCAGGACGGCCGCGCACGTCAGCGCCAGACTCCAGACGAGCAGGCTGCATCCGCTGCCCATCGGGCTCGGGAGCTGCTCACCCACCGGCTTGTCCGCCATGATCGGTCTCCACAATGCTGCTGCATAATTGTAGGCGCTTCGCCCCGCTCAATCGAGGGTCTGCCCGGGCCGGAGTCATTCACATGTTCTCCACATGTTCTTCTTGCCCTTGCGCCGCAGCACGGTAGAATTGGAGTAGCTGGCCGCGCACATTGGGAGACAAGTGTCGTTTCCTTCAGAAGGAATGGGACCGGGCGCGGTTTGCGCACCGGATGCGGGCGCAGAACGTAATCACGTGCAGGAGGGCGGACGATGAAGGTGCAGGTTGTCTTCTACAGCATGTACGGCCACGTCTACAAAATGGCCGAAGCGGTGGCAGAGGGGGCCCGTGAGGTGCCCGGTGCCGAGGTCGAGCTGTATCAAGTGCCCGAGCTGGTGCCGGAAGAGGCGCTGGAGCAGAGCGGCGCCAAGGCGGCGCGCGAGGCGTTTGCCCACGTGCCGGTGATCCCGCCCGGCAAGCTTGGGGAGGCCGACGCAATCCTGTTCGGCACGCCGACGCGGTTCGGCAACATGTGTGCCCAGATGCGCAACTGGCTCGACCAGACCACGCAGCTCTGGATGACCGGGGCGCTGGTCGGCAAGGTCGGCAGCGTGTTCGTCGCCACCGCCTCGCAGCACGGCGGCCAGGAGACCACGGCGCTCACGTTCTTCCCCACCCTCCTGCACCACGGGATGATCGTGGTGGGCGTACCGTACTCCGAGCAGCGGATGCTGGACGTGGAGGAGGTCAGCGGCGGGACGCCGTACGGCGCGTCGACGATCACGGCCCATGACGGTTCACGGCAGCCGAGCGAGAACGAACTCGCCATCGCGCGGTTTCAGGGGCGGCACGTGGCGGAGGTCGCCGCGGCGCTGGTCAAGGGCCGCGCCGGGTAGCCGATGTCCGTCAGGCGCCATCGGATTGCCTACCGGCCGGCTTCCGGACCGCGCGGCAACCCGCTTGCAGTCCGAGGCCGCGAGGGTACACTCGGGCGCCGTCAGGGGCAACGGGAGCCTATGAGGCTTGCAGGAAGGCATGACCGACGAGGAGAAGGTGCTCGCGGTCTTCAACTGGGTCCGCCGGACGATCTACCACCCGGACGGCGCGCAGAATCTTCTCGAAGAACGGGAAGTTCACCGTCAAGGTGAACGGCCCCAAGTATCCGCGGATGGAGTCTTTGACCCTCAGCGTCGCCCCGTGATCGGGGGCGAGGTGAGGAGGAGAACATGATGCGCGGTCTTGCACTGTCGGCGGTAATCCTGGCCGTCTCTTTCGCACGGCCCTTGTTGGCGGAGGAGCGGCCGAAGAAGGATCCGAAGCGGCACTGGTCGCGGACCCCGTATTCGATCAAGATGGCCGAGGAGGCCATGCCGCTCGGCCAACTGCCCAACGTCATCAAGGGTCATCCACGCCTCCTCATCCGCACCACGCCATGGAACGGCGGCATCACGGTCGCGGAACTGCGCGAACGCGCCAAAAAGCTGCCGTGGAAGAAGTGGTTCGACTGGTGCAAGAAGAGCAAACCCAAGCCGCACCAGTGGCGGCCGGTGCGGGCGCTCTACTACCTCGGCACCCAGGACGAGGACGTGGTACCGTCCATCGTGCGGTACGTCCTCGCCGCCAAGCCCCAGTTCAACTGCGGCGGCGGCCTGGTCGACGTCGCCATCCAGTACGACTGGATCTACAACAGCCCGACGCTGACCGACGCCGAGCGCAAGAAGATGGCGGACCAGATCGCCAAAGTCGCGCTCAAGTGCGCGAAGACCCTCGAATCGGGCTGGGCGTTTGACATCTGGACCCACCGCGCCGCGCCCGGATGGGCGGCGGACGTCCTCGCCGCGTCGCTCGTCCTCGACGACGATCACCCCCAGGCCAAGAAGCTCCGCTCGTGGGCGATGGGCTACTGGAAGCGCCAGTACTTCCGCGCCTGGCAGCACAACGGCGGATGCTGGCTGCACGGCGGCAGCTCGTACAACGTTGGCCTCATCCTGCCGCGCGTCATCGCGTGCTGGCAGAGCGCCACCGACGAAGACGTCTACGGCCTCATGAAGAAGGAATACGACAACTGGCTGCAGCGGCACATGTACTACATGATGTGCGAGGTGCTGCCGGACCGCACGCGCAGCGACGCCATCGCATGGGACTACAACCCGCCCGGCCTGCGGATGCCGACCCTCAACTGCATGATGGCCGCCCGCGCATACCGGGACCCTAACCTCTATCCCTACCTGCGATGGCTCAAGCGCGATCCGCGCTGCATGCCCTACTCCGGCATGATGCAGGTCCTGTTCTACGACGAGAAGCTCGACAAGCTTGAGCCGACGATGCCGCCCGACGCACCGTTCAGCATGATATGGGGACGACGGGGCGCGGGCTACGTGCAGATGCGCAGCAAGGGCTGGGCGCCCGACTCGACCGTCATCGAATTCAAGTGCGGCGACTTCGTCTGGACCCACACCCACCCCAACCACTCGAACTCGTTCTGGATCTACCACAAGGGCCGGCTCGCCGTCCAGGGCGGCAGCTACGGCGCCGACAAGTGCTGGCACGGAGGCAGCGGAAGCCACTACTTCACCCAGTCGATCAGCAGCAACACCATGCTGATTTTCCAGCCGGGCGAGTTCAACCACCCCGGCGGGCCGGGGGCCGGCGACCTGGAGGAGCCGGGGGTCATCCCCAACCCCGGCGGCCAGCGCATGCGGTGGGCGCTCGGCCAGACCTGCTTCACGTTCGACGAGTACCTGCGGCGTAAGAAGGAGCTGGGCCCCCTCGACTCGCTGTTCGAGACCGGGGACATCACGGCGTTCGACCAAGCCAAGGCATACACGTACGTCCAGGGCGACGCCACCATGGCGTACAACAACCCCAAGTTCTGCTACGCCTACAAGGGACGAGAGAACAAGCCGAAGATAGACCTGTTCACCCGCTCGATGGTGTACCTGCCGGGGACGAACGACCTGGTGGCCTTTGACCGGGTGCGGTCGCTGGACCCCTCGTGGCGCAAGGCCTGGCTATGTCACTTCCAGGGCAAGCCGGAGGTGGACGGCAAGATCGTCAGTGCCCGGGTGCCGGGCCACATCGAGGACTTCGACGGCGACACCGTGCGGATGACCTGGGCCGACGGCGTCCTCAAGCCGCCGGACCCGAAGGACCCCGGGCGGCTCTTTATCCGGACCTTCCTGCCGGCCGAGCACACCATCCGTCGGATAGGCGGCGACGGATACCAAGCCTGGTCGAACGGCAAGAACCGCACGGGCGACGGGCACAAGAACCTGAAGGTGGACACCGGCCGCTGGCGGATCGAGGTCTCGCCGAAGAAGCCGGCGAGGTTCGACAACTTCCTGCACCTCATCCACATCTGCGACACACGGACGAAGCAGATGCCACCCGCCGAGATGGTCCGCTCGAAGGATGCGGTGATGACCGGGTTGTCCGTTGGCGGCTGGCTCGTGATGTTCGGCACGAAGGGCGACGTGGCCGGCGAGGTGACGTACTCGGCGCCGAAGGGCAAGACCGCGCACCTCGTTGTGGACTTGACGCGCGGCGCCAGGTACACCGTTTCGGGGCTCGCCGGCGGCGAGAAGGACCTGACCACCAGCAAGGAAGGGAGCCTGCGCTTCGCCACCGAGGGCGGGGGGATCGTCAAGCTGGCGCCGACCCCTTCCCAGCCGTGACGAGTTGGGGCGGGGGCGGCTTCTCGTGAGCGCGAAAGGAGCAGACCCGTGAAGTCATTGACCGAACATTTGTGGTTCCACATCAAGTCGCGGCGGGGCTTCGTCAACATGACGCCGCAGGTCGAGGAGTTGGTCGCGAGGAGCGGCGTCGGTGAAGGCCTGTGCCTGGTCAACGCGATGCACATCACCGCAAGTGTCTTTATCAACGACGACGAGGGCGGGCTGCACCGTGACTTCGAGCGGTGGCTCGAGGGGCTGGCTCCGCACGAGCCGACTTCTCAATACGATCACAACAACGGCGAGGACAACGCCGACGCGCACCTGAAGCGTACCATCATGGGCCGCGAGGTCGTCGTCGCGATCACGGACGGCAGACTCGACCTCGGGCCCTGGGAGCAGATCTTCTACGGCGAGTTTGACGGCCGCCGCCGAAAACGCGTCCTCGTCAAGATCATCGGGGAATAGCGGGCCCGCTGGGTGAGCGGGCGGGGCATCGTCGGAACTGTCAGACACAGCCCAGCAGCTTGGCGGCGTTCTCCCGCGCGACCTTCTGAAACACCTCGCCGGTGATCCTGCCCGACTCGCGCAGCTCGGGCAGCAGGTCCGCCAGCGGCGTCTTCGTGGTCGGGCCGCAGATATCGGTGCCGAAGAGCAGCCGGTCCTGGAACTCGTCCAGGAACGTCGCCGCGTAGTCGAGGTCGCGGGCGAGGGCGTTGTATCCGCTGTTCGCCGACAGGTCGCCCCAGAGATTGGGATACCGGCGCATCAGCTTGGGGACGACGCCCTCCTCCTTGATCGGGCCGCTCGGATAGTCGTATCGCTCGGCGGGGGTCTCGAGCGGCGCCATCTCGGCCCAGAACGACTGCGAATGGCCGAGGAACGTGAGCGTGGGAAAGAGCTGGAGGCTGCGCTCCAGTTGCGGCAGGCCGGGGTCGTCGTACAGGCCGTAGATGCCGCCGATCTGCGCCGCGATGTGAAACGTCAGCGGCAGGGCGGCGTCCTGGACGTGCCGGAACAGGTTCTGGACCCTCGGGTCGAGGAAGGGCAGGTTGGCGGCGACCTCGCCGACGCCCTTGCAGCCCTGGTCGATGTAGAACTTCAGCAGGTCACCCAGCGGCGCGGCGGCGGAGTTGGTCATCGCCCGGGGATCGACGTTGCAGAACGGAATGAACCGGTCCGGGTATTCCCTGGCGATGTTGACGACCTCCTGGACCGACTGCGGCACGTACGAACACTCCGGGTTGACGCCCGGGAGCAGCACCGCCTTCTCGACGCCGATCTGGTCGTAGCGCTCGATGAGTTGCTCCGGCGTGGTGTATGCGGGCTCGCCCCCGCGATCCGGCATGGGCGCGCGCCGTGTGTGCACGTGAATGTCGATGAACATCAGGCGGTCCTCCTGCACTTCTCAGCTCGTGTGTGTGGCCGGCCTGTCACCATTCACCTTGTCTCTCGAACTTCTTTCGCACGGCCGCGCGGAACGCCTTCTCCGCTTCGTCGATGTTCCGGAGTATCTCTTCGCTGGTCTTGCCGGCGCTGTCACGGGCGGCCGGGATGACCGTGGTGCACTCGTTGGTGTCCATGAACCGCGCTGCCTCCAGCACCTTCGTCTCATCCCCCTTCGGGATCGCCAGGAAGCCGTGCTGGTCCGCGTGGATGAGCTGCCCCGGCAAAATCCGCCGCCCGAAGACCTCGACCTCGCAGCCCCAGCGGACCGGCCAGCAGTGGGCGTGCCCGACGCACGTCCCGCGTGCGAGGAGCTTGAACCCCACGCCGGCCACCTCGTCCATGTCGCGGATCGCTCCGTCGGTGATCGAGCCGACGCAGCCCAGCGCCTTGTGCGTCGTGCTGTTGACCTCTCCCCACCACGCGCCGATCATCCGCGGCTTGTCGAGGTCCTGCACCACGACGATCTTCGGCCCCGGCTCGGCGGCGATGTACTGCCGATACTCGCTCCAGCCGTCGGGATTGGCCTTCGAATACTCCGGTTCACTCGGCTTGCAGACCACGGTCACCGCGTACCCGACCATCGGCCCCATCTGCGGCATGAAGTCCCGGACCTCTTCGAGATTGAAGCAGTCGCGAGCGGGGTCGGCGCCCGTGATCTGTTCCCAGCCGTTGTAGATCGTCGGGGTGTTCCAGCGTTTCAGCTCCAACAGCTCGCCAAGCGAGAGTCTCAACTTGCTCACCGGCTCATCTCCTCGCAGGGGTGGCTAGCGGCTGTTCTTTGCGTCCTTCGTGGGCAGCCAGCGCGCCAGTTCTCTCTTGACGTCCGCGTACTGCGCGTCCTTCGCCAGGTTGTTCCACTCCAACTCGTCGTTTTGATGATCGTACAGCTCTTCCGTGCCGTCGGAGTAGCGGATGTAGCGCCAGCGCTTCGACCGGATCGAGTGATTCCTGCGTCCGTGCGTCGTGAGCGCCGGCCGGTCACGTTTGGCGGCGGGGTCTTTCAACAGCGGCACGAGGCTGGCGCCCTCGAGCTCCTTCCTGGGCTCGAGCCCGCACAGCTCGATCAGCGTCGGGTAGATGTCGATGAGGCCGACCGGCGACTCGCATCGCCCGCCGGGCTTCGTGACGCCGGGCGCCACGCACATCAGCACGTTGTGCGTGGCCTCCTCCCACAGGGCGAACTTCCGCCAGTGCAGCTTCTCGCCGAGGTGCCACCCGTGGTCCGACCACAGCACGATGACGGTGTTGTCACGATGCGGGCCCTTGTCGAACGCATCGATGACGCGCCCAACGCAGTCGTCGACGAAGCTGATGCTGGCCAGGTAACCCTGCACCGCCTTTCGCCATTGCTTGTGCTTGACCACCTTGGCGTGGTCGCCCTTCGGCCGGGCCATCCGCTTGCCGATGGGCGGCACGTCGTCCAAGTCGTCGGCCTTGACGTTGGGAAGGGTAATCTTGTCCACGGGGTACAGGTCGAAGTACTTCCTGGGCACATACCAGGGCAGGTGCGGACGGAAGAAGCCGCAGGCAAGGAAGAACGGCTTGTCGTGCTCCTGCCTGAGCTGCTTGATGACCCAATCGGCGACCTGCCAGTCGCCCATCTTTTCGTTGGGTACGTCCAGCGGCCCCCAGTCGAAGTGCCGGGCGTTGGGGATCCCATTGACCGGGCGCTTCGCCGGCACCGGGTCGCCCGGCCGGCACCGGGTCTTTGACGGCCAATACTCGTGCCACGACGGTGGGTCGGGGAACCTGCCGTGGTAGATCTTCCCACTGCCCAGGGCGTGGTACCCGGCGGCCATGAAGTGCTGCGGCAGGGTCACGGCGTTCTTGAGGATTTCGCTCTTCCGCCAGGGTTGGGGGTTCGTGTAGATTCCCGACGTGGCGGGGCGGATGCCGGTCATCAACGCGGCGCGGGACGGGTTGCACGCGGGGGCGGCGCAGTAGGCCCGCGTGAACAGCACGCCGCGTTTCGCCAGCCGGTCGAGGTGGGGTGTCTTCACGTCCGGATGACCGCCCAGACAACCCACCCAGTCGTTCAGATCGTCGATCGCGATGAACAGCACGTTGGGTTTCTTGCCCTGCGCCCCGCCGAAGGGCGCGGCGCCTTCCCCGGCGGCGAACGCGAGCTTGCCCATCGCCAGCGATGCAGCGCCGGCGCCCATCGCCCTTAGAAAATCGCGCCGGTCCAGCCACATTTCCATTCGGTCAGCTCCTTCACCGGGTGCAAGAGGT